>SHYH01000005.1 GCA_009692865.1 Dehalococcoidia bacterium
CATCGGCGTGCCGTCCGATTTCCGGTCGCCCACCTTGATCCCGTTCTTCTCGTGGAACGCTATGGGGTCCATGCCGATCTTCTCGCAGATCTCGTCCACGATGGTCTCGACGGCAAAGGAGGCGTTGGTGACCCCGGGCGCCCGGTAGGGCCCTACCCTGGGCTTGTTGACCAGCACGTCGTAGGCGTCGATGTGCACATTGTCGAGGCGGTAGGGAGCGAACATGGTGCGAACCGCGCCGCCCATGGGCGAACCGGGATAGGCCCCCGCCTCATAGGCCAGAAAGGCCTGGACCGCCGTGATACGCCCATCCTTCGTGGCGCCCATCTTGACCCGCATAAAGGAGCCGGAGGTAGGTCCGGTGGTCTCAAGCACCTCCTGCCGCGTCATCACCATCTTGACAGGGTGGTGTCCAGCCTTGCGGGACAGGAGGGCAGCAAGAGGCTCCAGGTATACAGTGACCTTCCCTCCAAACCCTCCCCCAATCTCCACCGGCATCACCGTGATCCGGGAAACAGGCACACTAAAGAAGTTGGCGACCTGCTGCCTGACGGTGAACGCCCCCTGGTTGCTGGACCACATGGAGATGTGCCCGTCGGCGTCCCACAGGGCCGTGGCGTTTTGGGGCTCGATGTAGCCTGGGTGCACCGGAGAGGTGCGGAACTCCCGCTCGATGACGATGTCAGCCTCTTTGAAGCCCTTCTCACTATCCCCTATGATGACCTGCTGGTGGGCCGCCACGTTGCTCTTCTTACCTGTGTCGTTCCCCATCTCCCGGGTGGTCACGGTGTCGTGCAGGAGGGGTGCGCCGTCCTTCATGGCCTCTAGCGGGTCCATGATCGGGGGCAACACCTCGTACTCCACCTCAATCAGGCCCAGGGCCTCTTCGGCGATGTGGATGCTCGTTGCAGCCACGGCAGCCACGGGATGGCCCTTGTACACCACCTTGTCCTTGGCCAGGTACTTTTCGTACATGAAGGTGTGGGGGACTAACTGGTACGACTCCCCGTAGCTGACGGGTCCCGCCGGCACGTCTGGCAGGTCCAGGTTAGTGACCACTGCCTTCACGCCTGGAAGGGCCTCGGCCTTGCTGGTGTCAATCCGCTTGATCCATGCATGGGCGTGCGGGCTCCGCAGGACCTTCCCATACAACAGTCCTGCGATCTGAACGTCTGCCCCGTACTTCGCCCGGCCCGTCACCTTATCGGTGCCGTCGGGACGAACCGGTCGTGTGCCCACCACTTTGTAGCTTCTTGTTAACAGAACCGTGTTCGCTCTGTAATCCAGCATGCTCATTCCTCCGAGCCACCCCTCTGTTTTCTTGGCTTACCTATCCTATGGTTCATTCACCCACTCAACCGGCCGACTTGGTCTCACCTTTGTCGAGTCTCAATGACGCCGAATTGATGCAGTATCGCAGGCCGGTGGGCCGTGGACCGTCTGGGAACAGATGCCCAAGGTGGGCGCCACAACTCGCGCACTCCACCTCCGTCCTCTCCATGCCCAAGCTGAGATCGGTTTCCTCCCGCACCGGCCCTGATGGCACAACCTCCCAGAAGCTCGGCCAGCCGGTGCGTGAATCAAACTTGGAGTTCGAGGAGAACAGTGGTACATCGCAGCAGATACACCGGTAGGTTCCCTTGTCGTGATTGTTCCAATACTCCCCGGTGTACGGGGGCTCCGTCCCTTTCTCCTGGGTCACATGGTATTGGATAGGGGTAAGCTTCTTGCGGAGATCCTTAGCGTTCATCACCCCACCTTGGCACTTTCGCCCTATGATAGCTCAGGCCGTGCCAAACCGCCACGGCCCAGGCTCAGGTCCAACGTCTCGAAGAGGCCTCCCAGTAGCGTTATGACCCAAGGAGACCTTCCTCTCTGCCACCACGCTGGGCCAGCCTCAGCTCAGTCAAGGCGTTCCAAAGCTCTTGCCACACCATTCGCCGCTCCAGGTCGGTCAATCTCCTACCGACCTGATCACGGCAAGCCAGCACCGCCTTGCCGGCCAGGAACCCCCAGTTCCCAGGCTCATTTGCCAGCCACTGATTGACAACGATGCTATTGCTCGCAATGGTGTGATGAATCGCCTGGCGAAGGTGTTCTGCCGTCAGGTTACTGCTCATTGATGCCGCTCCCTGCGCCGTTTAGGGCAGGTGCAAGTGGACGGGCCTACAGACCGGGATGAGCACCAACGCCTCGAAGACGCTCTCCGGCAGGGTTATGACCCAAGGAGACCTTTCCCCCTATCACCATGCTGGGCACGTCTCAGCTCAGGCAGGGCATTCCAGTGAGGTGGACCCCAAAAATTCAAACAGGTGGCTTAGCGAGGGTACTGCTCCTGGAATCTCAGACGAAAAGGAAGGGCAGGACATACACCAGGGACGCTTAGTAAACGTCCAGAGTAAATCCCCCTCCGCAAGGGGGGGCCTTGAAGTCCAACACCGAATTTGACAATCGCTCCGCCAGGTCGGCGTCCACGAGCAGGAGGACCAGGCCCTGGAAGGTCACCACATGATCACGCTCTCCTTCTCCGTCGATGACGATCCCGAAGTCGCCTTCCCCTGTCCACACCGGTGGCATGGCCAGCCTGAGGTGTTTATCTAGCGCAAGGCTGGTTCGCCCCAGGGTGCGTTGCATCTCCTCTATTAGCGTTTTCCGTGACGGTCAGCATGGGGGTGGTGCAGTTCGCAAGGTGGATAGTATGGCGGGCCCTCGTCCCTTTGCAATGCGCCCATTCTATCACCTTAGAGCAAGCCATGCGCTTACGGCGCCTCGCGCAGCGGGGCCCATCGACACCCTCTCGCTGACATTTCCCACGACCTGTTGCCTACTGACCAAATCGTAGACCAACGACACTGGGAAGTGGCCACCGTCGGAGAGCGGCGGCAACTCCCCTTCACCACGCTGGAGGCGGCGTACGTGAACACTGTGGAGGAGAAGCGGGTAGGGGCCATCAGGCCCAAGCCCGCCTTCCGACCCTTGTTCGCCGTTGCAACCACCAAGGAGGGGTCAGGGGTGACCTTGGTCCAGGAGCCTCCGAACGACGCTGAAGGAGCAAAGCAGAAGCCCCCAGACGAATGTCCGGGGGCTCTCGGGCCGTGTTTGTGGTGGAGACGGGGGAGAGTCGAACTCCCCGTCCAGAAGATTCCCTAGGGGATGACTACAGGCTTGTCCGGTCGTTGTTTTCTCGCCCTCCCTTGTCCCGTCCGGCAGGGGCGGGGGAGGGCCAGCCGATGGATCTTTCGCTCCCGCTTATCGGCGTCTAGGGAAACGGCACCTCGATGTGTTGCGCCCTTCGCCCACCCTCGAGGAGAGGCGGGCAAGGACGTGGCCGCCCGTTAGGCGGCCAGGGCTACCTGTTGGTTGCCAGTTACTTATTTGCCACCTGATTTACGAGGGCGATGGCACCTCGGCCTGCCATCCCTGCGGGACGGTCCCCTGTCAAACCCACGCGTCCCCACGGATCATTGGCAACCTTGCCCTGTACTGAGGAGTATACCATGCTTTGAGGACAGGCGGGTAAGGCAGGGGCCCCCTGCTACCACCTCTTCACCACCCAGGCTGTCTCCCGCCACCGCTACCCGATCCCCTGCACCAAGCGGATGACTACGGCCAAAGTGAGGATAGCGGCTGCAGAGGACGCCACGACGACGGAGCTGACCAACCTCGGATTGGCGTTGAACTCTGTGGCCAAAAGGCTGGCGAACACCGCGGTGGGCATGGCAGCCAGGACGATCATCACCTTGCGGTCCAGCCCCGTGGCTCCCACCAGCAGGCTGAGCGGGAACGCGAGGGCCGCCGAGGCCACCAGTCTGAGCAGCACCACCGCAGTCACGTTGCACACCTCATGGAGGGCGCCGCTGGAGAGTTGGAAGCCCAGGACCACCAGCATGGTTGGGATGGCCGCCGCCGAAAGCAGTTCCAGGGGCTTCATGACGGGCCCGGGCACGGTCAGATGGAACACGCCGACCAGAGCCCCAGCCAGAGCCGCGTAGGTGGTCGGAAGCCCGAAAACCCCTAGCAGAGGCCTCCAGCCAACCGTGGAGCTGCGGGCTGCGATGTAGACGCCTACCGACCAGGTCAATGAAGCCTGAATGACGAAGAAGACCACCGCCCGCTCCAGGGCCCCCTGGCCGAAGGCGAACTGAGTCACCGGCAACCCCAGGTTGTTCACGTTCATGAATGCCGACCCCAGAAGCATGGCGCTCTCGGTGGGCCGGTCGACGCGCAGGGCGCGGGCCACAATCCACGCCAGCGCCAGGCTCGCCCCAGCCAGCAAGAAGACAAAGACCGTAGTGCGGGCGAAGACGGCGCTGCCGAAGTCGGAATTGGCCATGGAGACGAAGACCAGGGCAGGGCTGAAAAGGTTCAGGGCCAAAAGGCTGATTGGGGCCGTGGGCGGCCTCTTCCAGCGGTGCAGGGCCATCCCAAGGGCGACCACCAGGTAGACGGGCAGGATGACGTTGACGAAGATCGAAAGCACGGGGCTATTCTACTCTACCCATAAAGAAGGAGATTTCTTTGGGGAAGGGCTTATGGGGAACCCTTTCTTACAAGAAAGGGTTCCCCATACCGCTCCGAAAGAACCATCAACGCTCAATCCCGATGTGTCGGGACTCAACCTGTTCCCAAGCTGAATTGGTGGCTCGAACGGGACTTTACCCATCAGGTATCGTCCAGGTGAAGGCGCCTTGAGCAGGGGCACTACCGCCGACTCTTCAACTCTCGGGCCATCTCCCGCTCGTCCTCGCGGCGGGCGGTGACCTCCCGCTTGTCATAGAGCTTGCGCCCGCGACAAAGTCCCAGGTCCACCTTGGCCCAGTGCCCCTTGATGTAGAGACGAAGGGGAATGAGGGTGTAGCCCTTTTGGGACACCTTGCCGATGAGGGCGACTATCTCCTCGCGGTGGAGGAGGAGCTTGCGAGGGCGCAGAGGGTCGTGGTTGTGGACGTTGCCTGCGGAGTAGGGGGGGATGTGGCAGTTCAGGAGCAGCAGCTCCCCCCCCTCAGGCCGGGCGTAAGCCTCCTGGATGCTCACGCGCCCCTCGCGGATGGCCTTAATCTCGGTGCCCATGAGCGAGAGGCCGGCCTCCACCGTCTCCAACACGTCATACTCGAAGCGAGCCCTCCGATTCACCGCGATGGTCTGGAACACAGGGGGCTTGGCATCGGTCTTGGGCTTCTGGCGCGGCGGTATCTTTGCCATTGATTTACCCATCACAGGGTGATGAAAAACCCTTTCGCCCATCCCCCATTCCCCCTTTCTGGCCAGGAAGGGGGGTGGGGATTATATCTGGGGGACACCCCCAGGCCCCTGCAAAGGGGCTTCTCCCCTCTGCACTCCCCTCATTCAACATCCTGCTAAGGAGCAGCGACCACGGCAAGACGCTCCTTGATGAGCTCCAGCGCCTTGTCCACCTGCGGGTCCCCCTTCGGGCCGGGGTTGCCGGGCACCTCCACATCAGGCTGCAGGCCATCCCCCTCGATAAGGCGGCCATTGGGGGTGTACCAGCGGGCGAAGGAGTAGTAGATGCCCCCGCCATCGCTAAGGCCTCGCAGCAGGTTCACGCTGCCTTTACCAAAGGTACGGGTGCCCACCAGCAAGGCGCGCCCCTGGTCCTGCAGGGCCCCGGCCAGCACCTCGCTGCCGCTGGCGCTGAACCGGTTGACCAGGACGACGAGAGGGGTATCCGGTATCAGGGGGTTCCCCTTAACCTCCAGGTTGGTGCGCACGCCTCGCCCCGTCACTTCGTAGAGGACCAGCCCCTCGCGTAGGAACTGGCTCGCCACGTCCACGGTGGAGCTCACCAGGCCGCCGGGGTTGTCCCTCAGGTCAAGGACAAGGCCCACCACTCCCTGAGCCTTCATCTCCTTCAATATCCCTATGAGGCTCTCGTTGGTGTTGCTGTTGAACGCCTCGATCCGCACGTACCCGATGTTCCCCGCCAGGACGTCGGAGGAGACGCTCTGGAGGGAGATGGCCCCCCGGGTGATGGTGATCGCCACCGGCTCTGTCTCCGCCAAGTGGCGCACCTCAAGAGTAACAGAGGTGCCTTTACGTCCACGGATCCGCAGTATGGCGTCCGCCAGGCTCTTGCCCTCGGTGCTCACCCCGTCGATGGTGAGAATGATGTCCCCGGGGCGGATGCCTGCCGCCTTGGCGGGCGAGTTAGGCATCGGCGCCACGATGATGGGCCGGTTATTCCTGAAGGTGACCTCGGCGCCGATGCCTTCAAAACCACCCGTGAAGGTGCTGGCCTCCAAACGATAGGTCTCGGGGCTCAGGTAGGAGGTGTGGGGATCGTTGACCAAGTCCAGCATGCCCTTGATGGCCGCCTCCTTGAGCTTCTGGCGGTCCAACTTGTCCTTGTCCACGTGCTCGTTGACGAGGGTGTTCCACACCTCCCAGATGGCCTTGACCTCCGTGGGTGTGTCCTTGGGAGGGGAAGAGTAGACGTCTGGGGTGAGTGTCCCGCTTTGGGGGCTTGGCAGGCCTGGCAGCAGGTTGCAGGAGAGGCTCACCGCAGCCACCAGAAGCAGGGCCGATAAAAGAACGACGATCCGAGAGCGCCCCAACGGGACGTACGGGATCTGTGACATGGGATAACTCCAAGGGAGAGGCTACAAGTCTACGAGACGGACGCAGCTCGACTTATTGTAGCACGGGGTTGGTGATCGGCGGAGCTGAGGCGGAGCGCCCATAGAAGCCCAGGAAAGATGCCAAATACTCTAGTTGACATAACTGCTATAGGGCGACGCTGAGGAGGGAAGACCTCGCAGCGATCTCCTGGGGCTGCCCTGCCTCGCCACCCTGATCTCCCCTAGCGTCTCGGCGATACGCTGCAGCAACTCCTGAAGGCCCCACCGCTTGGCCGCCGAGACCAGCACTGTCGTGGGATCGCCGTTCATGAGGTCCGCCGGCGCGGCCTGGCCTCCATCCTCGCCGTCCTGCACCACCAGGAGGTCTACCTTGTTAAGCACCGAGAGCCTGGGACGGCTCGCGAGATCCATCTCCTCGAGGACCCTGTTGACCTCCTGGGTCTGGTGGTCGGCGTGGCGATGAGTGATGTCCACAACGTGCAGCAGGAGGTCCGCCGACTGGAGCTCCTCCAGGGTGGCCCGAAAGGCAGCCACCAGCCGCGACGGCAGCTTCTGGATGAATCCCACCGTGTCGGTGAACAAGGCGTACTGCCCGTCGGGAAGGAGGATGCGACGCGTCACTGGGTCCAGGGTCGAAAAGAGCTTGTCCTGCACGGGCACCGCCGCCCTGGTGAGGGCGTTGAAAAGGGTGCTTTTGCCCACGTTGGTGTACCCCACGATGGACACCACGAGGACGCCCGTGACCTTCCGCCGGTCGCGAGAAAAGGCCCGGCGCTGGCGCACCTCCTCAAGCTCCCTCTTGAGCCTCTGAATGCCCGTTCGAATCAGGCGCCGGTCCGTCTCGATCTGGCTCTCGCCGGGGCCCCGGGTGCCGATGCCGCCTCCCAGGCGCTCCAGGTGCGACCACTGGCCCGCCAGGCGCGGCTGGAGGTACTCCTGCTGGGCCAACTGCACTTGGAGGGCGCCCTCTCGGGTGCGGGCATGGCGGGCGAAGATGTCCAGGATGAGGGCCGTCCGGTCAATGACCTTCACCGGCAGCGCCTCCTCCAGGTTCCGCTGCTGGGTGGGGGTCAGCTCGTCGTCGAAGATGACCGTAGTGCACCCCAGCTCCGCCACCTGCTCCTTCAGCTCCTGGAGCTTGCCCTTGCCCACGTAGTAGGCAGCGGTCCGGGTCCCCCGTTGGGAAAGGGTCCCCATCACCTGGGCGTCGGCGGTCCTGGCCAGTTGGCCCAGCTCATCCAGCGACTCTTCGATGGACCAGATCTCCCCGCCGCCCTTTGGGGCCACGCCCACCAGGAGGGCTCGCTCAGTCGAAGAGGTTGCCACCGTACCTTTGGGAATGGCTGGCTCCTTGGGACTTCAAGTTCAGGTCTCATTATCGCACAGGCGCTCTACCCGTGTGCGCTTCAAGGATGATTGACCCTGATAGCATCACTCATGCTATCAGGATGGCATGGAACGCACGACGATCTCTCTCCCTGACGAATTGCTCCAGCGCCTGCGGGTCATCGCTGCGGAGCGGGGCACGTCCATGGCCGCCCTCGTTCGAGAGGCCTTGGTAGAGAAGACCAAGGGCTACCGCCCGCGGCCGCGAAGCTTGAGCATAGGGGCCTCCGGCCACTCGGACACCGCCCGTCTTGCGGGTGAACAGCGTGCGGAGCCGCGCTCGTGGCGCTGATTCTGGATACGGGACCACTGTACGCTTCCCTCGACCGAAATGATGCTGATCACGGCGTGTGCCGCAGGCTCATCGAGGAAACAAGCGAGCCTTTAGTCATCCCAGCCCCCGTCCTGGCGGAGGTGGACTACTGGGTGCACGTTCGGATGCATCCGGGCGTGTTCCTCACCTTCCTGGACGATATCCTGGTTAGCGCCTTTCGCGTGGAGGAACTGAGGCCCGAGGACTACCGGCGCATCCGCGAGCTTTGCGACCGTTACGCTGATGCCGACATCGGCTTTGTGGACGCCGCGGTCCTTGCAGTTGTCGAGCGGCTTAACGAACCGAAGCTGGCGACGCTGGACCACCGCCACTTTCGCGTGCTCCGGCCCCGCCATGTCGACGCCCTGCGGCTTCTTCCAGAAGAACAGGCGTTGAAGAATGGATTGGGGGGTTGGGAAGGCAGCGCGGGCCTCTGTGGACAGCACGCGAACTTGCTGCGGCCAGACCTGACGTCGAGGCTGAGGGAGGTGTTGACCAGTGATCCGTGAGGGGTCGCCGTCGCAACCGTGCCTTTAAGGATGGCGGCCTCCTAAACCTAGTCAGGGAGAAACATCGCCACAAAATCGCCTGGGCGTATGGAGGTGATACCATCCGCGTTTCCATGGGCCCAAGCGTAGACAGTGTACCGATATGTCCCTGGCTCCTCTATTCGATACACAGCACCAACATAGTAGGCGCTATCACGGTATGAGCGGGGACGATCCCCGCAGCAACCTGTGTCGAACGTGACCGGTGACAGCGGCTTGCCTTCACGAGCAGCGCCAATGCCAACCAGCGTCAAGGAACTGGAAAACCGCCATGAATCGTTTGGAAGCAAAGTGGCTACTGGCTCACCTCCATATGCGCTCAGGTGGACATAGCCTGCCTTGTTGGTAACTAACGAGAGCTCTTGCAATATTGTCCAGGTGCCTTCTGCTAATGGCACGTTTTCGCCAGAATCATTCGCCTGTACCGCTGTGACGGCCTTGTAAGCATCACTAGCAAATATCTTGGGAAACAGGATCGCTATCCCAATTGCTACGACTCCCAGGAGGCCCAGACTGTAACCGATGAGGGCATTTCTACTCATTGCCAAACTCTGGGAATGTATTTCCTCAAGGTGATCTCCATCCGGGACTAAGCAATCATTGTCGTGGTGGGATCTTCCACCCCTCCAGGCGGGCCAGGCCACGCTCCAGGTCGGCGTCGGAGAGGGTGAGGGAGAGGCGGATGTACCCCTCGCCGTGCTGCCCGTACCCAGAGCCCGGCGTGACCACGATGCTCTTCTCCTCCAGCAGCATGGTGGCGAACTGGGCCGAGGTGTACCCCTGAGGCGCCCGCGCCCACACGTAGAGGCTGGCCCTGGGAGGAACGCACCGCAGCCCCAGTCGCGTCAGGGCCGCCACCAGCCGGTCCCGCCGGCGCTGGTAGATGGCGTTATGCTCCTGGATGCAGTCCTGGGGCCCCGTCAGCGCCTCGATGGCCGCCTCCTGGATGGCCTGGGGGATTCCCGAGTCCAGGTTCGACTTCACCCGCATGAGGGCGTTGACCATGTCGGCGTTGCCCACGGCCATTCCCACCCGCCAGCCCGTCATGTTGTAGCTCTTGGAGAGGGAATGGAACTCCATGCCCACCTCTTTGGCCCCGGGCGCCTGGAGGAAGCTCGCGGGACGATAGCCGTCGTAGGCAACCTCGCTGTAGGGGGCGTCGTGGAGCACGGCGACATCGTACCGCTTGGCGAAGGCCACCACCCGCTCGAAGAAGTCCAGCCCGGCCACAGCGCCCGTGGGGTTGTTGGGGTAGTTCAGCCACAGCACCCTGGCGTCCCTCGCCACCTGGGGGGGGATGGCGTCCAGGTCGGGCAGCCAGTGGTTCTCCTCCAAGAGGGGCAGGACGTAGGGCTCCCCTCCGGCGAACATGGTGCCCACGGCGTAGACGGGATAGCCGGGGTCGGGCACCAGGGCGATGTCACCCGGGTCAATGAAGCAGAGGGCCACGTGCCCTATCCCCTCCTTGGCGCCGATGAGGGGCAGCACCTCTTTATTAGGGTCCAGCTTCACCCCGAACCGCCCCTCGTACCACTGGGCGATGGCGCGGCGGAACGTCGGAAGGCCCTCGGACTCGGGGTAGCGGTGGTTGGCGGGGTTCTGGGAAGCCTGCCATAGCCGCTGAAGGATGTGAGGAGGCGTCGGAAGGTCGGGGTCGCCGATGGCGAAGGTGATAACGTCCTCGCCCCTGGCGCGCTTCTCGGCGATCTTGCGGCTGATCTCTACGAAGAGGTAAGGCTGAAGCTTCTGGATCCGCTGGGCAAAGCGCATCGTCCTCTCCTTGCGATGTTGGCTGCTACTCCCGCCACTCCCCCTCAAACACCTCCTCCACGGGGCCCTCCAACCACACGGGGCCCTGCCCGTCCCAGGCCACCTTCAAAACCCCACCCAGGAGCTCAATCTCCACCTCGCCCTGGACCAGCCCCTTGAGGCGGGCCGCCACGGCCACGGCGCAGGCCCCCGTGCCGCAGGCCAGGGTCTCCCCCGTGCCTCGCTCCCAGGTGCGCATCCTGAGCTTTCCCGGGCCCAGGACGTTCACCACCTCAAAGTTGACGCGATTGGGGAAGAGGGGGTGGTGCTCCACCTGAGGCCCCAGGGTGTGCAGCGGGAACTGGGCCACCGGATCCTCGATGAAGGTGGCGGCGTGGGGGTTCCCCATAGAGACGCACGTCACGGCCACCGCCTGGCGCTCCAGCAGGAGGGGGTAGTCCACCAGAGGACCCTCCACGTTCACCCCTGGGGGCAGGAGGACGGGCACCTCCTCGGGGCGGAGCCTCGGCTTGCCCATGTCCACCCGCGCCCCCGTCACCCTTCCATGCTCCCGGATGGGAACGACCGGGCGTACCCCGTTCCCCGTCTCGACCTTCAGAACGCCCCCTTCCAGCTTGGCGATCTCCCGGTCCACCACGTACTTGGTGAAACAGCGAATGCCGTCGCCGGACATCTCCGCCTCGGAACCGTCGGGGTTGAAGACACGCATCCGGATTGCGGCCACGCGGGAGGCGGCCACCACCAGCAGGCCGTCAGAGCCCACGCCGAAGTGACGCTCGGTGATACGGCGGGTCACGGCGGCCCAGTCGTGTTCCAGGCCCCTGCCGTCTATGACGAGGTAGTCGTTGCCTGCTCCGTGGAGCTTTGTGAAGCGCATGATCGGGGTTCCTTTGGGTGGATTCAGCTTCGCTCTCTGCTCGTACGGGTGCCTTGGGCGGGCTCTATTGTACCATAGGGGCCTGCACCTTCGGCGAGAAACGCCGCCACGAGGGTGGGGGCCTCCTCGTAGAGCGTGGGACCCGCCTCCAACCAGTGGATGCGAGGATCGCTCCTGCGGAACCAGGCCCCCTGGCGGCGGGCATAGCGGTGCGTCGCCTTTTTGATGTGGTCGACTGCCTCTTCTAGGGACGCCTCGCCCCGCAGATGGCTTCCCAGCTCGCGGTAGCCCAGGCTGGATAGGGCCGGAAGGTCGGGGGAGAAGCCCATCTGGAGCAGGTTCTGTACCTCCCCTACCCACCCCTGCCCCACCGCGCGCTCGACCCGCTGGTCAATTCGCTGGTACAGCTCTTCCCGGGGGAGGGAAAGGCCCAGGATCAGGCTGCGATGAGCAGGAGCCGACCTGCGGCGCTGCCGTGAAAACAGCACCCCCGTGGCGTCGTATACCTCCAAGGCGCGGATGATGCGGCGGAGGTTGTGAGGGTGGATGATGGCGGCGGCTTCCGGGTCGAGCGCCTGGAGGCGCGTGTAGAGGGCGGGCGCTCCATCAAGCTGGGCCTGGGCCTCTAGGGATTGCCGCAAGCCAGGATCGGGAGGCACCGCCGGGGCTTGCCACCCCTCCAGGAGGGCCCAGACGTACTGGCCCGTGCCGCCCACCAGGATGGGAAGGTGGCCCCGCTGGTGAATGGCCTCTATGGCCTGGGTGGCGTGCTCCAGGAACAGGGCCAGGCTGAACCCCTGGTCGGGGTCCACCAGGTCCAGCAGGTGGTGCGGCGCCTGCTCCCGCTCCTCGGCGGTCGGCTTGGCGGTGCCGATGTCCATGAGGCGGTACACCTGACGGCTGTCGGCGTTGACGATCTCGCCCTCAAAGGCCCTGGCCAAGGCTATGGCGAGGGCACTTTTGCCCACGGCCGTGGGGCCCACGATGGCGAGGAGGGGGGTGTGGTCAGGGAAACGCATGAGGACCTATTGAGAGCCCCCGCCCTTAACACGCGCCGTCTGCCGCGCAATCTCCAGGAACTCCTGGGCGCGAAGACTCGCGCCGCCCACCAGCACGCCGTGGATGCTCGGTAGACAGACGAACTCCGCCACGTTGGCGGCGGTGACGCTGCCCCCGTACAGGAGGGGCACCTCCTCGGCGGCGGGGCCAAAGCGCTGCCTCAGCAGGCCTCCTATCACCCCCATAACGGCGCTGGCGTCCTGGGGGGTGGCCGCTACGCCCGTCCCGATGGCCCAGACCGGCTCGTAGGCGACGACCAGGCCACCAGGCACTACGACTCCCTCTAAAGCAGCTCGTAGCTGGCGGGTCACCACGGCCTCCGCCTGCCCTGCCTGGCGCTCCTCCAGGCGCTCACCCACGCAGAGGATGGGGCGTAGGCCTACTCGAAAAGCTGCCTTGACCTTCCTGCCGACCAGGTCATCGTCCTCGTGAAGCAGGTGGCGGCGCTCCGAGTGGCCCAGGATGATGTAGTCGCACAGCTCCTTGACCATGAGGGGCGAGACCTCCCCCGTAAAGGCCCCCCGGTCCTCGTGGTGCATGTTCTGGGCCCCCAGCCTGATGGAGGAGCCGTAGACGATGTTCCTGACCGCCCCAAGGGAGACGAAGGGCGGGCACAGGAGCTTCTCCAAGCCTCGAATGCGGTGGAGGTCATCCTTCATGTCCGAGGCCAGGGCCACGGCCTCGGCCACGGTGGTGTTCATTTTCCAGTTGCCGGCTACCACGGGTGTGGGCATGGCGCTACCTCCAACTCAGAATGTGCACCCTTTGACACGCTCAGAGGCTCGTGGAGAAACTCCCTCTCCCTCACAGAGGGAGAGGGTCAGGGTGAGGGTGGCGGCCCCGATTCCATCGGGGATCTGGAGGTATTTCAGCCTCCCCCTCACTCTAACTCTCTCCCCCATTGGGGGAGAGAGTACAAACCCTCCAGCCCCTCAGAGTGAGCGATCTCATCTCCTGTGGGGGCAAGGCATGCCTCTCCCCTACCTTGGCCTGGTCTTTGGCACGCCCTGCTAGGGCCCGAACTTAGCCAGCTTGCCCGCCTGGGCCAGGGCCAGGAGCATGACGTTGGTGGCTGGAATGCGCCCCAGGGAGCCAGAGGCGCAGGCCCTCTCGGTGAACCTGGGGACGCCTTCGCCCCTGGTCCACCGCGAGTTAACAAGCAGGGGCACGGGATGCCAGCTATGGCTTGCCATGACTCCGGGGGTGGAGTGGTCCCCGGCCACCACCAGCACGTCGGGCGCCAGCTCCTCGAGCTGGGGGATGAAGCGGTCCAGCTCCTCCAGCGCCTGCACCTTGGCCGGAAAGTCGCCGTCCTCCCCCGCAGCGTCGGCGGGCTTGTAGTGCAGAAAGAGGAAGTCATGGGCCTGGTAGTGGTGGCGCAGGGTGGAAAGCTCGTCCTGGAAGGTAGCGCCGGTGGCCAGCACCTGCATGCCGACAAGGTGCGCCAGGCCCCGGTACATGGGGTAGGCGGCGATGGCGGCGGGGTTGAGACGATACACCTCCCCCATAGAAGGGAGGACGGGGATCTGGGAGAACCCTCTGAGGAGCACCATGTTGGCCCGCTCCTCCCTGCTGAGGACCTCTCGGGCCTGGGCCACGAACTCTCGAAGGGCCCGGGCGGTCCTCTCCGCTCGAGGCGTCAGGGCCTGGGCCTCCAGAGGGGGCACACCTACCCGCTGGGGGTCCGTCTCGCTGACCTCCTCGGCAAGCCCCTCGCCCCGCAGCGTCAGCACGAACCGATGGTCTCGCACTGGATGGACGTGAATCCCTAACCCAGGAACACGAAGGGCGTCCAGACGGCGGCAAAGGGGAGCGCTCTCCGTGGTGGAGATGCGCCCCGCCCGCCTGTCCACCAGGACGCCCTCAGAGTCCACGGTGCAGAAGTTGCCCCGAGCGGCCACGTCGCCTGGCCGGACCTCGACCCCAATGCCCAGGGCCTCCAGGACGCCCCGGCCCACCTGGTGCTTCAGGGGGTCGTAACCGAAGAGGGCCAGGTGCCCCGGCCCGCTCCCAGGGGTGATGCCGGGCAGCACCGGCGTGGTGAGGCCACAGGCGCTCTGCTGGGCTAGACGGTCCAGGTTGGGGAGATAGGCCACCTCCAACTCGGACTTGCCCGTCTCCGAGTGGGGCAGGCCCCCGAGCCCGTCCACCACGAGAAACAGGATTTTGGAAGGGGTCTGCTGGCAAAGCTCTTGGATGCCGGGGAGGTCAATCATGGTAGGCTAAAGCAACCTCCTAGCAGGATGGTGAACAAGGGAAGCGCAGAGGGGCACAGCCCCTCTGCCGGGGGTATGGGGGTGTCCCCCCAAATATAATTCCCACCCCCTTCCTGGCCAGGAAGGGGGAAAGGGGGATGGTCGTAAGGGTTGTTCATCACCCTGCTAGCTCTCTTTATCCAGGAGGGCGGCCACGCCGGGGAGCACCCGCCCGTCGAGGAACTCCAATGAGGCGCCGCCGCCCGTGGACACGTGGCTCATGGCACCCTCCAAACCCAGTTCGTGGACCGCCTCCGCCGTGGAGCCGCCGCCCACGATGGTGGTGGCCTCCTTGAGGCTGGCCAAGAGGCGGGCGAGGGCCTTGGTCCCCTCGGCGAAGGCGGGAAACTCGAACACCCCCAGGGGGCCGTTCCAGAACACCGTCCCGGCCCGCTGCAGTCGGCTCTTGAACGTCTCGATGGTGCCTGGACCCACATCCAGGATGAGCCACCCTTCGGGCACCTGGTCTACGGGCACCATCCGATGTGGGACATCGGCGGCGAAGGCCGAGGCCACCACGACGTCCACCGGGGCCACCAGGGGAATCCCCCGCGCCTGGGCCTTCCGGAACAAGGCCCGGGCAAATCCCAGGCGGTCCTCCTCGACCGGCGAGGCCCCTACCCTGCAACCCTGGGCCTTGAGAAAGGTAGCGGCCATGCCACCCCCTATCAGCAGGGCGTCCACCCGGCCCAGGAGGTTCTCCAGCACGCCAATCTTGTCGCCGACCTTGGCTCCCCCGAGGATGGCCACCAGGGGACGCTTGGGGGTGTGGAGCACCTGCCCCAGCATCGCAAGCTCCCGCTCCATGAGAAAGCCCGCCACCGCCGGAAGGTGGTGGGGCACCCCTTCGATGGAGGCGTGGGCACGGTGGGCGGCGGCGAAGGCATCGTTGACGTAGAGGTCTGCCAGGGATGCCAGGGCCCGGGCAAAGGCGGAGTCGTTCCGCTCCTCCTCTGGGTGGAAGCGCAGGTTCTCCAGCAGGAGCACCTGGCCAGGCTGGAGGCGATCAGCGGCCTGCCTGGCGTGAGGGCCGATGCAATCCTGAACGTAGCCCACTGGCCTGCCAAGGAGGGATTCAAGGCGCTCGGCAATAGGTTTGAGGCGAAGCTCCTCCACTACCTTGCCCCCTGGCCGTCCCAGATGGGAGCAGAGCACCACGGCGGCCCGATTCTCCAGGAGGTAGCGAAGGGTGGGCAGGGTCGCTTGAAGGCGGCTGTCGTCGGCGATGTGGGCGGCGCCCGGCGTAAAGGGGACGTTGTAGTCCACCCTCAAGAGCACTTTTCCCCCCTCGACGGTGATGTCCCGGACCGTCCTCTTTGCCAATGCCTCCTCCTACGACTGGACTATCCCGTCCGTGTCTCCAAGAAGCTGGCCGCCGCTCTGAGCTCCCTCAAGTCAGTGCCTGAGGGCACGACCTCCTCCAGCTCCTTGATGGCCTCGGTAGAGATCTCCTCCGCTTTCTTTTGGGCGTACTCCCTGGCCTGCACCTGGTCCAGGAGGGCGAGCACCTGGGGCATATCAGTCGGCTCCAGCACCCGCTTCTGGTAGAGGATACCCAATTGCCGCCGAAGGTGCACGTCGGCCTGCTCCATAGCGTACACCACGGGCAGGGCCCGCCTCTTGCTGAGGATGTCGCCGGGTGGCATGGCTTCAGGCCCCCGGGTGGTGGACCAGAGGTCCAGGATGTCGTCGCGGATCTGGAAAGCCACGCCCAGCTTGCGGCCTGCCTCGCCAAAGGCGGCGATGACGGGTGCGTCGTCGGTGGCAAGCAACGCGCCCAGCTGAAGGCTGCACCCCATCAGGGCCCCCGTCTTGAGGCGGGCCATGCGCAGATAGCTGTCCACGCTGACGTCCACCCGCTCCTGGAACCGGATGTCCATCTCCTGCCCCTCGATCACCTCCAGGGCAGTGTGGTCCAGGAGCTCCACGGCCTGGAGCACCTTGGCCGATGGGACGCCTCTCTTGTGGAGGTCTAGGAGGGCCAGGCGGGCCAGGGTGTGCATGCCATTGCCGGCGTTAATGGCTTGGGCCGGCCCCCAGACCCACCACACGGTGGGCCGGTGGCGACGCTCGGGCGACCCGTACTGGACATCGTTGTGAATGAGGCAGAAGTTGTGCACCATCTCCACCGCCGCGGCTGCGGGGAGCGCCGCTTGGACGTGGCCTCCGAGGGCCTCGCAGGCCAGGAGGCACAGGGTGGCACGAACCCGCTCAGCCCCTGAAGCTCCTTCTACGCTGCCCCCTTCATCGGTCCATCCCAGGTGGTACTCCATCATGCGGTAGAGGGGCGAGGGGCGCCCGCCCACCTTCTTTTGGTGCTCCGCTCCGATTAGCATACGGGGCCCCGATGCGGGGATGCGGGGTCGCGACCTGTCGGCCTCAGCTTCGCCCATCACCACCTGGCGCAAGGCCTCCTCGATGGCACTGCGGTGTTTCAGAAAAACGCCTGGGAGGTCCGAGGTCATCACTTGCTCTGCCCTCCAACGGTTGCAGGGGCTCCTCTTTGAGCTTCGCTACGGGCGACCGCCCGCCCCTTCCGGCAGGGCAAGGCTGGAGGGCATCCCTGCCTATCTGGTAGCTGACAGTGGTGCACCAAGGGCCTCTTCCAGGGCTTCCCGCGAGATGGCACCCTCCCGGAGGATGCGCAGCGCCCCTTGGGTGCAGTCCACCACGGTGGAGGGGCTTCCCAGGGGACACTCTCCCCCGTCCACCACCAGGTCCACCGCGTCGCCCAGTTGCTCGATCACCTGCTGGGCCGTGCGGGCCGGCGGCGCCCCGGTACGGTTGGCGCTGGTGCCGGTGATAGGCGCTCCCAGCAGCCTGACCAGCTCTCGGGCCACCGGGTGGTCGGGGATGCGAACGGCCACGGTTGGCTCGCCTCCGGTGACCAGGTCGGGGATGGCAGGCGACTTGCGAAGCACAAGGGTCAGGGCGCCGGGCCAGAACCGGCGAACCAGGGTCCAGGCCACCTCGGGGACCTCTGCCGCCACATCGGCCAGTTGGGAGGCCTCGGCCAACAGGAGGGGAAGGGCCATGGAGGACGGTCGCCCCTTGATAACAAAAGTCCGCTCCACACCTTCACGGCTGAAGGCCCAAGCCCCCAGGCCGTAGAGGGTGTCGGTGGGAAAGGCAATCACCCCCCCGCGACGGAGCACCTCTACGGCTTCCCTAATTTGCTGGGTACCTGCAGTTGCACTCATTGGGCCGGGATAGACGTGGGTCTGATGCGATTCTGGAGGAGGCATGGGGACGCCTGGCGCCGAAGATTCGTGACCGCCGGTTGTGGTCTTCAGGAGACGCCTCCAAGAGCCCCTAGGGCGCCCTGCTCTTTACTTGACTGAGTATAGCACGGCTGTTATTCTTCAGTCACCGCGTACCTTTGGGGGCCCTCATGACGCCGGAGCCCGCTGCCGCCGCGACTCGCCGCATAGCCACTACCGACGATCTGGAGGTCTCCGCCTACCTGGAGATCGCCAAGGAGGATCGGGCCGAGCCTGTCGCCGCTGCCCAAGAGCTCCCTCCTGCCCACCCCGAGACCGTCCTGGTCATTGACTTCGGCTCCCAGTACAGCCACCTGATCGCCCGCAGGGTGCGGGAGTGCCACGTCTACTGCGAGATCATTCCCCATGACACGCCGTGGGAGACGGTTGCCCCGCTGAATCCCAGGGGTGTCATTCTCTCCGGGGGCCCTGCCAGCGTCTACGAGGAGGGGGCGCCTCTGGCGCCCGCCTGGGTTTTTGACCGTCGCCTGCCGGTTCTGGGCATCTGCTACGGCATGCAAGCCCTGGCGCACCAGCTCGGTGGCTCTGTGGTCGCAGGCGCCAAGCGGGAGTACGGCCACGCGGTGCTCCATCGCAACTCCATTGAGAGCCCTCTCTTCGATGGGCTACCCCCTACCCTTCCCGTGTGGATGAGCCACGGTGATCGCATCGCCCAGCCACCCCCGGGGTTCCATGCCCTGGCCTACACCGAAAACTCTCCCATCGCGGTCATGGGAAACGACCAGGGGGTCATCGGCCTGCAGTTCCACCCGGAGGTGGTCCACACACCTCAGGGTACGCTTCTCCTCCAGAACTTCCTCTATCGTATCTGTGGGTGCCAGGGACGTTGGACCCCCGGCAACGTCATCGCCGAGAGCGTCGCCAGGATCCAAGCCACAGTGGGTGATGGTAGTGTGATCTGCGCTCTCTCGGGGGGGGTGGACTCGGCGGTGACCGCCGCTCTGATCCACAAGGCCATTGGCGACCGGCTCACGTGTATCTTCGTGAACAACGGGTTGCTGCGCAGGGAGGAGCCCGAGCGGGTATTGAAGACCCTGGCCCAGCACCTGGGGGTGAAGGTGGTGTACGTGGAGGCCGAGGACCGGTTCCTGGCCCGACTGAGAGGGGTGACCGACCCCGAGGAGAAACGCAAGGGCATCGGCGAGGAGTTCATCCGGCTGTTCGAGGAGGAGGCGCGAAAGCTGGAGCGGGTGGACTTCCTGGCGCAGGGGACCCTGTACCCTGACGTTATCGAGAGCCAGGAGAGCAGCGTCTCCGCAAAGATCAAGACCCACCACAATGTGGGCGGATTGCCCAAGAACATGAGCCTACGCCTGGTGGAGCCTTTACGATACCTATTTAAAGACGAGGTACGGGAGATTGGCCGGGCCTTGGGCCTGCCCGATGAGATGGTGTACCGCCAGCCTTTCCCAGGCCCTGGGTTGGCGATCCGCATCATCGGAGAGGTCACCCGCGAGAAGCTGAAGGTGCTGCGAGGCTGCGACTGGATTGTCATGGATGAGATCAGGGCGGCGGGGTTGTACCAGGAGCTGTGGCAGAGCTTCGCTGTCCTGACCGACACACGCAGCGTGGGGGTTATGGGCGACTTCCGGACCTATGGTCATGTGGTGGCTATTCGTGCGGTGACCAGCGAGGACGCCATGACCGCCGACTGGGCCCGCCTTCCCTACGAGGTGCTCGGGCGCATCTCGAGCCGCATCATCAACGAGGTCCCATCCGTCAACCGCGTGGTGTACGACGTGACCAGCAAGCCTCCAGGAACCATCGAGTGGGAGTAGATCCAAAGGGTCTGTTTCGGTGCCTCCTAAGGTACAGGGGGCTTGACAGGATGCTGGGATTGCAGTATGTTGTTGACGACAACAACATACTGGGGAGGGCGAAGGGCCAACGGGCTCGTAGTGCCCGGTAGGGAGGGGCTGCAATGGGCACACCGGATGGAATGGTCACCGTCCCAGAGGCGGCAAAGCGCATGGGCCGCTCCTTAGAACAGGTGCGGCGGTACCTACGCGAGGGCAAGCTCCCAGGGGAGCGCATTGGGAACCAGTGGTTTATCCGAGAGACGGCTGTGGTGTACCTCGTGGAGCCGCAGAGTGAGGAGAAGGCAACCATGGAACCTAATGTGCGCAGGACCATCCACGATATGACTTTGCGGGAGCGCGGAGCCTACATTGAAAAGGTTTACCATTTGAGGGAGGCCATTGCCCGTCGCTGGGAAGCCCGGGGAGTGAGGGTGGATGTGGTTGGGTTCCTGGAGGAAGAGCGGGAGGCTCACTAGGGGGCCGCGAATAGCCATGGCTTTGGTGTGTGTGGACGCCAGCTTTGTCCTCGCTTGGCTGCTCCCCAGCGAGCAAACCCCCGCCGTGAGCCAGCGGATGTTGGCGTATTCCAGGGGCGACGACGAGTTCGTCGCGCCGCCCCTCCTGATGGCTGAGGTGGTTTCCACCCTCCGGCGCTGGGTGCATAGAGGTGAGCTTACGCCTTTGGAGGGGCGCTCCCTGGTGGACGCCTTCCTCAGTCTTGGCATCGCCATCCAGGACTCTCCCGACCTTTACTCGCGAGCGTATGACCTGGCAACCACGTTCAATCAGCCCCACGCCTATGACACTTGTTATCTGGCCCTGGCGGATATCCTCTCCTGCGAGCTGCTTACTCTTGACCAACGTCTGTATCGCGCCGTTGCCGGCGACTTCCCCCGGGTTCGATTGGTGATGCCATGAGGGTTCTCGTGGTGGGCTCGGGCGCTCGGGAGCACGCCATCGCCTGGAAGCTGCGCCAGAGCACCAGACTTTCCCAAATGTTCGTCGCACCGGGGAACGCCGGAACGGCTTCCATTGCCCAAAACCTGCCCGTGCCCTCCGCGGACGTGGAGGCCTTGGCTCAGGCGGCGCGAGAGCACCGGGTTGACCTTACCATCGTGGGCCCTGAAGTGCCTCTGGCGGAGGGAATCGTGGACCTGTTCCGCTCCCAGGGGCTGGCCGTCTTCGGCCCCACCAAAGCCGCCGCCCGCATCGAATCTAGCAAGGTCTTCTCCAAGGCGTTGATGCAGAAGCACGGGATTCCCACGGCGGAGGCCCAGGTTTTCTCCTCTTACGAGGCTGCACGGCGCTACGTGATGAAGCATGAGCTACCGCTGGTGGTGAAGGCCGACGGCCTGGCCGCCGGCAAGGGTGTCTTTGTCTGCCACAGCCGAGAGGAGGCCCTGGAGGCCCTCCATCAGTGCATGGAGGCCAGGGCCTTTGGGTCGGCGGGAGACCAGGTGCTGGTAGAGGAGTGTCTCCAAGGTAGAGAGGTGAGCGTCTTCGCCTTCACCGATGGCACTCACCTATCTCCGCTGGTGGCAGCCTGCGACTACAAGCGTGTGGGAGACGGCGATCAGGGCCCCAACACGGGGGGCATGGGGAGCTACAGCCCGCCGGAGTTCTGGACTGATGGGCTGGAGGCAAAGGTGCGAGCCACCATCATGGAGCCCACCGTTCGCGCCATGGCTCAGGAGGAGTGCCCCTACCAGGGGGTGCTGTACGCTGGGCTGATGATGACCCAGGAGGGCCCCAAGGTGATAGAGTTCAACTGCCGCCTGGGTGACCCGGAGGCCCAGGTGCTCCTGCCTCGTCTCAAGACGGACCTGCTGGATCTCTGCCTTGCTGTCCTGGAGGGGCGCCTCCAGGAGGTTGCCGTGGAGTGGTCTCGCGAGGCGTGCGTGGGCGTGGTGTTGGCCTCCCAGGGCTACCCGGCAGACTACCCGAGGGGCTTCCCCATTGACGGCCTGCAAGACCTGGACCAAAACCTGGTGGTGTTCCACGCCGGAACCAAGCTGAGGGACGGCGGTCAGGCGGTGACCGACGGCGGTAGGGTGCTGACGGTGACGGCCCTGGGTCGTACCCTGGAGGAGGCGCGCCAACGGGTGTACCGCAACGTCGGGCGCATCCAGTTTGAGGGCGCCCACTACCGGAGGGACATCGCGGTTCTGACGCAAGCGACTGTCTGAAGGAGGAGCGTATGCCCCAAGTCGGCGTGGTCATCGGCAGCCGAACTGACGAGCCTCTGATCAAGGCGTGCCTTGAGGTGTTGCAGTCCCTGGGCATCGAGTACGAGCTATCTGTGCTCTCGGCCCACCGGACCCCCGAACGGGTGATGGAGTACGCCCGCGGCGCGCGCGAGCGTGGCCTCCAGGTGCTCATCGGGGCCGCCGGTGGCGCCGCTGCCCTGCCGGGGGCCCTGGCCTCCTGGACCACCCTGCCCGTCATCGGCGTGCCCCTGCCCACCAGCGAGCTCAAGGGTGTGGACGCCCTGCACGCCATCGCCCAGATGCCTCCGGGCATCCCGGTGGCCTGCGTGGCGGTGGGCGAATGGGGGGCCCGCAACGCCGCCTACCTGGCCGCCGAGATCCTGGGGCTGAAGGATGAGAAAGTGCGCCAGGCCTATGAGGCCTACCGACAAGGGTTAAGACAGGCATAACTGCTCGTGGTAAGCCCGTTGAACCATGAGCGGGCTGAGAGGCCGCTTCCCCTTCGACAGGTTCAGGGCGAGCGGCAATTGCCACGGTTACTATTGTGGAGGTCCCACCATGATCGACCGCTACTCCCGTCCCAAGATGAAACAGGTGTGGTCCGAGGAGAGCAAGTACGACAAGTGGCTGGCGGTGGAGCTGGCCGTCTGCGAGGCCTGGGCCGAGGAGGGGGTCATCCCCCAGGCGGACATGGCCAAGCTTCGCAACGCCCGCTACAATCTGCAACGCATCGACGAAATCTTCCAGCGCACCCGCCACGACATGACCGCCTTTACTCGCTCGATAACAGAGACCCTGGGCCCCGAGGGTCGCTGGGTCCATCTGGGCCTCACCTCCAGCGACGTGATGGACACGGCCCTGAGCCTGCAGCTTGTCGAGGCGGCGGACCTTCTGTTGGATGACCTGGACGCCCTGGCCGACACCCTCAAGACCCTGGCCGTGGAGCACAAGGACACTCTGACAATGGGCCGCACCCACGGCGTCCACGCCGAGCCCACCAGCTTCGGCCTTAAGCTGGCTCTCTGGCTGGACGAGGTGAAACGCCAGCGGGAGCGCCTGGTGGAAGCCCGCAAGAGCGTCGCCGTGGGGAAGGTCTCGGGGGCCGTGGGCACCCACGCCACGGTGTCGCCCTCGGTGGAGGAGCGCGTCTGCCGGCGCCTGGGCCTCCAAGTGGCCCCCGTCTCCAGCCAGATCATCCAGCGGGACCGCCACGCCCACTTCGTCCTGACCGCGGCCCTCGTCGCCGCATCGCTGGAGAAGTTCGCCACCGAGGTCCGCCACCTCCAACGCACCGAGGTTCGAGAGGTGGAGGAGCCCTTCGCCGAGGGGCAGACTGGCTCGTCGGCCATGCCCCACAAGCGCAACCCGGAGCTGACCGAACGGGTCTGCGGCCTGGCCCGCCTCATACGAGGCCACGCCGTCACCGCCCTAGAGAACGTGGCCCTGTGGCACGAGCGGGACATCAGCCACTCGTCGGCGGAGCGCATCATCCTGCCCGACGCCTGCCTGGCCCTGGACTACATCCTGGACATGTTCACCGGCGTGATGCGGGGCCTGCGGGTGTTCCCCGTCCGCATGCGCCAGAACGTGGAGCTGACCCGGGGGCTGGTCTTCTCCCAGCGGGTGCTCCTGGCCCTGGTGGAGAAGGGCATGGCAAGGGAGGAGGCCTACGACCTCGTGCAGCGCCACTCTCTGCACGCCTGGGACGAGGGCCTAGACTTCCGCGAGATCCTGCGCTCGGACCCCCAGGTGCGCGCCCGTCTACCTGGCCAGGATCTGGAGGCGCTGTTCGACTACGGCTACTACACCCGCTACGTGGGTGAGGTGTTTGCCAGGGTGGGGTTGTAGGCCCTCCCCGCTCATGGTTCGACCAGCTCAGCATGAGCGGGACAATCTGGTCTCACCGTCGGGGAGTCCCGATAGCATACGGACGCCCCGACACTTTTCGGGCTTGACACCACCCCACTGTGTTTCATACTTTGGTATGAACAAAGTATGGAGTGTGGTATGAAGAAATCGGCCAAGATCGCGATCAGCCTCCCGGAGAAGCTGCTGGAGGATGTCGAAAGGGAACGCCAGTCAACCGGCGAGACCCGCAGCGAGTTCTTTCGCCATGTGATGGAGACCCACCTGCGCCAGAAACGGGAGCGCGAGCTCGAAGAGCAGTACATACGCGGGTACCAGAAATACCCGGAGACCGAGAAAGAGGTCGCCTGGGCAGAAGCCACCCTGCATGAGGCGTTGGCAGACAGCCCTTGGGAAGACGACGATGAGAAGGGGTGAACTGTGGTGGGCGGACCTTCCGCCACCTGATGGGCGCCGCCCTGTGCTTCTCCTGTCACGGGATGCGGCTTACGCGATTCGAGACCTCATCGTCATCACCCCTATCACGACCCGGGTCCGTGGCATACCTGCCGAGGTGGCGTTGGGCCCAGAGGAAGGGTTGCGAAGGGCCTCGGCCGCCAACTTGGACACCATTCAGATGATCGCCAAATGGCGTCTGCAGGAGCGAATTGGAGTGCTGAGCCCGGCGAAGCTCCAGGCCGTGGAGGAGGCGATCCACTTTGCGCTGGGGTTGGAGGGGTGATAATCCGTGGTGGGCCTGTCGAGCGCCAGGGTCATGGTGGTCTACTGTAGGGGCGAAGCGTGCTACGCCCCTACAGTAGACCTTGACACGAAACCTGCTCATGGTCATGCTGTGGCATGGAAAGGGTGCCCTTAGCTAGGAGACGATACCAGATGAAGCGAGCGAATATGAAACCGCTATTGTATGGCCTCCTGGGTGCTGGCATTGCATCTGTGGTACTGATAGCAGCCTTCGTTCTGATTCAAGAACGGGAAACACCTGAGGAGATCGCGGCAAAAGTTGCGCAAGAGTGGACGGCTGACACCATCGACAGCATTGCGGACGCCATCACAAAGCAAGTAACAGGTGGCGTCCCTGGACTCAACGAGATAGCGTCAGGCGCGATCAGTGGTCAGATTCGCTAGCGGATCGCCTGGACATATTCAGCGGCCAGATGCACGGCTGAAGACCGCTGTGAAGTTATTGCAACTGCCTCCGCACCTATAGAGGTAGGTGTACTCGGATTTCAGCTGAAATACATGGTGTCTATGGATTTCCAGCTGATGGTGGACACCCAGAAGAGGGTTGTGGACGGCTGGACCCTGGTGCTGAGCTCCTTCAAGTTTAGCAAGGGCCAATAGCGATCCGGGGGGATGAACGAGGTGCTGCCAGATGCGGATCCCACGGCAGCATTTGGTCTTGGTGAGAGCCCCCCCCTCCCGCCGCTTTCCTCCACGCCTAGCCTCTGCTAAAGTATCCCCATGACCCTCCTCACGCACACGCAGCTCCCACACCTGTTCCACCGCGGCAAGGTGCGGGACACCTATGACCTTGGCCACGGCTACCTCCTCATGGTGGCCACGGACCGCATCTCCGCCTTTGACGTGGTGCTGCCCACCGGCGTCCCCGACAAGGGCGTCATCCTGTGCCACCTCTCGGCCTTCTGGTTTCGCCTCACGGCCCACCTGCTGCCCAACCACCTGGTCGCCCTGGCCACCGAGCCTGCGGCCAGGCCTGTCTTGAGAGAGGCAGGGTTCGACCCCCTCCCGCCAGACGTTGCAGCGCGCGCCATGGTCGTGAAAAAGGCCCAGCGCGCTGACGTCGAGTGCATCGCCCGCGGCTACCTGGCGGGCTCCGCCTGGGCCGAGTACCAGCGGTCGGGGACCATCAATGGCGAGCGCGCCCCCAGGGGCCTCCTGGAAGGCTCGAAGCTGCCCGATGTCCTCTTCACCCCCACCACCAAGGCCGAGGCAGGCCACGACGAGCCCCTGACCATCGCGCAGATGGAGGCGATGGTGGGAACTGAGCTGACCCAAACCCTCCGAGAGAAAACCATCCAGGTGTACCGGTTCGCCGAGGAGGAGGCCGCTCGGCGTGGTATCATCATCGCCGACACCAAGATGGAGTTCGGCCTGCTGGACGGCCAGGTGATCCTTATTGACGAGCTGCTGACGCCAGACTCCAGCCGCTTCTGGGACGCCTCGGGGTATGCGCCTGGGAGGTCGCAGCCCAACTTCGACAAGCAGTTCGTCCGCGACTGGCTGATCCAGTCGGGCTGGGACAGGGAGCCGCCTGCCCCGGCCCTCCCTGACGAGATCGTGGCCAAAACGCAAGAGCGGTATCTGGAAGCCTACAATCGTCTGACCGGCCGGGCGGACATCCCCTAGGGAGGAGAGAAGCGTGTCACAAGAGGGACGCCTGAGCGCACACCAGAGAGAGCGACAGCAGCAGCGGCAGGCCCGCCGCACCCGCCGGAAGGCCCGCCGAGGCCTGTTGCGCTGGATAGCCCTGGCCACCATCGGGTTCGTCGCCCTGGCCCTGATCGTCGGGACCATGCTGCCCAACCTGGTTCCGACCGGGGGCGCCACCCAAACCAAGGCCTTGAGCGCAAAGGAGCGGGCCAATGGGCCAGGGGAGCACCTGGTTGACCAAGGAGCCAACCACATACCGGAGGGGACTGCCTTCAACACCTACAACTCCACGCCTCCTACCTCCGGCTCTCACTGGCCTGTTCCCGCCCGCTGGGGCATCTACCCCGAGCCTCTCCCCAACGAGCGCCAGCTCCACAACCTGGAGCATGGCGGCGTCAACATGCAGTACAACACCCAGGACCAGGCGCTCATTGAAAACCTGAAGACCCTGGCCCAGGCCCAGAGGGCATTCCCCGCCTGCCTCATCGTGGCTCCCTACACCACCATGGAGCACCCCATCGCCCTCACGGCCTGGGGTGTCATGCTCACCCTGGACCAGTTTGACAAGAAGCAGATCGAGGAGTTCGTCAAGTTCTACCGGGACCAGGGCCCCGAGCGCCTCAGCTGCCAAGACATAGGACAGCCGCAGTAAAGGGAAACCAGCGTGGCCGACGGACACACCTATCTCGCCAAGGTTTACGTGACCCTCAAGCCTACGGTGAACGATCCCCAGGGGCTAACGGTCAAGAGAGGGCTTCATGCCTTGGGGTTCGCCTCGGTGGCGACGGTCCGTATGGGAAAGTACCTGGAGGTGCGGCTTCAGGCCGCCACCCGGCAGGAGGCCGAGGCCCACGTGAAGGGCATGTGCGACAAGCTCCTGGCCAACCCGGTCATCGAGGAGTACCGGTTCGAGGTGGAGGAGATGGCGGCATCTCCTCGCTAGGCCCTGAGGCATGGAGGGTTGAGGAGCAACCGCATGGCCTACGATGAGGCGCTGGCTGAGCGAATTCGCAAGCTGCTGGCAGGAGAACCGGGGCGAACCGAGAAGAAGATGTTTGGGGGCGTGAGCTTCATGCTCCACGGCAACATGGCCTGCGGCGTTCTCAAGGACGAGATGATTGTCCGCATTGACCCTGAGGAGCATGACGATGCTATGACCAGGTTACACGTCAGGGCCTTCGAGCAGAGGGGCCGCCCAATACAGGGTTGGATATTGGTAGGCCCTGACGCCTGCGCCTCCGATGCGGGCTTGCAAGGGTGGGTGCAGAAGGGCGTCCGCTACGCTCTCTCCCTGCCCCCGAAGTAGAGCAGGGCTCACCACCGATCCGTGACGCCGATACAGCACAAGCGAGTGTCTTCGACCTGCGCCCGCGCTATGGGGCGTGGTTGGCAAGCAGGGGTGAGTTGCACTTGCACCCCCACCCCTACCCCTGGATGGTCCCCTTGGTGCTGGGGACCTCCCCTGGCTGGCGCGGGTCCCTGGCCACGGCGTCGCGGAGGGCCTTGGCCAGGGCCTTGAAGACCGCCTCCATGCGGTGGTGGGCCTCATGACCGCTGAGTATCCGCACATGCAGGGCCAAACGTCCCTCTTGGGCAAACGACTCCAAAAAGTGGCGCACCAAGTCCAGGCTCAGGTCTCCCGACTGACCGCTCCCTTCGCCCAGGTCCACGGCGGCATACCCCCGGCCCCCCACGTCCACCGCCACGAGAGCAAGAGCCTCGTCCAGGGGCACAATAGCGTGGCCCATGCGGACGATTCCCCTGCCCTCTCCCAGCGCCTCCCGGAAGGCCCGGCCCAGCACGATGGCCGTGTCCTCTACCGTGTGGTGCCAGCCCGTGTTGGTGTCACCCTTGGCGTTCACCGTGAGGTCGAAGAGGCCGTGACGGGCGAGCTGGGCCAGCATGTGGTCCAGCATGCCGTTGCCCGTCGTCCCCTCGAACTTGCCGGCGCCCTCCAGGGTCAGGCTCACCTCGACGGTCGTTTCGCGCGTCTCTCGGCGTACAGTTGCGGTGCGTTCCATCATACCCTTCCTATCCTAGCGTCCTGTCTCGCCCAGGGCTGTCATTGCGAGCCCCATGTCGCATCGGGGCGTGGCAATCTGGGGCGGCGCTCCGCCTCCCCACCAGATTGCTTCGTCGCCCCGACTTGTCTTGACTCCTCGCAAGGACACTTTGGGTTCTTTTTCGGGGACACCACACTAGCTGTCCCCGAATCGGTCAGCGCAGAATCTCCTGCAAAGCGGACACAACGGCGTCGCTCTGGTCCGGCCGCCCCACTGTGATCCGCAGGTACTCCTTCAGACGGCCGCTGTCAAAGTAGCGAATGAAGATGCCTCGCTGCACCAGCTCCTGGTTCACCTGGGCCGCGGGCTTCCCCATTACGCGACACAGAAGGAAGTTCCCCGCGGAGGGCACAGGCGCCATCCCAGGTAACTGCCTCAGCCTGGCGAAGAGGCGCTCCCGCTCCCGCACAATGGCATCCACGCGCTGGAGGAGGGTGTCCTTGTCCTCCAGGGAGGCAAGGAGGGCCACCTGGGCCGCGCTAGATAGGTAGGGAGGCTTGATGGCCATCAAGTAGGCAGCCAGGGCGGGCGCCATGAGCCCGTAGCCGACGCGCAGGGAGGCCAGACCCGCCCATTTGCTGAAGCTCCTCAGCACCACCAGGTTGTCGTGTCGGGCTATCCAGGGGACGAAGGTGTGTCTGCTGAACTCGTAGTAGGTCTCGTCCACCACGACCAGGACGCCCGACTTCAGCAGCTCCTCTACCGCCGCCTCGGGGGGAAGGTTGCCCGTGGGGTTGTTGGGAGAGCAGACGAAGATCACCTTGGTGCGAGGGGTGATGGCCGCCTTGACGGCCTTCACGTCCACCTGGAAAGCCTGGTCTCTTGGCACGGGAACGTACCTGCCGCCGCACACCCGGGTCCCGAAGGCGTACATCCCAAAGGTGGGCACGCAGTCAATCACCTCGTCTCCGGGGGCCAGGGTCAGCCGCAGCAACAGGTCAATGAGCTCATCACAGCCGCTCCCTGCCACGATGTTGGAGGCGTCCAGGCCTGTGTAGGAGGCCAGGGCATCGCGGATGGCCCGCTGGAAGGGATCAGGGTAGATGTGGTAGCTCTGGTAGTCCCGCAGGGCCGCCTGAACACGCGGCGACGGGCCGTAGGGGTTCTCGTTACCGTTGAGCTTGACGATACGCTCGACAGGGATGCCAAGGCGCTGTGCCAGCACCTCGGGGGGCTCGATGGGCTCGTAGACCTGGAGCCCCTGCAGGTGAGGGCGAACGAGACGGTCGGTAGGAGTGGTCATGGCTGGCCCGTCCCTGCTGTGCGGCGTCGCTTCTCCAGCCGCACCTCCACCGCCCGCGCGTGGGCCGTGAGCCCCTCGTGGCGGGCGATGGAGGCCGTGGTCGGCGCGAGCCGTTTCAAGAGCTGCGGCGTGAAGCCCACCACCGACGTCACCTTGAGAAACTGGTGCACCCCAAGCGGCGAGCTGAACCGCGCGGTGCCTCCCGTGGGCATGACGTGGCTGGGGCCGGCCACGTAGTCGCCCAGCACCTCTGGGGTCGCCTCCCCCAGAAACACTCCGCCGGCGTTCTTGACCTTGTCCAGGTGGGCCCAGGGGTCCTCCAGCAGCAGGCACAGGTGCTCGGGAGCGAACCAGTTGGCAAACTCAAAGGCCTCTTCCAGAGTAGCCACCACCACCAGGCAGCCCTGGCGGTCCAGGGCCCTGCGGGCGATGTCCGCCCGCTCCAGGCTTCGTAGTTGGCGCGCCAGGGCCTGCTCGATCCTTGGCAGCAACGCCGCCAAGGTGGTGACCAGGATGGGGGTGGCCAGGGCGTCGTGCTCCGCCTGGGCCAGGAGGTCGGCGGCGCAGAACTCTGGGTTTGCCTGGCTGTCGGCGATGATGACGGTCTCCGTGGGGCCGTAGAGGCCGTCCACCGCCACGACGCCGTACACCTGCTTCTTGGCCAGCGTCACGTAGAGGTTCCCCGGCCCGCACACTATGTCCACTCGCGGCACTGACTGGGTGCCGTAGGCCAGGGCGCCGATGGCCTGGGCCCCGCCTATCTGGAACACCCGGTCCACGCCCGCCAGGTAACACGCCGCCAGGACGGCGGAGTCCGGCCCCTGCGGGCCCTTAGAGGGGGTGGCTACGACAACCTCGCCCACGCCGGCCACTCGCGCGGGGATGGCCGTCATCAGCACCGTGGAGGGGTACACGGCCGTGCCGCCGGGGATGTAGATGCCCACCCGCTCGATGGGCGTGAACCGCTCACCATAGCCTGCCTTGGGGTCGAGCCAGCTTTTGGGGAGGCAGGCCTGGTGAAAGGCGCGGATACGCTCCGCCACCTCCTCCAGGGCCACCATCAGCTCAGGCGCCACATGGGTTGCGGCGGTGGCGATGGCACTAGGGGCGACCTCCCAGAGCGAGGGCACGTAGCCGTCCAGCAGCCGGGCGTATTTGGCCAGGGCGACGTCGCCCTGCTCGCGGACGTCGCGCAGGATGCGGCGGACCACCTCGCCGGGCGGCAGAGGCTCGCCAAACAAGGGGACGGCCTGCGCTTCAGTCCCAGGCGGCCCCTGCTCCAGGTCCACCAGACGGCGCGCCAGCTCCCTTTTGGCTTCCTCGAGCCCACGGAGCACCCTCATCCCAGGTACTCCTTGATGATGCGGGTGAACTCGGCAATGGCGCGCTTTCGAAAGTGGGCCACCTTCTCACGGGAGACCCGCTGGTAGATCTGCTCCAACCCCTCGGGGACCGAGGCCAGGAAACGGTCCGCCATCGCCCTGGCCTGGGCATCATCGTTGGGGTCCTGGCGGCGGAGGGCCAGGCCGTGGAGGCGCTCCCAGGTGAACTCCCGGTCTGCATACCCCTGGACCCACTGGCGCCACTCCTTCAGCACCTCGGGTGTGATGAACTCAACCTCGATGGCCCGCTCGACGCCCTCCAGGAGCGGCGCAGCCTTGGGCCAGACGTGGCGATCCTGGCGGTCTATGTCGAGCTGGAGGGCCCGGTCCATCACGTTCCCCTCAGCCCGGTCTTCGTAGACCTGGGGGTTGCCGAAGTAGGGGCGGTAGATGTCGATGATCCACACCTGGTCGGCCACCAGGTGGGTGATGTAGCCGGCGATGAAGGCCTGGGTGGCCTTGGAGAGGTCCTTAGACCTGGCGAGCCGTGGGTGACTCTGGAGCATGGCGGCGACGCCTACGTCCACCCCCTTGCTGTCCAGGGCGCTGAAGTGGGTGTGGTCCCGAGGCTGCCGCGTGATGATGCGGATGTCGGGCGAGGCGGAGCCCAGGAGGTAGCTACCCAGGTTGTCCTCCAGAACGGGGTGTCCCCAGCGCTCCAGGGCCTCCAAGGCCAGCCCCAGGTGGGAGGTGAGGTTCGGCACGGGCTACCTCACGGCTTCCAGTAGGGTGAGGTAGGAGCGGCACTCCCCCTGGAAGATGTAGCGGGCCTCCTCCACCAGGAAGCCGTCGCTGCCGATCTGGCGCAGGTGGTCCACCGCCTCAAGCAGGAGGGACCGCTCCACCACCAGGGTAACAGCGAACCAGGCTACGCCATCGCGCGAGTAGACGGGGGCGATGGTGGGGCCTTTGAGCCCGGCCAGCACCTTGTGCCGCATGGTTTCCTGGGCCACGGCCTCGGGGGATTTGCCCGGCACGTTGGCGGTGACGACGTAGGACTTCCGGGCCCGCAGGTAGGCCTCCACCCGCTCCAGGAGGGAACGGCACCGCTCCTGCTTGGCGCTGGCGCCTCGAAAGGCGTGGGGGTTGGCGATGAGGCACGCCTGAAAGTCCTGGATCCACCCGTCCTCCAGGCGCCGCATGCCGTTCTCCCGCAGCGTTGCGCCGCTGGAGACGATGTCGGCGATGACGTCGGAGAGCCCCAGGGCCGGGAAGGTCTCCAGGGTGCCGGTGGCAGGCACCAGAGCGGTTGAGGTGACCCCCCGGCGGTCCAGGAAGCCCTGCGCCAGGTGGGGGTACTTGGTGGCGATGCGCAGCTCCCTACCCTCCTTGCGGTACTTGACCGCCAGGTCCGCCAGGTCCTTCATGTGAGCGACGCCGACGAAAGAGTCGGGGACCGCGACCCAGAGGCCGCAGTGGCCGTAGCCCAGGTCGTCCAGAATCACCAGGCTCTCCGCCCCCTCGCGATGCACCTCCAGGTACTGGTCCTGGCCCAGGATGCCCAGGTCCACCCTCCCCTGCTCCACCGCCTGGTAGGTGGCGTCCCCCCGGGTCATCACCACCTCCACGCCGGGCAGGGAGGGCATGTGGGCCGTGTAGCGGCGATCGCCTTCCCACTCCACGGGGACACCGCAGGAGCTCAGGAGCTCCACCGTGGGGCCGTGGAGCTTCTCCTCTTTGGGGATGGCCAGTCTCAGGAGGTCGTCAGGCATGATAGGGTTGCTCTCGCGCTGCTTGGTGCTGTGGCGCGCCTTCCAGATACGGTTGCCGACACGCGTCAGGGGTATATTGTAGCGTATGTGGGTGGGGGGTTCAAGGATGGATTAGCTGCTAACAGCAAGGTGATTAAGAGGAGGGTAAAGTCCCAAAACAGCCGCCTGGGACGCACAAAGGGCGAGAGTTCTTGGGGAAGGGCTTCTGGGGAACCCTTTCTTGCAAGAACGGGTTCCCCCTACCTCTCCGAAAGAACCTGCAACACTCAACGCTTTGCTCAACCTGCTCCAAAAATGAATCGGTGGCTCGAACGGGACTGTAACCCCCTCACACCTGCAACGTCACCTCGCCCACGGGCAGCGTGACGCGGCTGCCGTCCCGCCTCCGCAGCACCAGGCTGCCCTCCTCCGTCACGTCCTCGGCTAGGCCCTCCTCGCGATCGTCGCCCCACCGCACCTCCACCCGCTTGCCCAAGGTCTCCAGCAGCGATCGCCACTCCGGCCGCAGGTCTGCGCCACCCCTCAAGGCCGCATACACGCCATCCATCTCCAGCAAGATCGAGACCAGCACCTGCTCCCTGGACACGGGGTGGCCACACTCCAGCGCCAGGCTGGTGGCCGTGGCGGCGATCTCCGGGTAAGGCGACGGGTCCAGGTTCACGTTGACGCCCACGCCCACGACGGCGTACCGCACCCGCGCCCCCTCCAGGGCGCTCTCCAGGAGGATGCCGCACAGCTTCTTTCCCCCTTGGCGAACGTCGTTGGGCCACTTGATGGCTACCGGAAGCCCGCACGCCCTGGTGACGCCCATGGCGACGCCAAGCGAGGTCGCCATGGTGAGGCGCTGGAGGGCGTGGAGGTCGGGGTAGAGGAGCACCGAGAAGTAGAGGTTAACGCCTGCAGGCGAGACCCACTGGCGCTGAAACCGTCCCCGCCCGGCGGTCTGCTCCTCGGCTAGGGCCACGGCGCCCTCGGGGTAGCCGCTTGCCGCCGCCTCGCGGGCCACGTCCATAGTCGAGGTGGCGGAGAGGTGGTAGAGGAAGCGCGAGCCGATGAGGGACCCGCCAAGGGCCTGGGTGACCTCAGCCACGTTCAGTAGCGTCATAAAGCGCCTATGATCCTGGGGGGCCTTGGGCCCATCATAGGAGGGCATCCAAGACAAGTCAAGGCGAGCTCAGAGCCTGTGAGGAAATCGCGGGCTCAGCACACGAGGGGGCCCCACCCCAGATTGCCACGGGCGGGGACGCCCTCGCAATGACAATTCCCTCACACGCTCTCAGCTAAGCCGATGTACGGTTTTCGTCTATACTAGAGGTGTCCTGAAGCGGACATCTGAGGAAGGAGGCGCTATGTACCAACACATTGTGGTCGCCCTGGACGGCTCGCCGCTGGCGGAGGCGGTCCTGCCCTATGTCACCGCCATCGCCGGACCCCTGGGGTCGGAGCTCCACCTGGTCCAGGTGGTGCGCGAGGCCAGGGACCTGGTTAACCTGGGGTTCATGGACCCCACAGCGATGGGAGGGGGGTCGGTGCCGGACATGAAAACCATTGAGGCGGCGGTGGCGGCCCAGGTTCAGGCTGCCGAGCGGTACCTTCAAGGCAAGGCGACAGAGCTGCGGCCCAAGGGGCTCAAGCTCCACACCGCCGTCCTCATGGGAGAGCCCTCGGCCCAAATCGTCAAATACGCCCAGGATCGAGACGCCGACCTCATCGCCATCAGCACCCATGGCCGAGGCGGCCTTAGCCGCATGTTCCTTGGCAGCGTTGCCGACAAGGTGATGCGGCAGGGGACTGTTCCTGTGCTGCTGATCCGGGCTCACGAAGGCCACGCGTAGAGCGGGAGGGCTCGCGGCGGCTATCGGGCCTGCGTGCGACGAGGGGCTAGGGGGGACCTGTAAGCCGAGTCCTGTTGTCAGGAGGGGTTACCCCCGCCCGACCGATGACCATCTCTCTAGCCCATCCCTCGCGGGACCTCCCTGTTACCAGGGAGCAGGATTGCTCCTGGGATCCAGCAGCCAACCCGAGGACGAGCCGGGCACTCATGGTCCCCCTATTTGGCCTTGCTCCAGATGGGGTTTAGCCGCCCCGATAGTTACCTATCAGAGCCGGGCGCTCTTACCGCCCGTTTTCACCCTTGCCCGCACTCCAGGACGAGCCTTCGTCCCAGGTTGCCCTGGTTTACAGCGACGCCCGGAGCCGCTGGCGGTATGGTCTCTGTGCCACTTTCCGTCACCCCGGTCCCGCTCACGGGACCGAAATGCCTGGGCGTTACCCAGCATCCCGCCCGGTGGAGCTCGGACTTTCCTCTCCGACGCCAAGCGGCGCCGCAGCGGTCATCCGGTCCCCCTAGCCCCACTTTCCACTGTAGCAGGGAGTAGGGTGAGGGTCAACGACGATGGAAGCCAGGTCACCACTCAGGGCGTCGAGGTCCTGACCTGGACTCCTCGTTCCCTACGGTCTACACCTCTGTTGAACCAGGGGACAAGCAACACCTGTGGATTTAGGGAGCCACCCTACCCCACGAATAGAATCCGGCTGCAGTTGGCGCACTGCACCAGCGCGCGACCGGCTCGGGCCCGTTGAAACTGTTGGGTAGGGATGGCCACGTTGCAGCCACGGCATCTGCCCCCCTCCACCCGGGCCACGGCTTGGCCTCCCTTTGTAGTCTGCAGGCGCTGGTACAGTTGTAGCTCGTTCTTGGGAACCCCGGCGACCAGGGCCCCGCGCTGGCCCGCCAGGGCCTGAAGCTCCTGCGCCACCTGAGCCTGCCGCTGGCGGATGGCCGCCTCCCGCTCGGCGCGCTGGGCCTGGAGGTCTCGCAGTGACCCCTCGGCGCCGTGCATGCCCTGGGTTGCCTCCTCCACTTCCATCATCAGCCGCAGGAGATCCTCCTCGGCGGTGCTCAGGAGGCCCCGAAGCTGCCGGCTGTTGGCCTGCATGTCCTGGAGCTCCCTTGGGTTGCTCACCCTGCCGCCGTACAGACGTCCCTCCACCTCCTGGATATCTGCTCTCAGTTGCGCCGCCTCCAGATCCCTGTCCTTTTGAGCGCCGCGCAGTCCTCCGAGGCGTTCCTGGCGCTGGGCCAGCGTCTGGTTGGCCTGAAGCAGCACGCTCTGGTCCCGCAGCTCCTCTTCCAGGGCAGCCTGCTCCCGACGTCGCTGTGCGATGAGGAGGTCTTTCTCTTGAAGCGAGTAGAGTACCTGGGCGCTCATGGCTCCTCGGTCGTGATGGGGTAAGGCTTGCACTCCATTATAAGGCAAGGGTAGCGGCGGCGGGCCGTCTGGGCGAAGAGGCGTCCTCTCCTTCTGGCGTCGGGCCTTCGCCCTCCGTGATCACCAGGACCCCAGGGGGTTGCCACGAGACCTCCACCCGGAACACGGCGGCGAGATCCCGCGCGACCTGACGGGCCACCTCCTCCAATGACAGGCTCAGACCCGTGAGGCGCTCCAATGAAGTGAACTGAAGACCTGGGACACCGCAGGGCACGATGGCGCTGAACATCTCCAGGTTGGTGTGAACGTTGAGGGCGAACCCATGGCTGGTGACGCCACCGCTGACGTGTACGCCGATGGAGGCCAGCTTGACGCCTTCCACCCACACGCCCGGGTGGCCTGCCACACGCTGCCCTGGGACACCAAAGAGGGCAACCGTGCAGATCAGGACCTCCTCCAGAGCGTGGACGTAATCGACGGGGCCTCCCCAAGGGCGGAGGTCCAGGATGGGGTATCCCATGAGCTGGCCCGGGCCGTGGTAGGTCACCAGGCCCCCGCGCTCGACGCGGTAGACGGCGATCCCCTGCTCCTTGAGAGAGGCAGGTGGCGCCAGGATCTCCTCCTCGCTGCCGCGCCGTCCCAGGGTGATAACGTGGGGATGCTCAAGAAGCAACAGGCGGTCACTGATGTGCCCTGCCTTGCGCTGCTCCACCAGACGCCGTTGTAGCTCCAACGCTCTGCCGTACTCCACTCGCCCCAAGTAGGCAGCGACGCAGTGGGAACTCGTCAAGAACAACACCTCCGAGAATGTTGAGGGCCATTGTATACCTAGCGGTGAGGCGACACCACCGTGGCGGGCGGCGCCTGCATGGGCTATCGGGGGATGGGGCATTGTGCGTTTTGAATCTGCCCCGTATAGTCCCCATGTTAGCCCTCCAGGCTGCGGGAAAGGGGTGTCCAGAGGGGCGAAGCCCCTTTGGCAGGGGTCTGGGGGTGTCCCCCAGATACAATTCTTGCCCCCTTCCTGGCCAGAAAGGGGGACATGGGGATGATCGAAAGGGTTTTTCAGCATCCTGCTCATAGGAGAGCAATCATGGACGCAACACTACAGCAAAGGCTCGCGGTTTTGGAACAAGCCCTGGGCCTGCCCCGACCGCCCATTGGGCTGGCCTACGTTGCTGCGGCTCCAACCGGCATGGCGCGGCCCGATACCTCTGTGCCATCGGCCTGCTCCTTCTGGCGCATGGCGGAGCGGCAGGTCTTCTACGCCGCCGAGGAGGACCACTTCAACTGCCCCATCGGCATGATGACCATGGGTTTCCGCATCCCTCCTCAACGCCAGGCAGAGGCGGAGGCCATTGTGAAGACCATGTGTGACCTGGAGTACATCAGCCCAGAGGAAGCTGCCACCCTCCCCTCCGTCTCGAAAGACCATAGGGGCATCGTCTACGGGCCGCTGAGCCAGATGCCCGTGAACCCCGACGTGGCGCTGTTCTTCTGCAAGCCGGGCCAGGCCATGCTCCTAGCGGAGGCCTCGGGGGGTGTGACGTGGACCGGCCAGGGCATCTCCGCTTTCGGGCGGCCCACCTGCGCCGCCATTCCAACGGCCCTGAAGCTGGGAAACATAAGCATGAGCGTGGGGTGCGTGGGCTTCCGGGTCTATACCGGCCTCCCTGACGAGGAGATGGTCATTGCCGTGCCCCGTGGTCAGCTCCAGGGCTTGGCGGATCGCCTGGGCACCACTTTGGCAGCCAACAGCGCCTTGGAGCAGTTCCACACCCAACGGCGGTCGCTGACGCACTAGTGGGCTTCCCTTGGCGGCCCCTGTGGGCTCACCCACACCCACGCTCTGCGTCTGCCACCTATCTAAGCACTTGCCCTCAGACACCGCCCGTAGCGAGGGTGCAGGGCACGCCCTGCCTCAGAGGGCCAGGCCCTTGAGCCACTGGCGCAAGGCAGGCGCCAGGTCTTCACGCTGGAGGGCCAGCTCCACAGAGGCCTTCAGAAGCCCCAGGGGGGTGCCCACGTCGTAGCGCTTTCCCTGGAGCACCCAGGCGTACATTGGCTCCCGCTGGGCCAGCAGGTGCATCCCGTCGGTCAGTTGGATCTCCCCCAGGGCCCCGGGCCGCACCTCTGCCAGGGCCTCAAAAATTCCCGGCGTGAATACGTACCTCCCCACGACGCCCAGGCGTGAGGGCGCCTCCTCAGGCTTCGGCTTCTCCACCAGCCCCTTCACCCGATAGAGCCCCTCCGCCACGGGCTCGACGTCCACCACACCGTAGGAGCGACTGGCCTCGGGAGGAATCTCCTCCACGGCGACGACGCTGCCGCCGTACTGGTGGTACACCTGCAAAAGCTGGCCGATGGCGGGCGTGTCCGAGGCCACGATGTCGTCGGGAAGAAGCACGGCGAAGGGCTCGTTTCCCACACTGTTGCGGGCCGTGAGCACGGCGTGGCCCAGCCCCAGTTGCTCCTGTTGAGTCACGTAGGCCAGGTCTGCCAGTGTGGCGAGGCGCCGCACCCCCTTGAGCGCCGGGGTCTCCCTGTGGGCCTCCAGAAACCGCTCCAGCTCCGGCGCCCGGTCAAAGTGGGCCGCCAGGCTCTCCTTGACGCGCGAGGTCACGATGGTCAGGTGCTGGATGCCCGCCTGGGCCGCCTCCTCCACTGCGTACTGGACCATGGGGCGGTCCACCACGGGGAGCATTTCTTTGGGGATGGCCTTGGTGACGGGCAGGAACCTGGTCCCCCACCCTGCGGCGGGGATCACGCCTCTACGGACGGGCTTCATGCAGTCGGCCTCTCTGACAAAGGCTTCCCCTGCCGACTATTGGAAGGGGTCCCCTCCTCCTCCAGGGCCGCCAGCCAACTCCGCATCAGCGCCCCGTCGCTGAGGGTTTGCAGGGCAGCGGCCAGGGGGTCCCGTTGGCCCTCCTCCACGTCGCGGAGCAAAGCGGCCACCTCTGTCTTCTTCTCCAGCGCCTCATGGATGCGGGCCTGGAACCCCTCCTCCAGAGCCCTGAGGAACTCATCGCGCCTGCGCAGCCTGCGTTTCTCCACCAGGCGAGAGGACTGCTCCAGAGCTTTCCGGTGCTCGCGAATGGCGTCGTACACCTCCTGGACGCCCTGCCCCTCGCGGGCCTGCGCCAACAGGATGGGCGGACGCCACCAGGGGCGCGTCTCCGCCAGGTTCAACATGGTCTGCAGGTCCGAGGCCATGGCCTGGGCCCCTGGGCGGTCCGCTTTGTTGATGACGAAGACGTCCGCCACCTCCAAGAGGCCCGCCTTCATTGTCTGGACGGTGTCGCCTGACTCAGGGGTCATCAACACCACTACCGTGTCGGCCAGGCGCATAATCTGGACCTCCGTCTGGCCCACGCCGACTGTCTCCACAATGACGACGTCGGCGCCAAAGGCGTCCAGCAGCTTCACGGCATCCCCCGTGGCCCGGGAGAGCCCCCCGGCGCTTCCCCGGGTAGCCAGGCTGCGAATGAAGACGCCTTCGTCCAGGTAGTGGCGCTGCATGCGGATGCGGTCGCCCAGCACGGCGCCCCCCGTAAGGGGGCTGGAGGGGTCCACCGCCAGAACGCCAACGCGCTGCTGCTCCTGGCGAATCAGGTGAATCAACTGGTCCACCAGCGTGCTCTTGCCGGCCCCCGGCGGGCCGGTGATGCCGATGGTGTAGGCGCGCCCCGTATGGGGGTGGAGGCGGTCCATGACGCCAGGCAGGGAGGGGTCTCCCCTCTCCACCAAGGTGATGAGGCGGGCCAGGCTGCGACGGTCCTTCGCAAGCAGCTTTTCTACGAGGCTGTCTTCCACGGCGTGCGGTGATCCTTGGGAGGCTGAGCACGTTTGAGGGTACCATTCGCCGTGGAGGGGGTCAAGGCGAGCGTTCTAGTGCTTTGTCGCGTTGTTCGCCACACAAAGTCTACTAGGTGCCCCGCTCGTCTTTGATAGGCCATATCTTCCTGGATAGCTCAAATAATCTGTCGGTTCTGTTGTCTATCTCGGTCTTGTTCCACTCGGGGATTGCACAGAGAGATTTGGTCAATTCTATATGCGACTTCTTGTAACCCTGTTTCTTCTTAGCGAACGGAGCGTTAGTTACGCTTACGTTTAGTCTTTTGTCGAGGAGAGTGAAATTCCCGAATCTGTAAGTGTATTCAGTCCTTTCCCTATCGTTCGGAAATACGTTCAGCCAGCTGGGCATTGGGGTTCTGGGAAGCACATGTTCCAACTGCACTTTAGCTGGGCTCCGCAACTCCAATTCAACATGATTGAATTCGGTATTCTCGATATTGCATAGAACCATCTTGATGAACTTGGAGTCATTGAAAGCGCCTGTTTTGAAGCTAGCTTTACACTCGTCAACGGTTGGCAGTTCCTTTTGAAGCGTCCTATCTATGTCTGCCAGAAACGCCGATATCGTAGTTTTGTCCTTCTGCCTTAATGAATGGGCCAATGAGTGATAAGTGCTCTCCAACCGTTTTGCGTCCTTCCCACATATCCCGCTATACCAAAAGGTCAAACGAGTTATTTGCTTAAGAATCTTTATCGCTTCACTGTCTGTAATGTGCCTTTTTCTATTTGCCCAGTCAATGCTGAGCAGTAGTGGATAGCATCGTGTGGCATCCATTGCCGCAAGAGTCTCCAAGCAGTGCCTCTTATCCTCTTTGGATTCACTAGAAGGGTTCTCATAGCTATGATAGAACCTGGATTCGTCAAATATCAGGTCTGCCGCGAACTCAAATACATCCGCCGGAGACAGGACCTGGATTTCCTTTTGTAACACATCGAACACCTTATTCTTGGGCCACGTGGGATATCGAGAAAACCAGGCGTGCCACATGAATGATGCGAAATCCGAAACCGCTACTTCTGCATCATCCCATTCGTTTTCGAAATCATCGATATTCGTTGCTTCTATTCGGTCCTCAAATTTTTCAAAGAACGCGTTCTTCACGAGGTCGCTCAGGTTTAACTGTTTACCCCGCGCATTCATTGTCTCGAAGACCGTATTGGCATCAAACTTATCTTTTACAGTGATAACTAGAAACCATATCTGATTGAGTAGCAAACTCTGTAGCTTGTTCAGGTCATCTGCCAAAGTGTCCCCAGTTTTTGCGTCGTATCTTTCGCGCAACTCATCCCACACCTTCGTGTAGGCATCGAATAGCAGTATGGTTGAAGGGTGTTCGCCTTTCTTGGAAGTTTTCAGTAGGTCAGCCCTGTCAGGCGTGTCTGGCATGAGGATGGTTTCGCGGAAAGGTCTGTCTATCTTTCTACCCAGATGTATCACAGGAGTTGGCTGGCTTGTCCATCCCTTAACTATCTTGCTTTTCAATTCGTACCGGATCATACCCATGTGTTCTGTCCGTCTTTGTGGGAAGGACCCTGCGTTAATCCTGATCTCAAGGTAATCCACCAAACCTCTGATGAATATGGCCAGGGTTACTAGTCTTTGTTGTCCATCTATGAGTTCTATGGAATCATTGGCATCCAAAGGGCAAACAATGATAGGCCCCATATAGTACGGCTTGATCACTTGTTTTTCTTTTTCCGATTGGTCGATGTTGTCGAAGACGTCGTCCAACAGTTTGGTCACTTGATTTTCTTTTTCCCATGTATATTTGCGTTGATATTTGGGGACCTGAAAGAACGAGGCCTCAGTTTGACTATTGGGAGTGCTGAATAGTTGGCCGAGAGTGCGCATGTCATGGCCGAACATTGCTATTCTCCCTGGAACGAGATTGAAAGCATAGTACTTGTAATTCATTGGGGCTTTGCGCGCCAGAACCGCAGGGGGAGGGAATGGCTCGCAGTTGGAACGCTTGACCCAATACGTTAGCGTGGATCCAAGGGACACCCTGGTGGTCCAGGCCGAAGGCACTCGACTTGTGCCGTATTCGGCATCACGGATCGGTGGCACGCCCTGCCTTGCGCCCCTCCTCCTCCTGCCCTACAATCGAAGACGGCGTTTTCCTGGCAGTCCATTCAATAAGAGGAGGCACCTTCCACCACTGTGTACACCACCGCTGTAGGCCACTACCCCAAGATAGGCGGCAAGGCCCCCAACCTGCGCACCGCCCTGAACCGCCTCGACCTGGAGCGCATCACCCAGGAGGAGGTCCACCGCATCGAGGACGAGAACACCGTGGAGGTGCTGGAGGCTCAGGCCCGCGCCGGCCTGGACGTGGTGACCGACGGGCAGGTCCGGTGGGAGGACGGCCAGACCCACTTCGCCCGCCGCCTGAAGGGCTTCTCCATCGGCGGCCTCACCCGCTACTTCAACACCAACACCTACTACCGCCAGCCCGTGGCGGAGGGCCCCGTGGCCTGGGAGGGGCCCATCGCCCTGCAGGACTACCAGTTCGCCGTGGCCCACAGCTCCAAGCCCGTCAAGGCCGTCATCACGGGGCCCTACACCCTGGCCCGCCTCTGCGTCAACCAGGCCTATCCTGATCTGAACTCCCTGGCGCTGGCCCTGGCCGAGGCCCTCAACCAGGAGGCCTTGGCTCTGCAGAAGGCCGGCGCTCCCCTCATCCAGTTCGACGAGCCCGCCATTTTGAAGTACAAAGAGGATTTCCCTGTCTTCCTGGAGGCGGCACGCAGGGTGACTCGTGGCCTCACGGTCAAGACCGCCGTCTCCACCTGGTTCTACGACATCTCGGGCCTCTACCCCCAGTTCCTCCAGGCCCCCTTCCAGGTCATCGGCCTGGACTTCGTCTCCAGCAGGGCCAACCTCGAGCTCCTGAAGAAGTTCCCGTCGGACAAGGAGCTGGGCTTCGGCGTCCTGGACGGGCGCAACACCTACGTGGAGCCCGTGGAGCAGATTGTGGAGGCCCTGCGCCGGATCAAGCGCGTCGTCCCCCTGGACCGGATTCACCTGAGCCCCAGCTGCGGGCTGGAGTATTTGCCCAGGGAGAGGGCCTATCAGAAACTGGTGCGGTTGGTTGAAGGGGCCCGCAAGGCCCAGGAGGTGTTGGCATGACCAAGGGATTGTTTACCACCAGCGTAGGCAGCTTTCCCAAGCCGGACTACCTGGTGAAGGCACGGAACAAGGCGGCCCGAGGGGAGATAGCCCCTCAGGAGCTGCAGGAGCTGGAGCGGAAGGCCACGGAGCAGTGGATCCGGGTTCAGGAGGAGCTGGGCATAGACATCCTGGTGGACGGCGAGATGTACCGTGGCGACATGGTGGCCTACTTCGCCGAGCATTGGGAAGGGTTTGGCGAAAGCGGCCTGGTGCGCGCCTACGGCAACCGCTACTACCACAAGCCCGTGGTTACCGGCCCCGTGAGGCGGTCCAGGCCTACCACCGTGGAGTGGTGGAGGTACGCCCAGAGCCTGACCAGCAGGCCCGTCAAGGGGATGCTCACGGGACCCTACACCATCTGTGACTGGTCCTTTGACGAGCACTACGGGGACCGGGAGACCTTCGTCATGGCCTTGGCTAAGGCCGTCCACGACGAGGCCAAAGACCTGGAAGCAGCGGGCTGCCAGTACATCCAGATTGACGAGCCTGCCATCTGCACCCGTGCCGAGGAGGTGGAGATGGCCTCCCGAGCCCTGGGCATCGTCACCAAGGGCCTCAAAGCCTACACCGTCACCCACACCGCCGAGTACACCCAGACCTATGGTGAGATGGCCTCGGTCTTTGACCAGGTAGTGCACCTGCCCGTGGACAACCTGGACCTGGAGATGGCCAACAGCAACTACTTTATCCTGGAGCTCTTTCGCCAGCGAGGACTCCCAGGGGACAAGGCCATCTCCGCCGGCGTCCTGGACGTTCACACTCACCGCATTGAGTCCGTTGACCGGGTCAAGGCAGGCATTCGGCAGCTCCTTGAGGTGATCCCTGCTGAGCGGCTGTGGATCAAGCCCGATTGTGGCCTCAAGACGCGGCTGGAGGAGGAGGCCATCGCCAAGCTTAAGGTGATGGTTCAGGCGGTGCGAGAGGTCAAAGAGGAGATGGGGATCGAGTAGAGGTCGCTCTCAAGGGGTTGGCAGCTTAGGCGGAGCAGGCGCCGTGGCGCCTGCTCCGCCTTTTCTTTGCCTCCGCATGATATTCAACATCTAGGCTCTTTCTAGGGTAAGGCCCAAAAACAGCCACTTGGGACGATCAAGGGGTAAAAGTTCATTGGGAAGGTCTTATGGGGAACCCTTTCTTGCAAGAAAGGGTTCCCCATACCTCTCCGAAAGAACCTGCAACACCCAACGCTTTGTCAACCTGCTCCAACACTAAACTGGTGGCTCGAACAGGATTCCACGCTTTTCCTAATAGCCTCTCATAAGCCCCATATAAGCCTTCACACAAGGCCTGAATAGCCTGTACAATAGACTCCTGAGCTTGAGGGAGCGGAGCGATCATGGCTACACAAAGAGTTCCAAAGCCAAGGAGCCCGAACTACCCTGCCCTGAACCTGGCGGCAGCGATAGGGGCGGTCAAATCGCTGTATCCGAAGGTGGGGCGAGGTGAGTTCACTTCTGCTGATGCCGCTAGAGCGTGGGGCTACAAAAGCGCGAGCGGGCCGCTGCGAAGCAAGGTAGCCGCCCTGAAGCAGTACGGGCTCATAGAGCAGAGAAGGGGCGGTAACGCCAAGCTTTCCACCAGGGCGCTCACCCTGGCCCTTCGTGCGCCCGCATCTATGGAGTACACAGCTGCCCTTGGGCAGGCAGCCCTGGAGCCACCTCTCTTTCGCGAACTGTACGAGTCCGGGAAACACACCACCGCCGCTGATGCTCTTCGACAACACCTCATCGTGGAAAGGGCCTTCACAAGCAGAGGCGCTGCCCAGGTCATAGAGGTGGCACGGGCGAGTCTAGGGCTCGCGGACCTCGATGCGAGCACATCAGGTCGGCAAGAGGGCAAAATAGAGGCTAAAGAGGAGAAGCCAGAGAATCAGCCTCCGCCACCGCCTAAGGTTCACATGGACACTCTCCAGATTCCCCTGCCCGGCACGGCCTGGGCGACCTTGACTGGTCCTTTTCCTCTTACTGAGGCGGCTTGGAAGCAGATGATAGTCACCCTCGACGCTATGGCGCCTGCCCTGGTTCTGCGTCCACAAGCCGAGGCTTAGCAGGGTGCTGAAAAACCCTTTCGACCCCCAATATCCCGATGCTGCATCGGGATCCCTCTGCCCCCTTCCCTTCAATAAGCTCAGGGCAGGCTCTGGCCAGGAATGGGGTGGAAGTTGTATCTGACTGAACGTGGGTGCAGGCCGTAGGCACTCGACGTGTGCCGTATTCGGCATCACGAATTGGTGGGACACCCTGCTTCAAATACAGAGGGCGTCCCGATGCTATCGGGACGCCCTCTTCTTCTTCGCCTCGATAGGACTTTGTCTATCTGGTGCGCTCTGGTGGGCTCTCCTGGGGCACCCGCTGAGAGGCGTTGACGATCACCTCCATAGCCCGGGCCACCAGGTTCAACTCATCAATGGTCAGGGGTCGCAGCCTCCCCTCCCACTGGAGGTGCCGATTCTCCAGCAACTTCACGGCCAACTCCTTTCCCGAAAAGGTAAGACCGCAAATGACCGTGCGCCGGTCCTCCGGGTCGGTGTGGCGCTCTACCAGCTTTCGCTCCACCAGGCGGTCCACCAGCCCCGTGGCAGCCGAAAAGGTGCTCCCCAAAGAGCCCGCCAGGGCGCTCATACGCAGGCGCTCTTCTGCCAGGAGCAGCAAGAGGACCCGAACCTGGGGCATGGTCAAAGCTATCTGAAGCCACTCCTCGGAGATACGGTAACCGGTGCTCCGAAGCACCTGGTCCATGGCTTCCACCACACGTCGGGTCAGCTCTTCGCGGGTCTCCCCCTGTAGCACAAACAACTCCTTCGGGACAGGTGAAATATTCACCCCACTTTAATACTTTGAGTCTTTTGCCCTAGCCTGTCAAGTACCTCGGAGGCAGTTCTTCCAGCGCTTGCGCTATCTCCTCCCGCACCCATGGGTCCTTCTCGTGGGCTAACGACTTCCCTCAGGGCCTCGCCTGCCTGAGGGCCTGCCAGCCGTCCCAGGGCCCAGGCGGCGTGCCCCCGAACCAGGCTCACCCCCTGGCAGAGAGCTTTGGCCAAGGCTGGGACCGCCACCGGATCCCCCAGGTTGCCCAGGGCCACGCAGGCGTTGCGCTGCAATCCCTCCCGTTTGGCTCGCATGATGGCCGTTCCCCGAAACCGCTTCTGGAACTCCTCCTCCGTCAGGTCCAGCAAGGGAAGGAGATCCAATGCAGGTCCCGCCCTTCTCTCGCGCAGCTCGGGGATTTGGGCTGGCTGCGCCTTCCGGTTGACGGGGCAGACGTCCTAGCACAGGTCACACCCGAAAACCAGGTTCCCGATGAGGTGTCGGAACTCCCGGGGGATGGGCCCCCGGGACTCGATGGTGAAATAGGAGATGCACTTGCTATTGTACACCACGTAGGGGGCCACGATGGCGCCCGTGGGACACGCGTCTATGCACCGGCGACACTGGCCGCAGGTCTTCTTAAGCGGTGCGTCGGGTTCCAGCTCCAGGTCCCAGAGGACTTGGCCCAAGACCACCCATGAGCCTTGACTCGGTGTGAGGATGTTGATGTTCTTGCCAAACCAACCTATGCCCGCCCTCTGGGCCACGGCGCGGTCCAGCATCGGCCCGTCGTCCACAAAGACGCGAGCCCGTATGGGCCTTTGGAGATTCTCCTCAAGAGTGCGCGCCAGGGCTTTGAGGCGCTTCTTGAGGGACCGGTGGTAATCCCTGCCCCACGCGTAGCAGGCTACTGTACCGCGCAAGCCTTCGGTAGGTGGATCGGAAGGACCATCGTGGTAGCTAGCGCCCTCGGCGAGCAGGGAGCGGGCGCCAGGCAGCAGTTGCTCCGGCGTGTGCCTTGACGCACCCGTTGCTCGGTGAACCAGGGCAGTCCGTCCATGCGCCCCTCACGGATCCGCTCGACCGCGGCCTCCTCGTCGGAGGGGAAGGGGTCGGCGGAGGTGATCCCCACCAAGTCGAACCCCAGTTCACGGGCCCTTTGCTTGACAAGCTGTTCAACAGCTCCCACGGTGGCCTCTCTTTGCGAGTTTACAGCGGCTGCCGACCCGAAAAGCCTGCGTCCGTCTCATGCCAGTGGCGAATCTCGTCCTCGCCCAACACCCAGCAGAGGTGCACCTCTCGTCCGTCCCGCAGGGTTGGGAAGTCCACCAGTCCTCGGGCCGGGTCTCGGACGATAATCCCCCTGGCGAGGACGGGTTGGAGCTGATCCGCGACCCCTTTCTCCAAGGCCAGGCTTGGGTCTAGGTTGGCATGGATGGCCGGGCTCAGGTCCTGGCTGCCATTATGGTGAACCTTCCCCAGTAACCCCCTCCTTTCCTGGCCGGCCTGTTGTATCTGCTCCTGGAGATCCCGGATTCGGGAGAGGACCGTGCGGAGCCAGGGTAGGAGGCTGGTGGCCTCATCGAGGGTGAAATGCCGCTCTGCCATGATTGCCTCCGCACCGGGACCGTTATCGGTGGCTCGTCATCCATCATAGGCGGGGGAAGGCATCACTACAACGGCAGCAGCGCTCCCTGGTCGTATGAGCACACCGCATTGTTGGGGGCCCTACCTTGGTTGACACTAGGAGAAGGGCAGCCCTAGAATAACCTCAGGGTCACGGAGAAGGAGGTCGGGAGCCATGCCAGAGATGCTCATCGACAGCATTCGTGTCAGCCCCATAGACGCACAGCGATACCAGCGCGTAGTGATCCTCAAGCAGAAGAACACGAACAAGTACCTGCCGATCTGGATCGGCCCCGCCGAGGCCGACGCCATCGCGGTGAAGCTCCAGGACGTGCAGGTCCCCCGACCCTTGACCCATGACCTGTTGGGCACGGTGATTCAGGCCCTGGGGGCAGTGCTGCGCCGGGTCATCATCTGGGACCTCAGCAATGACACCTTTTTCGCCAAGCTGGTGCTGGAGGTAGATGGCAAGAGCGTCGAGGTAGACTCCCGCCCCAGCGATGCCCTGGCCCTGGCGGTGCGCATCAAGGTGCCCATCTTCGCCGAGCAGTCGGTTCTCGACAAGGCGGGCATCCTCTTGGATGAGAAGGGGAAGCCGGTGGTCTCCGATCGTCAGGGAAGCGGCGAGGCGGTGAAGGTGACGGACGAGGAGCTCAACCGCTTGTCCGCCTTCTCCGAATTCATACAGAACCTGGACATGGAGGACCTGGGCCCAGCCGAGAGCTCCAAGAAGTAGCGCGGGAAGTACGTATTTTCGTAACAGAGAAGCATTTCTTGACAGGGAAGGGTGAAGGGCGAGGGGGGGGGAGAGGGACCGTAGCTGGCCGCCTCTCTCCCTTGTTTTTCAATTACCCCTTCCCTTCTGGTGAAAGTTCCCTTACAATACGTGCCGATACGTAGAGTAGGCGGAGCGGG
>SHYH01000053.1 GCA_009692865.1 Dehalococcoidia bacterium
AGGCCGTGGAGCGGGCCATGGGCGTGGACAAGAAGACGGCGGGCGGGCGCCTCCAGTGGGTGCTGCTGGAGCGTCTGGGCCACGCTGTGGTGCGAGGAGACGTGCCCCCCGAGTTGCCGCTTCAGGTGCTGCAAGAGCTGATGGGGTAGAGGGCAGATTTCCCTCTGTACGTTCAACCAACGGGGTTCCCATCCGGCTGAGCGGCGAGCGCTGGGAGCACATCGTTGTCAGGCATTCAGAGCTTGGAGGTCAGCAAGAAGAGGTGTTGGATGTTGTGAGCACTCCAGACCTGGTGCAGGAGGGTGACTCCGGTACGCTTTTGGCAGTCAAGCGCCAGAAGGGTACCCACCTTGTGGTAGTATACAGAGAGGCGAGCCCTGACGATGGATTTGTGATAACCTCCTACCTCACCAGGGCCCTGCGTCCAAGGAGGACACTATGGAGACGCTGAAGCTGCTCCCTCCTAAAAACGTCACTTGGGACTATGACGATGAGGCAGATGTCCTCGACCTCTTCTTTGGCGAGCCTCAGCCAGCCCTCACCTTGGACCTGGGCAAGGGGGTCCTTGTCCGCTACCTGGAGAAGGGAAACGTGCTGGTGGGGCTCACTCTCATTGGAGTGCGCGCCCTGGCCCACAGCACCACCGGAGACCGCGCATGATCCAGGAGATGGAGAGCGTGGTGCTGAAGGTGGACCTGCCGGAACAGGGCCTGCGGCGTGGTGACGTGGGCACAGTGGTGCTTGTCCACAGCGGCAAAGGGTACGAAGTAGAGTTCATGGCGCTGGACGGAGAGACTCTTGCAGCGGTCTCCCTAACCCCCGCGCAGGTGCGGTCCATCGCCCCGCGTGAAATCGCCCACGCCCGGTCAGTCTAGGTTTCATCAACACCGCGTTCTCAGATAGTCCTCCCCTGTGGATTAGTGGGTGCAGGGCACGCCCCTCCTGCTATACTCCTGCCATGTCCATTGCCTTTCGACTTGACGCCACCGACGGCCCCGCCCGGGCGGGCCTGCTGACCACCCCCCACGGCGCGGTGCCCATGCCCGCCTTCATGCCCGTGGCCACCCAGGCCTCGGTCAAGGCCCTCTCGCCCCAGGAGGTGCGCCAGGTGGGGGCCACCATCGTTCTGGCCAACACCTACCACTTGTACCTGCGGCCTGGCGTGGAGCGCGTCGCCCAAGCCGGCGGGCTCCACCGGTTCATGAGATGGGACGGCCCCCTGCTGACCGATAGCGGAGGCTTTCAGGCCTACAGCCTGGGGGGCCTGCGGAGCATCACTGGAGAAGGCGTCCTCTTCAAGTCCTACCTGGACGGAAGCGAGCATCTGTTCACCCCCGAGGCGGTCATCGCCTATCAGGAGGCCCTTGGCGCCGACATCATCATGCCCCTGGATCAGTGCGCGCCTTACGGCGAGGGCCATGCGGAGCTGGAGGCGGCGGTGGAGCGCACCTATGGGTGGGCGGTGCGCTCTCAAGGTGCCCGTAGGCGGGCCGACCAGGCCCTCTTCGGCATCGTGCAGGGGGGGACCTCGGAGCGGCTGCGACGAGAAGCGGCCCAGGCCATCACCTCCCTGGACTTCCCCGGGTACGCCATTGGGGGCCTCAGCGTGGGGGAGTCCAAGGAGGACACCTACCGGATGGCGGAGCTTACTGCGGTCCAGTTGCCCGCCGACCGTCCGCGCTACCTCATGGGCGTGGGCTCGCCCGAGGACCTGGTGGCCTGCGTGGCCCGGGGGATTGACCTGTTTGACTGCGCTTTACCTACGCGCGTCGCCCGCAACGGCGCCCTGTTCACGCCCCAGGGTAGGGTGAACATCACCAACGCCCGCTTCCGGGAGATGGACGTGCCCTTTCAGGAGGGGTGCGACTGCTACACCTGCCAGGGCTTCTCCGCTGCGTATCTGCACCACCTGTTCAAGGCCCAGGAGCTGCTGGCCTACCGCTTGGCCACCATCCACAACCTGCGCTTTGTGCTGCGGCTGATGGAGGAGATGCGACGGGTCATCCTGGAGGGCAGGTTTGAGGCGTACGCTCGCGCCTTCCTGTCCACCTATCGCTCTGCCGATCAGGAGGTCAGGGTGGAGCAGAGGAGGCGTTGGCGGCCCAAACAGGCACGGCAGGTGGAGCAGACGGGGCTCCAGGAATGAAAACGCCAGCCCCGCACCAGCGGGACTGGCGTCTAGCCTCGTAATGGTCTAACAGCTTAGGCCGCGCCGCCCGCTACGGCTGGGACGATGCTCACCTCGTCTCCGGACTTGGTGGCCGTGCTCAGCCCCTGGAGGAACCGTACGTCTTCGCCGTTCAGATAGATGTTGACGAACTCCCGCAGAGCGCCGCTTTCATCCAGCAACCGCTCCCTCATGCCGGGGAACTTGGCCTCTAGGGAGCTGATGCAGTCCTGGAGGTTCTTGGCCTCCACTTCCACCTTATCCACTCCGTTGGTGACTCGTCTCAATGGGGTGGGGATTCTCACGTGTACCGCCATGCTCTCTTCCCCCCTCTATCAGGCTGCTGAATAACTTCCTTCGACCATCCCCCTTGCCCCCTTCCTGGAAGGAAGGGGGAGAAAACAGTATCTGGGGGGGTCACCCCTCCACGACGTCGGCGGTGACAGGGTCCACGCGCACGCCAAGGGAGCGGGTCCACACGAGCCCATGCTCGATCTCGTCCTCCTCGCCGTCCAACTCCAGCACCACCCATCCCACATGCTCCTCCACGTGGGCGCGGCGGATGTTGGTGACCACCTGGAATCTGTGGCCCAGCTCGTAGATCAAGGGTCGGGGAACAAGAGTTTCCGGGAACGTCAAGCGGACGCGCACCCTGCCCATGATAGTGCTCCTTTTTGACTAGCAGGTTGCTGAATAACCCTCTTCGACTCCCGATAAATACGGGGCCTTTGGCATCCCCCTTCCCCCTTCCTGGCCAGGGAGGGGGTGGAGATTGTATCGGTCCCGACAAGTCGGGAAGACCCCCACCAATCCCGATGAGTCGGGAATGGACTCCCCTTTTCCATCACCCTGCTAGAGGAGCTGGCGATCTTCCATGGCTGCCTGGAAGGACTTCATGGTCGGCTCAATGGTGATAGGGTGCACCATGCCCTCCACCGCCTCTTGAGTCTTGAGGCCGTTGCCGGTGATGAAGGCCACCGTCAGCTCGTCGCGCTTGATGGCGCCCGCCTGCACCAGCCGCTTGAGGCCGGAGATGACCACGCCACCGGCGGTCTCGGTGAAGATGCCCTCGGTCTCGGCCAGCAGCTTCACTCCCTCGGCGATCTCGTCCTCGGGAACATTGCAGGCTGCCCCTTGGGACTGGACGAGGGCTCTCAGGGCGTAAATGCCGTCGGCTGGGTTGCCGATGGCCAGGGACTTGGCGATGGTGTTGGGCCTCACGGGCCGGATGATGCGGGACCCGTTCAGGAAGGCGTCCACGATGGGCGCGCAGCCGGCGGGTTGGGTGGCGTGCATACGCGTCTTGACTGTCGGGATCAACCCCAGGTCCTGCAGCTCGTGAAGGCCCTTCCAGATCTTGGTGAAGAGAGCGCCCGAGGCCAGGGGAACCACGGCGTGGTCCGGGGCCCGCCAGCCGAGCTGCTCCGCCACCTCGTAGCCCAGCGTCTTGCTCCCCTCGGCGTAGTAGGGACGCAGGTTGATGTTGACGAAGGCCCAGTGGTAGTTATCCGCCAGCTCGCTGCACAATCGATTCACGTCGTCGTAGCTGCCGTGGACAGAGACCAGGGTGGGGCCGTACACCCCTGCGCCCACCACCTTGCCGCGCTCCAAGTCGGCGGGGATGAAGATCAGCGCCTTCATGCCAGCCTTAGCTGCGTGGGCCGCCACGCTGCCCGCCAGGTTGCCGGTCGAGGCGCAGGCCACCGTGTCGAAGCCGAACTCCAGGGCCTTGGTGATGGCCACGGAGACCACCCGGTCCTTGAAGGAGAAGGAGGGGTTGACCGAGTCGTTCTTGATGTACAGGTTGTCCAGCCCCAAGAGCTTTCCCAGGTTGTTGGCCTTGAGAAGGGGAGTGAACCCTCCATGGAGGTCCACCGCGTTCTCCCCATCGACAGGCAGGAGGAGGGCGTAGCGCCACATGGTCTGGGGCCCCTTGCTGATCTGCTCTCTGCTTATGACCTTTCGGATGGCCTCGTAGTCGTAGGCAACCTCCAGGGGCCCAAAGCAGAACTCACAGACGTTCAGGGGCTCCACGGGGTACTCCCGTTCGCACTCGCGACATTTCAGCGCAGTGACGTAGGCCAAACGATACCCCTTCCGGGGGAGAACATGGAGAGAGCGAGTCCGTACTCCGCCCACTCTGAGCATAGAGTGTACCACAAGCGTGCAAAGGTGAGAACCGACCAGGGCGTGCCCTAGCAGGGTGATGAAAAACCCTTGCGACCATCCCCACTTTCCCCTTTCCTGGCCAGGAAGAGGGTGGGAATTATGTCTGGGGGACACCCCCAGGCCCCTGGCCAAGGGGCTACGCCCCTCTGCATTCCCCTTGTACCATCCTGCTAGGCCCCAGCGGGCGGTCCCAATGCCCGCAAGCGGTGGATCACCCTGGGCAAGAGGGGAAGGAGGTCCGAGGCGATCATGCCCGTGTCGCCTAGCTCACGGCGCACCTCCTCGCCCGCCGCCCCGTGGAGGTAGACGCCACAGCAGGCGGCCTCAAAGGGCTGAAGGCCCTGGGCCACAAGCCCACCGATGACGCCGGCCAGCACGTCGCCGGTGCCCGCGGTGGCGAGCCCTGGGTTGGCGAAGGGGCTGAGGGCCGCGATCCCCGAGGGCGAGGCCACCACGGTGAAGGCGCCCTTCAGCACCACCGTGACCCGCCACCGTGATGCGGCCTCCCTGGCTATCGCCAGGCGGTCCGCCTGGATTTCGTTGGCCGGCCTGTCCAGGAGGCGTGCCATCTCTCCGGGGTGCGGCGTGACGATGGCCGGCCCCGCCAGGTGGTTCCACCACTGGGTGATCTGGGCCAGGTGGTTCAGAGCATCGGCGTCGAGCACTGTGGGAATGGGAACCTCTCGGCTCAGGAGGAGTCGCTGGATGAACTCCAGGATCGAACTCTCCTGGCTCAGGCCGCACCCAATGACCGCCGTCTGGTACTCCCTGAGGCGGTCCCGAAGCAGGCCGGCGGCTGCGGGCGCTACAACGCCTGGGGCGGATTCGGGGAGCGGCAGATGGGTGGCCTCCGTCAGCTTCTGGGCCAGGAGGGAGTAGAGGCCCTCGGGGGCCGCCAGGGTGACCAGGCCTGCCCCAGTCCGGTAGGCGCCCATGCAGGCGAGGTAGGCCGCGCCGACGTAGGAGCGGGAGCCCGCTACCACCAGGACTCTCCCAAAGGCGCCCTTATGTGCGTCGGGAGGGCGGGAGGGCAGACGGCTCGCGACGAAGTCTGGGGTGAGGAGGTGAGTTGAGAGAGCATCGCTTAGGTGGGGAGGAATGCTGATGTCAACAACCTTCCAGCGGCCGGCGTGGCGGGCGCCCTGGGGGGTGAAGAGCCCGATCTTGGGATAGCCGAGGGTGACGGTGAGGTCGGCCACGGGGCAGAGGGGGTCTACGGGGCCCCCGTCGGCGTCCAGGCCTGTGGGGAGGTCCAGGGCCACCACCAGGGGCCTGCGTGGGCCATGGCATGCTTGTTGCAGTCGCGCGAGGACGTCCCCGACGGGTCCCGAGAGGGGGCGGGTCTTGCCTGTTCCCAGGACGGCGTCCAGCACCAGACGGGAGGCGGTCAGGTGCTGCTCCAGGGCCTCTCGGCTCAGGTCATGGCTCCCCTCCACCACTGTGCATCGCGCGAAATGCGCCGCCTCTAGCTTGGGGTCTCCCGTCGGCCGGGACGTGCACAGGTAGAGGACCACGCGGGCGCCCCACCGCTGCAGGTGGCGTGCGGCGACCAGGCCATCGCCTCCGTTGTTGCCGGGGCCCACAAGGACCAGGACGGGGGCTTGGCGCACCTCCACCAGAAGGGCCGCCACCTCTTGGGCCACGGCCAGGCCGGCGGCCTCCATGAGGGCGTCGGTGGAGACACCCTCCGCTTCGCTGCGGCGCTCCATCTCCCGCATCTCCTGGGCCGTGACCACCTTCACCGGCGCTCTCCCACGACGAAGGCGACGGCGGAGTCCCGGGAGTGGGAAATGCTCAAGGTGAGACCCTCCACCCCCAATCGCTGGGAGATGCTGAGGGCCCGCCCGTGAAGCTGGACGGTAGGCGCGCGACCCCGGGGCCGCACCACCTCGATCTCGTTCCAGTTTAAGCCGTGCCGCCCGGTGCCCAGGGCCTTCATGACCGCCTCCTTGGCGGCAAACCGTCCTGCCAACTGGGGGATTCGGCCTCGGCAGTAGCTCTGCTCCTGAGGCGTGTAGATTCGGTCCAGAAACCTCTGGTGAAACCGCTCCACGGTCTTGGCGATGCGGTCCAGCTCGATGATGTCGACGCCGACGACTAACATGGTGTTGTCCAGGAGGCATGGGGATGGCGCTCATTCTAACAGTAGGTGTTTCGGGGCGCAAAGGCTGGGCTCATGGTGTGTCAAAGGTATCGTCGCTGGTGCTCTTGACAGGGAGCCGGATGGGTGGTATTTTGGAAGGTACGCCCTGGAGGAGCCTCTATCTGTAGGTGCTAGGGCGTGGGTACCTTAACAAGAGAAGAGGGAGTGGAGACTGGAGTGGGCAAGGGAGGACGGGCTCACGGGGGATGCCTTGGCACCAAGGGCCGATGAAGGGCGCAGCACGGCGGCGATACGCCTCGGTGAGTTGCCTAGCAAACGTAGCCGAGGATGCCCGAATGGGGAAACCCATCCCGATGTTATGTCGGGATACTCCGGACGGTGGAAGTTCGGAGAGGTAAGCGGGGGAAGTGAAACATCTCAGTACCCCGAGGAAGAGAAAGCAACCGCGATTCCCCTAGTAGTGGCGAGCGAACGGGGAACAGCCTAAACCGGTGGGACTTAGTGGGCCGGTGCCCTATGCTCCATCGGTGTTGGAAGACATACCTAAGGGACGCGCCGGCAGTCCCGCGGTGGCCACAGCTACTAGCCGAAAGGTCCTGGAAGGGCCTGCCATAGGGGGTGACAGCCCCGTAGGCGAAAGGGTGAGTGGCTGCCGGGTGTGTTCTTAAGTACCACGGGACACGAGGAATCCTGTGGGAATCTGGGGGGACCACCCTCCAAGGCTAAATACCCTTGGTGACCGATAGTGAACCAGTACCGCGAGGGAAAGGTGAAAAGCCCCCCGGGAGGGGAGTGCAAAGACCTGAAACCGTGAGCCCCCAAGCCGTCGGAGTCCCGAGCGATCGGGATGACGGCGTGCCTATTGAAGAATGAGCCGACGAGTTGCTTTTGGTGGCGTGGTTAAGGAAGCGGAGCTTCCGGAGCCGTAGCGAAAGCGAGTCCGAATAGGGCGCTTGTCGCCAGGAGCAGGCCCGAAGCCGGGTGAGCTACCCATGGCCAGGGTGAAGGTTCGTTAAACCGAACTGGAGGCCCGAACTCGTGAGCGTTGCAAAGCTCTGGGATGAGCTGTGGGTAGTGGTGAAATGCCTATCGAACCCGGTTATAGCTGGTTCTCCCCGAAATGTATTGAGGTACAGCCTCAGGAGTTCCCTTGGGGAGGTAGAGCTCTGGATGGGTTAGGGGGCGTGAGCTTACCAATCCCAACCAAACTGCAAATGCCCCAAGGCATATCCTGGGAGTGAGACGGCGGGGGATAAGCTCCGTCGTCGAGAGGGAAACAGCCCAGACCATCGGCTAAGGTCCCTAAGGGCGAGCTCAGTGGGAAAGGTAGTGGGGTCCCGAAAACAGCCAGGAGGTTGGCTCAGAAGCAGCCATCCTTGAAAGAGTGCGTAATAGCTCACTGGTCGAGGGGTCCTGCGCCGACAATGTAACGGGGCTTAAGCTCGCCACCGAAGCCGTGGGTTCCGACTTCGGTCGGGACGGTAGGGGAGCGTTCCCGTTCCGGTGAAGTCGTGATGGAAATCACGGTGGAGGGACGGGAAGTGAGAATGTCGGCATGAGTAGCGTAACTTCGGTGAAAACCCGGAGCGCCGCAAGCCCAAGGTTTCCTACGCAACGGCAGTCGACGTAGGGTTAGGCGGGCCTAAGCCGTAGCCGCAAGGCGAAGGCGATGGACAGTGGGTCAATATTCCCACCCCATCGGACGACCGTTACGAGCCGCGAGGGGGAACGGGAAGGTAGGTGAGGCGTGTGGATGGTTTGCACGTCCTCCGCTGAAGGCGAAGCCGGGGGAGGCCAATCCCCCCTGGATAAGTAGCTGAGGGCGGAGGGGACTTCGACTTCGGTCGGGGAACCTCGCTGAACCTAGACCGTCGAGAAAAGCCACGCGGCCAGGGCGTCTGATGACCGTACCGCAATCCGACACTGGTGGGCTGGGATAAGCGTCCTAAGGCGCACGAGAGAACCCTCGTTAAGGAACTCGGCAAGTTAACCCCGTAACTTTGGAATAAGGGGTGCCCCTGGAGTGAACGCCCTCGCGGCGGAAGCTCTGGGGGTCGCAGCGCAGCGGCCCAGGCGACTGTTTAGCAAAAACACAGGTCTCTGCCAAGGGGTAACCCGAGGTATAGAGGCTGACGCCTGCCCAGTGCCGGAAGGTTAAGGGGAAAGGTCATTCCGACGCAAGTCGGGAGAAGCTTTGAACTGAAGCCCCGGTGAACGGCGGCCGTAACTATAACGGTCCTAAGGTACCGAAGTCCCTTGTCGGGTAAGTTCCGACCCGCAGGAATGGCGTCACGACCTGGGTACTGTCTCAACGAGGGGCTCGGCGAAATTGCATGACCCGTGAAGATGCGGGTTTCCCGCAACAAGACAAAAAGACCCCGTGGAGCTTTACTGTAACTTGGCACTGGACTGGGGTCCGGGATGTGTAGGATAGGCGGGAGGCTTTGAACTTCCCACGCTAGTGGGGAGGGAGCCGTCGTTGAAATACCGCCCTTTTCGGATTTTGGCTCTAACTCCGCGCCAGCGGAGGACCGTGCCAGGTGGGCAGTTTGACTGGGGCGGTCGCCTCCCAAAAGGTAACGGAGGCGTTCAAAGGTCCCCTCAAGGTGGATGGAAATCACCTGTGGAGTGCATGGGCATAAGGGGGCTTGACTGTAAGGCCAACAAGCCGAACAGGGCCGAAAGGCGGACCAAGTGATCCTACGGTGCTGTGTGGAAAGGCCGTGGCTTATCGGACAAAAGCTACCCCGGGGATAACAGGCTGATCTTGCCCAAGAGTTCACATCGACGGCAAGGTTTGGCACCTCGATGTCGGCCCGTCGCATCCTGGGGCTGCAGGAGGCCCCAAGGGTCCGGCTGTTCGCCGGTTAAAGCGGTACGCGAGCTGGGTTCAGAACGTCGTGAGACAGTTCGGTCTCTATCTGTTGCGGGCGTTGGAGGTTTGCGGGGAGCTCTCCCTAGTACGAGAGGGCCGGGAGGGACAGCCCTCTGGTGTACCGGTTGTCGCACCAGCGGCACTGCCGGGTAGCCACGGCTGGACGGGATAAGCGCTGAAAGCATCTAAGCGCGAAGCCCACCCCAAGAGAAGACCTCCCTCCCACGATCCGTCGTGGGGTAAGGCTACAGGAAGACTACCTGTTTGATAGGCCGCAAGTGGAAGCCCCGTAAGGGGTGCAGCTAAGCGGTACTAATCGGCCGAGCGCCTTCCCCACTCCAGTCTCCTTCCCTCTTCTCTTGCACCATCGCGGGGTGGAGCAGTGGTCCCGATGCTATCGGGATCGGGCTCATAACCCGCCAGTATTCGGCGCGGGGTGGAGCAGTGGCAGCTCGTCGGGCTCATAACCCGAAGGTCGTTGGTTCGAGTCCAACCCCCGCTACCATCCTCCTCTAGGTTCGCGTTTATCAGGGCGCAATTCTCTGCGCCCTGTTCTTTTTCCCAGTCGCCTCCCTCTGGCGTTGACGCTCCCTCTGGGTGTCCCTATCA
>SHYH01000054.1 GCA_009692865.1 Dehalococcoidia bacterium
CGGGGTGTAGTCCATGCGGGCGGGAAAGCCTGTCGGCGTCGACACTAGCGCCTGCTCCTGTAAATCATCACACCACTATCCGGGCCGAATTGTGGGGAGTCCAGACGGGGGTTACCCCGTCCCGATTCATCGGGATACCCACCCTGGCACTCTCAAATCTCGACCAGCTGTAGACAACTTTCCCAACGTGGGTCCAGGGCACGCCCTAGTCGATGGCACGCCCTGGTGGGTGTAAGGGCCACCCGACCGTCGCCTCCTACCTAAGCACCCGTCTGTAACACCTCCCGTAGTGTGGGTGCAGGGACACCCTGCCTAGCGCGCCCCCTGGCCGGCCGCCAGGGTCTCAAAGCGGGCGTACCGGTCCCTGAAGAACAGGTTGATGGTGTCTATCGGCCCGTGGCGGTGCTTGGCCACGATGATCTCCGCAATGTTGCGAGGATAAGGTCGCCCCTCGAAACGGGACTCCCACTCCTCCTCCGTGTAGTACATCTCCTCTCGGTAGATGAACACCACCACGTCGGCGTCCTGCTCGATGCTACCGCTCTCCCGCAGGTCTGAAAGCTGAGGGCGGTGGGTAGGCCGCTGCTCCACGGCTCGGCTCAGCTGGGAGACGGCCAGGATGGACACGTTGAGGTCTCGGGCCAGGCCTTTCAGCGACCTCGAGATCTCCCCCATCTCCTGAACACGATTATATTCCCGCAGTTGCGGCCCACGGACTAGCTGCATATGGTCCACTATGAACAGGTCTGCCCCCCGCTCCTGCCAGAGACGATTGGCCTTGCCACGGATCTCCACGATAGAGGCCAGGGGAGTGTCGTCGATGTAGATGGGGAGGTCCGAGAGGACGCCGACGGCGTTAATAATGCGGCCCTCCTCCTCCTGGGTATACAACCCCAGGCGAAGGCGGTGGCTGTCCACCCCTGCCTCCGACGCCAGAAGGCGCTGTGCCAACTGCTCCCGGCTCATCTCCAGGCTGAAGATGCCCACCGTTCCCCCCAAGCCGGCGGCGTGGCGAGCGACGTTGACGGCCAGGGTGCTTTTGCCCACGCTGGGGCGGGCCGCCAGGACTAGGAGGTCCGACCGCTGCATCCCCCCCAGCAACTCGTCCAGGTCGGCAAATCCGGTGAGGATCGGCGCGGACCGCCTCTCCAGAGGCGTCGTTTGAGCGTTGGCCGTGTCCTCCAGGTACTGGTCCAGCACCTCCCGCAAGGGCACGAAGCCCCCTTTGCCTTGCGCGCTGTGCAGGCGAAAGAGAATCTTTTCGGCGTCGGTAAGAGCGGCCTCCGGATCGGGCCTTCCCTCGTAGCCAATGGCCGCGATCTCCCCTGCGGCCTGGATGAGCCCCCGCATGATGGCCGTGCGGCTGACGATCTGGGCGTAGTGCTCCAGATGCAACGAGGTGGGGACCATGGCCACCAGATGGCTCAGGTAGGCGTTCCCACCCACCTCGTCCAGGCGGCCCCGACGGCCCAGCTCGTGGGCCAGTGTCACCTGGTTGATGGCCTCACGGCGCTGGTAGAGGTCGAAGCAGGCCTCGTAGCACCAGCGGTTGCGCCCCTGGTAGAAATCGTCGGGCTTTAAGAACGAGGCCACCCGGCTCATGGCCTCCCCGTCGATGAGCAGGGAGCCAACGACGGCTTCCTCGGCATCCACATCGTGAGGGGGAAGGCGCTCGGCGTACATTGAATTACCTGGTAGAGGGAACCTGTGAGAGACTTGGCATCGCGACGCGATTGCTTCTCGTGACGCCTCCTATAGGCGTCGCACATTCGTGCTCCGTGGTCACCTCACAGCTTACCCAAAAAAGGGGTTCGCCACCTTTGTGGGAGTCCATGCGGAAGGAGTGGGCTCTGAGAGATCTACTGGGGCGCTACCCCTTCGTCCTCGGGTCCCGAACCCTCCACGGCCGTTTCGGCCGACTCGTCGTCCGTCATCGCTTTAGAGGCCAAAGCAGCTGCGGTTGCGGCGGCCTGCCGAGCCTGCTCCCTCTGCTGCAGCAGCTCCTCCGTGGTCACCACCACCGTGACATCGTAGACGTGCTCGGGGCCGAGACGCACCTTCACCGGGTACTCCCCTGTCTGGCGAATGGCCTCCCCCAGTGCAATCGTCCGGCGATCAATCACATGGCTGACCCGCTGAGACAGCGCCTCGGCGATGGCGGCGTTGGTCACCGAGCCGTAGAGCCGTCCGGTGGGGCCGGCCCGCTGGAGCAGCGTGACCACCGCTCCCTGCACGCGCAGCCCCAGGGCATCCAGCCCCTCCTGCTGCTCTTGGCGCCCCACGGCAGCCACCCGTTTCAATGCCGCTACGCGCGCCAACTCCTGGGCCACGGCTGGAGCGGCCAGCTTCCTCGGCAACAGATAGTTCTTCGCGAAACCTCGCTTGACCTCCCTCACCTCCCCCGCCTCCGCCACATTGATCACATCCTGGAGAAACACCACCCTCATGGGCTCACCCCTCACATCCCTGGATTCTGCCTATTAACACTGCGACCGTTTTTGGGCCACAGCCGAGCTATTATACACGAATGAGGGGCCCCCCGTCCCGTAGTATGGGTGCAGGACACGCCCTGCCCTTTGACGAATGGCCTCCCACTTGCTACCCTTGTTTCCAGTGACCGACGCATTGGCGACAAAACTCTCCTCATGAGGAACACACCGTGATTCGACATCTCCAAACGGTTGACATGGAGAAGCTCGTCTCCCTCTGCAAGCGCCGAGGGCTCATCTACCCCGGCAGCGACATCTACGGCGGCCTCGGCAGCCTCTGGGACTATGGCCCCCTGGGGTCGGAGCTCAAACGCAACGTCAAGGACGCCTGGTGGCGCGCCGTCGTCTGGCAGCGCGACGACGTCGTTGGCCTCGACGCCGCCATCCTCATGCACCCCCAGACCTGGGTCGCCAGCGGCCACGCTGAGGGGTTCACCGACCCACTGGTGGAGTGCAAGAGCTGCCACCACCGCTTCCGCACAGACCACCTGCAGACCCCCGCCTGTCCCGACTGCGGCGGCGAGCTGACCGCCTCTCGCCAGTTCAGCCTCATGCTCAAGACCTTCCTTGGCCCCGTGGAGGACACCGCCAACCAGGTCTGGCTCCGCCCCGAGACCGCCCAGGGCATCTTCGTCAACTTCCAAAACGTCCTCACCACCACTCGCCGCAAGCTCCCCTTCGGCATCGCCCAGATCGGCAAGTCCTTCCGCAACGAGATCACCCCCGGCAACTTCATCTTCCGCACTCGCGAGTTCGAGCAGATGGAGATCGAGTACTTCGTCAAGCCCGGCGCCGACGAGCAGTGGCACCAGCACTGGCTTCAGGAGCGCATGCGCTGGTACACCGACCTCGGCATCCGCCCCGAGAACCTGCGCCTGCGCCGCCACGACCCCACCGAGCTGGCCCACTACGCCAAGGACACCTACGACATCGAGTACCGCTTCCCCTGGGGCTGGGGCGAGCTGGAGGGCATCGCCAACCGCACCGACTTCGACCTCAAGCGCCACGCCGAGTTCAGCGGCCGCACCCTGGACTACTACGACGAGGAGACCAAAGAGCACATCGTCCCCTACGTCATCGAGCCCTCCGGCGGCGTGGACCGCGCCCTCCTGGCCTTCCTCGTGGACGCCTACGACGAGGAGCCTGAGCTCAAGGGTGATGGGCGGAGCGACAGCGGTGACGAGGGAGCGCGAAGGCGCGACCCCGATAGGAGCGGAGCCCCTGGTGGTGAAAGGCTGCGCACCGTCCTCCACCTGCACCCTGCCCTGGCGCCCGTCAAGGTGGCCGTCCTGCCCCTGAGCCGCAACGAGAAGCTGGCCCCCACGGCCCGCCAGGTCTATCAGACGCTACGCCAGCGGGGGCGCTGGAGCGTCGAGTACGACGACGCCCAGAGCATCGGCCGTCGCTACCGCCGCCAGGACGAGGTCGGCACCCTCTACTGCGTCACCGTCGACTTCAAGACCGTCGAGGGGGATCCCGATACCATCGGGACCGTCACCATCCGCGACCGTGACACCATGGAACAGGTGCGCGTCCCCATCCCCGAGCTGGTGGACGCCCTCAAAGAGCGCCTGGAACGGTGATCACGGAGCCCGCAGGGGCGACGCCGATAGGGAGGTAGGCATGGTGAGCTTGTCGAACCAGGAGCCCATACTCCCCTCTCCCTTCAAGGGAGAGGGCTAGGGTGAGGGTGATCCCATGACACCCACCCACGCGCAACTCCAGTGGGTCCTCAACCACATAAGCGAGATGCTCTCCTGCCCCCAGGACGGCACACGCCTCCGCTACGGCGACGTCGAGTGCCCCCACTGCGGCGCCGACATCGCCGACGTCCTGGAGGCCTGGGCCGCGCGGCTGCTGGAGGGGCTGCCGGGGGACCCCAAAGACCAATGAATTGCGTAACCGTAGTTGCCCACCTACAATGGACAAGCATATGAGCGTTCAGGAGGGACACGATGGGCGACTTCGAACTGGATAAGTACACGATCAAAAACCTGGCTGAATGGCATCAGCAAGGAAGAGTAAACCTCAATCCAGAATATCAGCGTCTGCCTGACGCTTGGTCCGATAGGATGCGATATGACCTTGTGGACACGATATCCCAGGTTTGGCCAATGGGTGTCATCTTGCTAAACGTCATTCCTCGGGTGGACGAGGACAACGTTCCTGTGGAGCACTATGACGTTGTAGACGGCCAGCAGAGACTCCGTACCATCCTCGAATACCTCTCTCCACCCGAATCGCCTCCTTCATCCCCAAGCTGGGCGATCTCTGAACGGAAGGAGGGCTTTAGGCCTTACAAGAAGCTTACACAGGCCCGACAAACTCGGTTTGGGGAATACAAACTTGCTGTCGCCCTGTTGCACGACTACGAAGAAGGAGAGGTTCAAGATATCTTCAGCCGCCTTCAGAATAGTAGACCGTTGAGAATAGGAGAGAAGATCAAAGCGTTGAGGACAGACTTCAAACCAACGCTAAGAGCCTTGGCAGAGCATCCGCTCTTCAACATAGCCGGCGGGCGCCACAAGAGCCGGGATGCGAATTGGAATCTGGCGGGCCTCTTCTTCAAAGCAGTGTACCGCGACGACCCATTCAACCGTCATGAGTACGATTTTCTGGAAGGTTTCCTCCGTTCCACCCAGTATGACGAGACCAAGGCCCAACGCGCGATGGACTTGTGTCGACGGCTCATGAACTACGAACGCACGGTGTTTCAAGTAGCAGAGGACAAGGAATTGCTCTCCCGAGACGATCTTGGAAGTGCACGGCTAATGAAGTGGGTCTTCACAGCCTTGTTGGTGCTATCGGACAAATTTGCGCTGTCAGGCCGGGAGCTTAGTGTAGCTCAGGGCATTTCCGCTTATTGGAAATCGAAGGATGCCGAAGGCAATGATGAGTGGACAGCCTATCTCAACAGCGGACGCACAGGGCGCATTGATACACGGGAGGTGAAGGCATGTCTAGAGCAGATGGTCAATAGACTTCTCATTGAGTCTGCAGCTCCTCCTTTGGATGCCCAAAGGTACTTCACACCTCAGCAGCGAGTTGAGATCTTCGACCTCAGCCACGACATGTGCGCCAGTTGCGGCACTCAAATCAGCAGAAGGAACTTCCATGCTGACCACATTGTGCCTTACAGAAAAGCAGGTCCCACGACCGTACCGAATGGCCAGGCTCTTTGCTCGGCATGCAATCGAAGAAAAGGAGGGAGCTTCGATCCACTCCTTGTAACCCCTGCGTCGACCTAGCCCCATGCGCATCCTCCACTTTGCTGACCTCCACATCGGCGCATGGTGAGATCCAACCACATACAAACGGAATGCCTTTCCCGCCCTCTTGACAACCCCTCTCATGGTCCGCTAAGGTCCTGGTCCATTGTGCTAGAGGGAGCACACCATGGGCCTGGACATCGGAATCATCACCATTACCCACCTGGAGCGCCCCGATGGCGTTGCCTATGAGTTCGCCTGTCAAATGGCTATCGAGGCCAGCGTCCACGGCTATATGACCGGCGAAGGCAACAACTGGGCCGGGTTCACCCAGCGCCAGGTACTTGCTATGCTGGACGAATTCACTGAACACCGGAATCTTGACGCCTCGGCCAAGGCGGAAATCCGCGCGTGGGTGCAGTCGCTTCCTTGGGACGGCTGGCGGGACGACTTGACCCAGGACGCTGACGAAGAAGGAGGCCTTATCGAAATGCACTTCAACTGGTAACCCCCGCCTCCTGCCTCTACCCTCATGGCTCCCTCTCCTGCTATCCTTCTGGTGAGGCCCCTCGGCCATCCCTCCTGCCAAAGCCGTGGCTCCGCATACTCGTATCGGAGCTGAAAGCCCCGCATCTATCGGGGCGAAGAATCACGAGGTCAGCCATGCCCAGGAAAACAATCAAAGCCCCCAATCTGGTGCCTGGCCCAAAACCCCAGCTACACCGCCTAGCTGCAGCAGCCCAGTTTTTTGCAAAATACAATCAGTTTCCTCAAGCTGACAATCATAGGTGATCACGGAGGCGCTGCGTCGCCGACGCCTATAGGAGATAAATGCGCATCCTCCACTTCAGCGACCTGCACATCGGCGTCGAGAGCTACGGCCACATAGACCCTCAGACGGGCCTCTCCGCCCGCCTCGCCGACTTCCTGCGCACCTATGACCAGCTCCTGGACTTCGCCATCCGCGAGCAGGTAGACCTCGTCCTCTTCTGCGGCGACGCTTACAAGAGCCGCGACCCCTCCCAGACCCACCAGCGCGCCTTCGCCCGCGGCATCACTCGCCTGGCCCAGGCCGGCATCCCCGCCTTCCTGGTCGTCGGCAACCACGACCTCCCCGCCACGCGAGGCCGCGCCACCGCCCTGGACATCTTCCCCACCCTGCGCACCCCCGGCGTTATCGTCGCCGATCGCGTCCAGCCCTACACCGTCGAGACCCGCTCGGGCCCCCTCCAGATCGTCGCCCTTCCCTGGATCCGCCGCGCCGAGTTCGCCACCCATCCCGATGCTGCATCGGGACGCTCCGTCGAGGAGGTCAACCGCTTCATCGAGCGGCGCCTTGGCGAGTTTGTCCACGCCGCCGCCGAGGCCCTCGACCCTCGCCTGCCCGCCATCCTCGCCGGCCACTGCACCGTCTCCGGCGCCGTCACCAGCTCCGAGCAGTCCATGATGCTGGGCCGTGACCACGTCCTCCTCCAGAGCAGCCTCTCCCTGCCCTCCTTCGACTACGTTGCCCTCGGCCACATTCACAAGCGCCAGGTGCTCGGCGTCAACCCGCCCATCGTCTACTCCGGCAGCCTGGAGCGCGTTGACTTCGGCGAGGAGAAGGACCAGAAGGGCTTCTACCTGGTCGAGCTCGATCCCACCCAGCCCCGCGGCCAGCGCCTCAAGGCCTACACCTTCGAGCCTGTGGCCGCCCGCGCCTTCCTCACCATCCCGGTCTCGATAGACCAGGACGATCCCGACCCCACGGAGACGGTCCTGGCCGCCATCCGTCGCCACCAGGTCGCCGACAAGGTGGTCCGCGTCGAGGTCACCATCCCCCGCCACCTAGAGCCCTCCCTCAACGAGCGCCGCATACGCGAGGCCCTGGAGGGCGCCTTCTACATCGCCCCCCTGGAGCGTCACCTCTTGGGCGACCGTCGCACCCGCTGGCAGGGCGAGGCCTTGGAAAGCGCCAAACCCCTGGATGCCCTGGCCCGCTACCTGGACACCCGCCAGGGCGTGAGTCCGGAGCGAAAGCGCCTCCTCCTGGAGCGTGCCCGTGACCTGCTGGAGGATGAGCCCCCATAAGGGCACGCCCTGCACCATTGTCACCGCCGCGCCCTGAGCAGTCAGCCACCTTCGCTTCCGTCGCGCCCATTTCGACCGCCCTAATGCTCTACGTGAATTCCTTTCCTTTGGTCACTTGCGGACTAAGCTATGCCGGTAGATGAACGCACCTTCATGGCTGATGTTGCCGGTTGGGTCACGGCCATCCTTCAACGCCGCCAAGACCTTCCCTACAGCCGCGCCAGCGTGGAAGAGAATGGCCAAGGGTCTTAGCGCCAGAACGCTGCCGGAAGAGTTCTCTTGGGCTGACCGATAGGCCCTTGACGACGCGGCGCTGGAAATGCTCGGCCTTCCAGACCCAGCGGAGCGGCTCGCCGTCCCCTCCCGTCTCTACGCCGCCCTCACCAGCCTGTACACGACTACCCATGACCGTGAGCTTGTCGCGCAGAAAGACCGGAGCCGCAGCAAGCGCAAGGGGCAAATGACGCCCGCCGAGATGGCTGGCGAGCTGTGGGAGGAGCATCATCCCTATCTGAATCTGCTCAAGTTCCCCAACGACTTCCTCCGCCGTGCGTCGCGCGGCGAACCCCTTGACCTTCCCCCAGGCCCCGTAGAGGTGGGTAACGCCATGCTGGAGACCGGCACACGCCTGCGCGCCGGGACCATTCGCGTAGGCGGCCCCACCGGCGAGGTGCAGGATGTTGGCTCCGTGGCCCGCGCCCGCTTCGCGCAAGCCGGGTCCTTCTTTGGCATCTACGGCACCCACACGATGCCAGACGATACAGCGTGTGAGGAGGCCATTCACGCCTTTGAGGCCTACCGCAAAGACCTATTCCAGCAGTTCTCAGTGTTGGCATCCCAGCGCACTCGTGACGAACGCAAACAGCGCACAATTGCCGATGCTCTCATGCGTAGAGCGTTGTCTTGGAAGGGAACAGTCTCACCCGCTGAAGCCTAAGGCGATCTGTTCGACTGGCGGAGCACCTGGACTTCGCCATCGCCGAACTGCGCGCCATGAAGATGCAGCCCGCGCTGGAGCGCGCGCTGGGGAGGAATGGGATCGTGGGGGCCTAGGCCGGGCGCTTCAAGGGCCGCTAAGGGGCGTGGATCTTTAAGCGTCCGCACTCTGCTAAGACAGAGACCACGTCTGGTGTTTGCTCCCTTGAGGTTCTCCCAGTTGGGCGGTGCTACGCTAAAGTTCGTTGGGGGTACAGTGAAGCTGCAGATTGATAGTGAGCAAGAAGAGGATGGTCGCTGGGTCGCCGAGGGAATGGAACTCCCTGGCGTGATGGCATACAGCTCCTCGCAGGAAGAGGCAACCGCGAAGGCCCAAGCGCTGGCTCTCAGAGGCCTGACCGACCGATTGGATCACGGCGAGACCTCCCCGATCCTCCTGAACATCTCTTTCAGCGCTGCATGCACTGGTGGCCCAGCAACCGAGCTCGGAGCGTATTGGCGGCTTTGCTAATGATGTCATGTTACATGAGAATGAATTGTGCCGGCACAAGCCTAGAAAAGCGGAATCGTATCTGAAGACCGAGGAGATGATGGTTGACAGGTTTCCTGGGGCGGTAGTACTCTCCGTTTGTACCGTTGCACGAAACAGGGGCCAGTGGAAATGGTAGATCGCGGCTGACACCTTCCGCGATCCTCCCTCTATCGGACGACGGCATTTCTCAAAGCATCGGGAAAGGAGCAGACCATGGACTTCGCGCCTACGCAGCAGTACACCGAGGAGCAAGAGCGGTTCCGGAAGGATATACGGACGTGGCTGGAGAAGAACGTCCCTGCGGACAGGAAACAGCCCGTTGACAGCCAGGATCTGGACCCTGACGATTACCAGTGGTTACTGGGGTTCCGGAAGGAGCTGGGTAAGAAGGGGTGGCTCTACCCCACCTATCCGAAAGAGTACGGCGGTGGCGGGCTCACGGCCGACCACGAGACCGTAATCGAAGAGGAGCTCGCCCGTTCCAATGTGCTCAGCATGATCGTGACCCCCAATTTCGTCTTTCCTGCCCTCCTGGTCTGGGGCACAGATGAGCAGCGGCAGCGGTTCCTCAGGCCCCTGCTGACGGGGGAAAAGTCCTGCTGGT
>SHYH01000055.1 GCA_009692865.1 Dehalococcoidia bacterium
GTGGTGGTGGGCTACATGGCCAACAACCTGCTCCCCGTGCGCCTGGGGGAGGTTGTCCGCTCCTACTACCTGTCCCGCCGCGATGGGGTGAGCGCCAGCGCCTCTCTGGCCACCATCGTTGTGGAGCGGGTGTTTGACGGCCTGACGCTCCTGGTGTTTATTGCATGCGTTACTCTTAGTTTGCCTGTGTTGACGATTGTGTCGGGATTGGCGCGTGAGGCTAATATCGCTCCTGTAGTCCTCATCGTAGGTGGCTCGCTGCCCTTCTTAGCGGTAGGGGGTCTCTTACTTCTGTTTGCATCCTTTCCTGGGGCGCCGCTGAAAGTGGCTATGCGGGTGTCCCGCTATCTCCCTGTTAAAATCAATAGCAGGATAGAACCCCTTGCCCTTCGCTTTTTAGAAGGGTTGGCCACCCTGAAAAGCCCCAGGCGCATTGTAGGCCTCTTCCTGCTGTCGGTTCCCATCTGGCTGGCCGAGGCGGCCATGTACCTGATGCTGAGCTACTCCTTTCAGATAAACCAGGCCTTCAGCAGCTTCCCCGAGCTGGTGGCGGCCATCCTGCTCCTCACCGCGGTGTCCAACCTGGCCACCTCTCTGCCATCCTCGCCGGGCGGCGTTGGCCCCTTCGAGTTCTTCGCCAAGGGCGCCATGGTGCTCCTGGGGGTGGGGTCGGCCCAGGCCACTGCCTATGTGGGGGTCCTGCACGTGGCCCTCTTGGTTCCTGTCACCGTCGCGGGGTTGGTGGTCTTGCGGGCAGGGCGCCTCAGCCTCGGCGGGCTCACCCGGGACATGCAGGCCCGGGGTGGCTCAGTGCAAAAGACGCCTTAGCAGGATGCGGGAAAAGGACCTGAATTGTCATTGCGAGGAGTCCCGATGCCATCGGGACGACGAAGCGATCTGGTGGGGGGAGCGGAACACCATCCCAGATTGCTTCGGCCCTCCTTCGTCAGGCCTCGCAATGACAGCCAAGCGGTGAATAACCTTACTGAACGTGGGTGCAGGGCACGCCCTGTCCAAGGAAGCTGAAAGATGGAAGTAGGCATCATCGGCGCCGGGGCCGCGGGCCTGGCGGCGGCCTGGGAGCTGGCGCAACAGGGCCATCGCGCCGTGGTGTACGAGCGCGCCCCCTTTCTGGGCGGCCAGGCCTCCACCTTCGACGTCGGCGGCGCCCCCCTGGAGCGGGGCTACCATCACCTCTTTCTGAGCGACGTGGACATGGTCCAGCTCATCAACGAGGTGGGCCTGGGGGAGCGCCTCCGCTGGATCGAGTCCAAGGTGGGCCTCCTTTACGGAGGACGCATCTACAACTTCCTCACCCCCATGGACCTGCTGCGCTTCACCCCGTTGAGCCTGCCCAATCGCGTTCGGTTGGGGCTCGTCACCCTCTACCTCAGCCGTCGCAAGGACTGGCGAAGCCTGGAGCCCCACGTCGCCAAGGAGTGGATTCAGCGGTACGCTGGCCAGAGAGTGTACGACATCATCTGGGGCCCCCTGCTGCGGGGGAAGTTCGGCGAGGACTATGACCAGGTGGGGATGCCCTGGTTCTGGGGCAAGATTCAGCTACGGTTTGCCTCCCGCAAGGGGCTGGGGAAGGAGCGTCTTGGCTACCCCATAGGCAGCTTTGGGGAGGTGTTCGACACCGTGGGGGAGAAGATACGGCAGGCCGGGGGCGAGGTCTACACCTCGGCGGGGGTGCAGCGCATTGTGATGGAGAACGGGCGGGCCACCGGCATGGAGGTTCAGTTGGCGGGGCAACCCCCAACCCACCGCGCCTTCGACGCCGTCATCGCCACCACGCCGTCCTACATTCTTCCCAGGCTGGTCCCTCCCATGCCGCAGGAGTACCTGGAGAAGCTGACCTCGGTGAAGTACCTGGCGGCGGTGCTGATCATCCTGGTCCTCAAGCGACCCCTGTCCCACATCTACTGGCTCAACGTGGCCGACCGGGACATCCCCTTTGTAGGGGTCATCGAGCACACCAACTTCATCCCGCCGGAGCAGTACGGCGGCAAGCACATTGTCTACCTGGCCAACTACCTGAGCCCCCAGAACCGCCTCTTCAACATGAGCCACGATGAGCTTTTGCAGGAGTACCTGCCGCACCTGCGCAAGATTAACCCCGAGTTCGATCGGTCGTGGGTCGAGACTAGCTACTACCACAAGGTGGACGCCGCCCAGCCCATTATCCCCGTGAACTACTCCCAGCGCATCCCGGACAACCGCACACCCTTCAAAAGCCTGTACCTGGCGAACACGACCCAGGTCTACCCCGAGGACCGGGGCACTAACTACAGCGTGCGCCTGGGCCGCAAGGTGGCCCGCATGATGCTGAAGGACCACGGCCTGCCGGTGAAAGGAACGCTCCCCAAGCCGGCCATCGCTAACTCCATCACGGTGCTGGAGTAGGGGGGGGCAGCGGATGAGGCAGAACAGCGCACGACTCTCCACTGGAGAAGTGCAAGACCAAGGCCAAAGGTAAGTAGTAGACCACCACTGGCACAATGACGAGTTGGAGGCACTAATGGAAGACACCGTCAAACTCGAAGCAACTTTCCTAGTCGTGCGTGAGACCAAGAACACAATCCGTTACGTGGAGGAAGCTGAAAGTCACCCTTTGGTTGGCACACTTTATGTTCACAAGGCCGCCGTGAGTTTGTTAGGGAACCCAAAGCGTCTCAAGGTCACGATAGAGGCTGCGTGAGCGTTGAATGCATCTGCAGTGGCCATTAGCGGCAAAGCAAGGGGGGTGAGGGTAGTATTAGCTCCCTCACCCCCCAGGAACCTCTGCGCCGCAGACTAAACCGCTGTTGGCACCAGCAGCGGGCTGGGTAGCTTTCTCCCATACGTGGCGTAAACCTCTTCTTGAAGCTCCTGCACATGCTTTGGGTCAGTGGGAAGACCGAGCAGATACATAATGAGGGTAGCCGTCCTTCTCCGAGCTGCCCTCGCTATGGCTATGCGGCCCGCAAACAGGGCAACACCTTCCCACTGTGGGTCTGAGAGCTCCCACTTAATACGGGCAAGGCCCACCGTCAAGATATCGCGCCATGTCTCGGGGAATGCCTCTCTCGCGGTCTTGATAGTCTCTGCCAGTGCTTCGAACCCAAGGCCTGTAGCGTATACATACTTGGCCCGCAGCTCCCCAGGGCGCATTTTGCCGGAAACGACGTCAGCGACGCCCGGCAAAGCCCCTAGCGCAACATCCCAGTACTCGACGAGCTCGGCGACCTTCGCTTCCTGGTCTCCATCAGAGAGAATGGGCGTGACGATTTTCACTAGCGGTTTGTCAATAGGCAGGGACTGCTGTGTGAGGAGCATATGCCAGGTTGCAGCTGGGGGGCACTTCTTGCCGCCCTTCTCTTCCTGTGCTACTATCCCCTGAGTGCAAAACGTCACGATCCCAGGAGACGGGATGAGCACTCAGGACATCGCCACGCTGCGCCAGCGGACCCAAGGGGCCCTGGAGGCCCACCGCAAAGCCGCTCGCACCGTCACCGTCCTCTCCTGTCTCCTGGCGGCCCACGACGCCCTGGGCTACCTTCCCCAGGAGGCCATCGAGGAGGTGGCCCGCTCCACCGACCACACCATCAATGACGTCTGGGGCGTTGCCTCCTTCTACACCAACTTCCGCTTCACGTCCCCGGGCGAGCACACCGTGGAGGTGTGCTGGGGCCCCACCTGTCACCTGGTGGGCGCAATGAACGTGTTGCAAGCCGTCCAGGAGGCCTTGGGCCTTCAAGGCGAGGGCGAGACCGCCGACGGGCGCATCAGCCTGAAGTACAACACCTGCCTGGGCGCCTGCTCCCAGGCGCCCGTGATTCGGTCCGACGAGCACGTGCTGGGGGGAATGACGCCCGCCCGGGCTCTGGCCTTGTTGGCGTCCCTAAGGCACAAACAGACATAAGATGATTTGTAGGGGCGTTGCATGCTACGCCCCTACAGTTGAGGGGCCAGAGGGGTAGACCATGACAGAAGCCTACCAGGCGTTGAAACAGGAAGCAGACCGGCGCTGGCAGACCCTCGCCCAGGGAGAGCGTTCCTGGATCCGGGTGGGCACGGCCATCTGCGGCCGCTCCGTGGGGGCCGTGGAGGTTATCTACGCCCTCCAGGAGGAGCTGCGCCGCGCGCGCCCCGAGAGGATTTCCGCCGTGGTCAGCCCTGTGGGGTGCCTGGGCCTTTGCTACGCCGAGCCCATCGTAGACATCAAGCTGCCTGGCGGCCCCCGTGTCCTCTATCGCAATGTGAGCCCTGAGCGTGTGCCGGCCCTGGTGGAGGCTGCGCTGGTCAAGGGAGAGGTCCTCTCCGACCTGGTTCTGGGCACCCTCGATGGTAAGATAGAGGGCGTTCCCGAGATGACGGACCTGGCCCCTTGGCGTATGCAGACCCGCGTCGCTCTCCGCAACGCCGGCCACATTGACCCCCACGACATTCTTCAGTACATCGCCAACGGCGGCTACGAGGCCCTGGACAAGGCTCTCTCCGGCATGACCCCACAGCAGGTGGCCCAAGAGGTGACGACCTCGGGCCTGCGGGGTCGTGGCGGCGCTTTCTTTCCCACGGGTACCAAGTGGGGTTTCTTAACCGGGTCGCGTGGCCCCATCAAGTACATCCTCTGCAACTGTGAAGAGGGGGATCCCGGGGCCTACAACGACAAGGGCATCCTGGAGAGCGACCCCAACACCGTGATCGAGGGGATAATCCTGGCGGGCTACGCCACCGGCGCCAGCAACGGGATCGTCTTCATTCGCCACGGGAACGAAGGGCCTATCTCGCGCACTGGCCGGGCCATAGCGCAGGCCTACGAGATGGGCCTTCTGGGCAAGAACATCCTGGGCAGTGGCTTCAGCTTTGACATCGAGGTGAGCCTGGTGGGGGAGTCCTACGTCTCCGGGGAGGAGACGGCCCTCATGGAGGCCATTGAGGGGAAACGGGCCATGCCCCGCGCGCGCCCGCCCTTCCCCGCCGCCGTGGGCGTGTGGGGCAAGCCCAGCAACATCAACAACGTCAAGACCCTGGCCTACGTCCCCGAGGTCATCCGCAAGGGGGGCCAGTGGTTCTCCGCCATCGGCGTGAACCGCAGCAAGGGCACGGCCATCCTGTGCCTCTCGGGCCACATCGCTCACCGTGGCATGTACGAGGTGGCCCTGGGCATCACCCTGCGGGACGTGATGGAGAAGCTGGGGGGAGGCATCCCCGACGGGCGAAAGGTGAAGATCTTGCAGACGGGTGGGCCCCTTGGTGGAGTCCTCTCCGCCGACAAGCTGGACACCCCGGTGGACTTCGAGGCCATGGCGGCGGCGGGCGCTATCCTGGGCTCGGGCGGCATCATCTACGGCGACGAAACGGTGTGCGCTGTGGACCTGACGCGCAACCTGATCGCCTTTTGCCAGTTCGAGTCGTGCGGCAAGTGCTTCCCGTGCCGCTTGGGGATGACCCATCTGCTGGACATCATCGAGCGCATTCGGTCCGGCCAGGGGCGTCGCGACGACCTGGACCTGATGCGCCGCTATGGGGAGACCATGCAGGCGGGCTCTATGTGCGGGCACGGCCAGTTGGGGTTCAACCCGGTGCGGTCGGCCCTCACCTTCTTCATGGAGGACTTTCGCGTCCACCTGGAGGAGGGGCGTTGTCCCACCGGGAGCTGCCAGCAGATGGTGGCCAATCCCACGCGCACCCGCCCGGGGCCCGAGGCTTACACTGTTATCGCCCATCCATATGGGGCCCGTGGTTAGCCTCTACCCGCCCGCCCTTCGACAGGCTCAGGGTGAGCGGGTCTTTCTTCCGCTCGTGGTGAGCTTGTTGAACCATGACCGGAAATCAGGGCAGTCTTACCGTAGCGATAGGGGAGGAGCATGACCAACCAGATCACCCTCACCATTGATGGCAAGCAGGTCCGCACCCAGCCCGGCAAGACCGTTCTCCAAGCGGCGGTGGACGCCGGCATCTACATCCCCTACCTGTGCTACTACCCGGGCATGAAGCCCTTTGGGGCCTGCCGAATGTGCGTCATCGAGGTGGAGGGCCGCCGGGGCACCCCCGCCTCCTGCACCGAGCCCGCTGCCAACGGCATGGTGGTGCGGACCACGACGCAGCCGGTGCAAGACCTGCGTCGAGGGGTACTGGAGCTCCTCCTCTCGGAGCACCCCCACGGGTGTCTCACCTGCCATCGCGTCGAGCTGTGCGGGCCTCAGGACATCTGCCTGCGCCACGTTTCGGTCAACGACCGGTGCGTGATCTGCCCTAAGAACGAGCGGTGCGAGTTGAAGGACACCGTCCGGTTGGTGGGCATCGATATGGACACTCCCCTGTCCTACAACTACCGCGACCTCCAGGTGGAGACGCGGGACCCCTTCTACGATCGGGACTACAACCTGTGCATCGTCTGCGCCCGCTGCGTCCGCGCCTGCGAGGAGGTGCGCGGGGACAACGCCATAACGATTATCGAGCGGTCGGGCACCGTCCTGGTGGGAACATCCTTCGGCACCTCCCTCCTGGAGTCGGGGTGCGAGTTCTGCGGCGCCTGCATCGACGCCTGCCCCACGGGCGCGCTGGTGGAGCGGGAGTTCAAGTGGGAGAAGGCCGTTAGCACGGTCAACACCGTTTGCACCCTCTGCCCCGTGGGGTGCCAGGTGAAGGTGGAGGTGGACAAGCGTGACCGGGTCATCCGCACCATCGGCGAGGTGGACGCCGCCGCCAACCTGGGCCAGCTCTGCTTCAAGGGCAAGTTCGGCTTGGACTTCGTCAACCACCGGAGCCGGCTGAAGACGCCCCTCATCCGCCGCGACGGCCAGCTTCAGGAGGCGACCTGGGAGGAGGCCCTGGAGGTGGTGGCCCAGCGGCTTCAGGCCTACAGGGGGCGCGCCTTTGCTGCCCTGGCGGGCCCCGCAGTCACCAACGAGGATGCCTACCTTCTCCAGAAGTTCACCCGCGCGGTGATGGGCAGCAACAACGTGGACATGGCCTCCAACACGCGGCCCGAGGCCGTGGCGCCCTTGGGAGAGATCCTGGGGTACGCGGCGGCCACCGGTTCTATCTGGGACGTGGAGCGGGCCCAGGCCATCCTGGTGGTGAATAGCAACACCACCGAGGAGCACAACGTGGCGGCGGTTCCCATCAAGCGGGCCGTCAAGGCAGGGGCCCGGCTGGTCGTCATAGACCCGCGCGAGGTGGAGCTGACGCGCAATGCCCACCTGTGGCTGCGCCCTCGGCCTGGTGCCGAAGGGGCGCTGCTCGGAGGCATCCTGCGAGTCATTGCCGATGAGTCACTGGGAGACGAGCAGTTTCTTGCCCAGCACTGCGACAACATCGATGGCTACCGTAGCTCCTTGGCGGGCTTCGACCTGGCCCAGGTGGAGGCCATCACAGGGGTGCCTCAGGACCAGGTGCGGCAGGCCGCCCGCGTCCTGGCAGGCGCTCGCCCCGCTTCTATTCTGTACGCCCTGGACAACATCCCCACCCCTCAACGCGAGCCTCTCGTCAAGGCCCTGGTGGACCTGGCCCTGGTGACCGGCAACCTGGGCAAGGTGGGCGGCGGCCTCTACCCCCTTCTGCGCGGTGCTAACGAGCAGGGCGCCCGCGACGTGGGGTGTATGCATCAGGAGCAGGGCTTGGGGGTGAGCGAGGTGTTCGCCGCCGTCGGCCGGGGAGAGGTCAAGGCCATGTTGCTCATGGGCTACCACCACGGCCTCGTCAACGGCGAGGTGGAGGGCGCTCTGGCGGCCCTGGCGGGACTGGACTTCCTGGTGGTCCAGGACACGTTCCTCACCGAGCTGACCGAGCGGGCCGACGTGGTGCTCCCCGCGGCCTCCTTTGCCGAGCGGCACGGCACCATGACCAACCAGGAGCGTCGAGTCCAGCGTCTTCGCCCGGCTAAGGCCTTCCCCGGAGAGGCCCGCCCCGACTGGTGGATTATCGCCCAGGTCGCCCACCGCATGGGGGGCTCCGGTTTTGCCTACCCCGACGCCTCGGCGGTGTTCGACGAGATCGCCCAGGCAGTGCCCCAGTACGTGGGCATGTCCTACGCGCGCCTGGACACCGTCAACGGCCTTCAGTGGCCCTGCCCAACGGCGGAGCACCTCGGCACGCCGGTGCTGTACGCCCAGGGGTTCCCTGGAGGCAAGGTTCACCTGTCCCGCCTGAGTGGGATGGACCACCAGCCTGTGGCCGTGGGCGCCAGCCGCGACTTCCCTCTCCTGTGGGCGCCCGGCCGGGTGCTGCATCAACCTGATCGGGATGTACAGGTGGTGAAGGGCAAGGGTCTGAACCTGCTTCGCCGCACCGAGTATCTTCAGGCGCACCCCCAGGACGCGCGGACACTGGGAGTCGCCGAGGGGGACGCCGTGGAGTTGGTGACCGCCTCGGGGGAGCGCCACTCCTTCACCGTGGAGGTCCGAGACACCCTGCCTCAGGGGCTGGTGTCCACCACGGCCCTCTTTGGCGAGTTAGCCACGGAACTCCAGGCCAGTCGCGACCCCCTCAAAATGCCGAAGGTGCAAGGCCTGGCCGTGACGCCTGTGCGGGTGGAGCGAGTGGGGTAGGGGGGCTGGCCCGTCGAATAGTTTCGCTGCCCCTGAGTCCGGTCCAAGGGGGGCAAGCTCTCCCCTTCCGCTCATGGTTCGACTCGCTCCTCACGTATGGGAGGTTGCGCCTGGCACGGCAAACCGAACGCCCCCGGGCTTGGGAGGAGGCGGTTGACGACGCCAGGGTTCTCGGATAAAGGAGCAGCGTGCCAAACGAACAAGGCTCTGAACCACTTGCGGCCTCTCCGCTCGGCCAGCTCGTCCGAAGGACACGGGGTGTGTACTACGGCTGGTGGCTGGCTGCTGCTTCGGCAGTCATCACCTTCGCGGGGTCACTGAACAACTACGGATTCAGCGTCTTTTTCTTGCCCATCACGAGGGAGCTGGGGTTGACTCGTGCGCAGACCTCTTTCGTCTTCTCTGCTGCGCGGCTGGAGGGCGGTATTGAGGCGCCAATAGCGGGCTGGCTTACAGACAAGCTTGGCCCGCGGACCATGCTCATCATTGGGAACATCTTGTGCGGAGCAGGGTTCATCCTTCTTGGTCTGGTTGCCCATAGTTTCTGGACGCTCTTCATCGTCTGGGTGTTCGTCGCCTCGCTAGGATTCCAGACGGGTTTCTACACCGCCATCCTCGCTGCTCTGAACATCTGGTTCGTACGGCACCGTGCCAAAGCCATAGGACTCATCGCCTCCGCCAACCGTGTTGGGGGGGTCGTGTGGACGCCGCTGCTGGCCTTTCTGGTGGTGAACCAGGGGTGGCGGACCGGAGCGGTTTTCGCTGGCATTGCCATCCTCGTCATCACCTTACCCTTGAGCCTGGCGTTCCGCCGCTCCCCTGAGAGCATGGGGTTGAGGCCCGATGGGGACCCGATCGATGGGGAGGTTCCGGATGCGCCAGGCGTGGCCCCACGGAGTCAGCCCGCGACGGCGGACTTTACCGTCAAGCAGGCGCTCAAAACGCCCGCCTTCTGGCTGTTTTCCGCGGCCCAGCTCTGTAGGATGGTCTCGTTCGGCGCCATAACCGTCCACATGATCCCCATCCTGGTCTGGAAGGGTCAGAGCGAGCAGGGCGCAGCCTATTTGTTCAGCCTGATACCGCTCATAGGCATTCCCATGACGCTGGTCTACGGCGTGCTTGGTGACTCGTTCAGCAAGCAGAGGATC
>SHYH01000006.1 GCA_009692865.1 Dehalococcoidia bacterium
GCCTTCGCCCTGGGGGTGCCGCTCTTAGGGATTAACCACCTGGAAGGCCACATCTACGCCGCCTGTCTGGAAGGCGCTGACCCGGAGCATGCCCCCGGGTTCCCCCTGATATGCCTGGTGGCCTCCGGCGGGCACACCGACCTCATCGTTATGCGTGGGCACGGGGAGTACACACTGGTGGGGAGGACGCGGGATGACGCAGCCGGAGAGGCCTTTGACAAGGCCGCCCGGGTGCTGGGCCTGGGGTTCCCCGGCGGGCCCGCGGTCCAGCGTGTCGCCCAGGGCGTCACCGTCAGAGACCACCTTCCCCAAGCTCGTCTGAAGGACAGGGACAGCCTGGACTTCAGCTTCAGCGGCCTCAAGACCGCCGTCCTGCACATGGCCCGCCACCGTGGCCTCTACCCACCCCCTGCCAGCGGGCCCGACCCCCGCCAGGTGGCAGAGGTGGCCGCCGCCTTCCAGAAGTCGGTGGTGGCCTCCCTGGTGGAGCGCACCCTTGCAGGAGCCCAGCGCGAGGGCGTCAGGGGGATCGTCCTGGGCGGAGGGGTGGCGGCCAACGCCCTGCTCCGCCAGGAGATGGAACGCAGGTCCCCCGTGCCCGTGTTGATCCCCCGTCCCGTTCTGTGCACCGACAACGGGGCCATGATCGCCGCCTGTGGCTACTTCCATCTCCGACATGGCGAGTCCCACGCCTGGGACATGGACGTGACACCCAACTGGAGGCTAGGATAGAGGCAGGCTTACCCTTGCCTCACCACCCTTAGCAGGCTGCGGGAAAGGGGGAGTGCAGAGGGGCGAAGCCCCTTTGCCAGAAGTCCGAGGGTGTCCCTCAGATATAGCTTCTCCCCCCTTCCTGGCCAGGAAGGGGGACAGGGGGATGGTCGAAAGAGTTTTTCAGCACTCTGTTGGTGGAGGAACATGGACATTCAATGGCTCGGTCACTCCTGCTTTCGCCTTCGCGGCACCATCGCCACCGTCATCACCGACCCCTTTGCACCCTCGCTAGGCATCTCCCTGCCAAAGCTGCAAGGCGATTTCATCACCATCAGCCATCCCCACCCCCACCACAGCTCGGTAGACCTGGTGGAGGGCCAGCCCTACATCATCCGAACACCCGGGGAGTACGACTCCAAGGGAGTCCAGGTACGAGGCTTCGCCACTCCTTTGAACGAGGCTGCCGGCGAGGGAGGGCGCAACGTGGTCTACACCATCGAGATGGACGGGGTGACCCTGGCCCACCTGGGCGACCTGGGGCAACCCCTCACCCCCCGGCAGGCGGAAGAGCTGAGCCCCGTGGATGTCCTCCTCGTCCCCGCCGGCGGGGGGTGCACCGCCACCCCTGCCCAGATTGTGGAGGTGGTGAAGCTGCTGGAGCCCAAGGTCGTCATCCCCATGCACTACCAGCTTCCGCAGCTCGCCATCCCTCTGGGCGCGGTGGAAGAGCTTCTCAGGGAGCTAGGTATCCAGGGCGTGACGCCCCAGGCGCGTCTCTCGGTGACGGTCTCCAATATGCCCGCCGAGCTCCGAGTGGTGGTACTGGAGCCCGCGACCCGGTGACCGTGGCGCCCCTCACGTCACGGCCTACCTCGCCGAGCCTAATACTCGGGTGGGTAAGTTGCGGTGCCCGAAGTTCGCCACAGGCCCGCTCACCCTGAGCCTGTCGAACCACGAGCGGCTCGCCCTTCGACAGGCTCAGGGTGAGCGGCTTCCCATACCGCGCTTTTCGCAAGGAAGTACTAGGTTCGAGTCTTGGGAGTGTTTCGCAGAGCCAGCCCATGCCTGGGGTCCCACAGGTCAAGGACTGCGTCGCCCAGGAGTGCAGCGCTCACGACAGTGAGACTCAGCACCAGCCCAGGGAAGATGATAGCCCACGAGGAAGGAGGCGATGAGGACAGCAAGAAGGGTGGCTTCCGGCACGGAGAGTTCCTACAAGGACTAGCCGCGGATCGGGCCGTCAACGTCCCAGCCCCCCTGCTCCTTCTCCGCAGAGGCCACTCCCCGCCACTCGGTCCCTGGCGAGCGGCCCATGAGCTCCCCTCCCACGGCTCGAGGGTCCAGGCCCTCAAACAGTACCCGGTGCGTGGCCTCGGTAATGGGCATCTCCACCCCGTACTGAGCCGCCAGCTTCAAGGCGGCGGGGGTGGTCTCCACCCCCTCGATCACATGAGGCGTCGAGGTGAGGATCTGCTTCAACGAGCGGCCCTTGGCCAACTGCTCCCCCGCCGAGCGGTTGCGGCTCAAGGGGCTGAGGCAGGTGGCGATGAGGTCACCGAGACAGGCTAACCCCGCGAAGGTCAAGGGGTTGGCGCCGGCGGCCACTCCCAGGCGAGTGATCTCCACCAGCCCCCGGCTCATGAAGGCAGCCTTGGCGTTGGCGCCGTAGCCCAGCCCATCGCACACCCCCGCCCCAAGGGCGATGATGTTCTTCAAGGCGCCTCCCAGCTCCACGCCGACGAGGTCCTGGGTGGTGTACACCCGAAAGGTGGGCCCCATGACCACCTCCTGGGCAAAGATGGCGTGCTCTTCTTCTGGACAAGCTACCACGGTGCTGGCAGGCTTGCCCTGCGCCACCTCCCTGGCCAGGTTGGGGCCCGAGAGGGCACAGATACGGGAGTGGAGCTCCACCGCCATCTCCTCCTGGAGGACCTGGCTCATCCGCTTACCCGTCTGGCGCTCCAGCCCTTTGGTGGCGCAGACCACAACGGCCTTTGGAGGAATCTGAGAGGCTACCCGCCGCGCGTTCTCCCGCAGGGACCGCGATGGGACGGCGAACAGGACCAGGTCTGCGCCGTGCAGCGCCGCCTCAATGGAAGCCGTGACTCGCAGGGAAGGCGGGAAGGAGATCCCGGGCACGAACCGTGCGTTCTCCTTGGCAGCAGTGAGGGCGGCGGCCTCCTCAGCGGTTCGCGCCCAGAGGCGGACATCCAAAGAGCGGCGCGCCATGAGGATGGCGAGGGTTGTCCCCCAACTGGTGGTGCCTATCACGGCAACGCGGGTCATCGTTACCCTCGACCCCTCTAACAGGCTCCGGGGAAAAGGGTGTCCAGCGGGGCGAAGCCCCTTTAGCAGGGGTCTGGGGGTGTCCCCAAGACCCAATTCCTGTCCCCCTTCCTGGTCAGGAAGGGGGACAGGAATTGGGTCGAAAGGCTTCTTCAGCACCCCTCTAGCTCCTCGCCAATGGGGCGCGGGCATCGGCTTTATCCCCCAGACGTCGCTCGGTGCCCCTCACCAGGCGCACGATATTGTCGCGGTGCTGAAGAAAGATGAGAACCCCTCCCCCCAGGGCGTAGACAGGGTATGCCAGAGGGGCATACCCAAAGAGGTAGAGAACCCCAGTCGCCACCGCAGCCATGCCCACCCCTACCAAAGAACCCAAGGAAACGTATCGCGACACACCGATGATGGTGACGCCCATTGCCAGAGCAACAACCCCCGCCAGCGGTGTGAGGGCAGTGAGAGCCCCAAGGCCCGTGAGGATGCCCCGCCCGCCGTGGAAACGAATGAAAACGGACCAATTGTGGCCCACCAGAGCCGCCATGGCCACAGCAGCCTCCAGGGCGGGGGCGTCTTGAGTGAGGAGACGGGCCAAGAGAACAGGCGCCACCCCTTTCCCGGCATCACCCAGCAACACAAGAGCAGCCCCCCGCACCCCTACGGTGCGCAGCACGTTAGCCATGCCAATTCGACCGCTTCCATGCTCCCGCACATCCACACCGGCCAGGGCCTTCCCCACCAGAAACCCCCAGGGGACGGCTCCCAGGAGGTAGGCCGTGGGCACCAAGAGCCACCAGAGCGAGCTCATGCCTTTTCTCCTCGACGACGAAAGGTGAGTTGAAGGCGACTACCTCGGAAATCGAAGGTTTTGCGCAGGGTGTTCTCAAGATACCTTTGATAGGAGAAGTGAACCAGTTCGGGGTGGTTGACAAAAAAGGCGAAGGCCGGGGGGTTGACCCCCACCTGCTCCACCCGGTAAATATTGAGGGACCTCTTTCCCACCGAGGAAGGAGGGTGCCGCCCCGCGGCCTCCAGCAGCATGCGTTGAAGCTGGCCCTGAGGCACAGTCTTGAGACGCTCCTGATACACACCCACAGCCGTATCCAGGGCCTCCTCTATCCCGTCGCCCTCCAGGGCCGAGGCGAAACAGACAGGGACATAGGGGGCGAAGCGAAGGCGCTCATGGACTATGTCCAGCACCTCCTCCCGGCTCACACCGTTGGATTCCGCCAGGTCCCACTTATTGACCACCACCACCATTCCCCGATAGGCGTCCAGGATGGAGCCGGCGATGTGAAGGTCCTGGGCCATCATGGGCTCCAGGGCCTCCACCAGCAGGATGGCCACATCGCATCGGGCCAGGGCCTGCTCCGTCCTCAGGACGCTGTACCGCTCGATGCCCCGCTCAATACGCCCGCGGCGACGGATCCCTGCGGTGTCAATGAGCACCATCGAGCGCCCTTTGTACTCCACCGGCGTGTCCAGGGCGTCACGGGTGGTCCCCGGCACCTCGCTGACGATGGCGCGCTCCTCCCCGAGGGTGGTGTTGAGGAAGCTGGATTTCCCTACGTTGGTCCTCCCAAGAATGGCCAAACGCAGGGAGCCTCCTTCGCCGGATACCACCTCCGCAGGCGGAAGCAGCTCAATCACCCGGCCCACCAACTCCTCCACACCACTGTTGTGATAGGCGCTCAGGACAACGGGATCGCCCAGGCCCATCTGGTAAAACTCCATCGCCCCAGGTTCGCGCCTGGGGTTATCCACCTTGTTGACCGCCAGGACCACCGGCTTCTGCGTGCGCCGCAACAGATCAGCCACCTCCAGGTCGCCCGGCGTAACACCGTCCATAACGTCCACCAGGAAAACGATCACCTGGGCCTCGTGGACGGCCACGTCCACCTGAGCCCGCACCTTGGCCCACAGGTCCGACTCGGGCGCGGTCTGCAGGCCCCCGGTGTCCACCAGCAGGAAAGCCTTATCCCCCCACGTGACCTGGGCAACAAGGCGGTCGCGGGTGGTGCCGGGAATCTCGGAAACAATGGCGATGCGCCGCCCCGTGAGCCGATTGAACAGGGTGGACTTCCCCACGTTGGGTCTCCCCACAATGGCCACGACCGGCAAAGCTATTGTGGCCTGCCCAGGCCTCGTGAGAGACACCTGCATCGCCGCCTCTGAAGTTGCTTCAGTCATGTGCAAACCCTGCGTTTCTTCGATTAGGGCGAGTCCGGCAAGCCCATCGCTAGAGTTGGAGGATGGCCGCCAGAATGGCCTTCTGGATGTGGAGGCGGTTCTCCGCCTGGTCAAATGCCACCGACTGAGGGTGGTTGAGAAAGCCCTTGGGAACCTCCTCGCCGTAATGGGCGGGCATGGGGTGAAGGAGGATGGCGTGAGGCGCCGCCAACGCCAGAAGGTCCTCGTTCACCTGATAGCCCATGAAGGCGGTCCGTCGAAGGGAGGCTTCGCCCTCCTGTCCCATACTGGCCCACACGTCGGTGTACAACACGTCCGCCCCCACCACGGCTTCCCGGGGACTCCTGAGACACGTCACGGAGGCCCCGGAGGCTGCTGCCCGCTTCTGGGCCGTAACCAGGACCTTGGTGGGGAGATCATACCCCTCCGGGGAGGCGATGTGGAAGGCCATGCCCGTAGAGGAGGCCGCGAGGGCCAGGCTGGCCGCCACGTTGTTGCCATCACCAACATAGGCCAGCGTCACACCCTTCAAGGCACCCCGGCGCTCGTAGATGGTCAGGAGGTCGGCAAGGGCCTGGCAGGGATGCTCCTGGTCCGAGAGGGCGTTGATCACCGGAACGGTGGCGTGCTGGGCCAGCTCCTCCAGCGTGCGCTGTGCAAAGGTGCGCACCACGAGAGCATCCACGTAACGGGAGAGGACCTTGGCCATGTCCTCCACAGGCTCGCGGCCGCCCAGGCCCACCTGTTCCCGGGTGAGCTCCAGGGAATAGCCACCGAGATGATGGATGGCGACGTGGAAGCTGACCCTGGTCCGTAACGAGGGCTTCTCAAACATCAGGGCCACCGTAGCCCCTGCGATGGAAGGCCGCTCCTGTCCTCGCTTGATGGCCAGGGCCCGCTCCACGAGCCCCCATATCTCTTCAGGGCTCAGGTCAGCTATGGACAGAAGATCTCTACCCTTCATGGTCTTCAAACCTCACGGTCACAGTATACCAGAGGGGGGCCATGAGACCGCAAATCGCAAGGGCCGCAAGGGAGAGGGTACGTCAACTTGAAAGCGGGGTGGGGGCATCAAGCCCCCACCTGCTTATTCACGCTCCTTCTGAAGCAGCAGAAAGAACTCCTGGTTCCCCGCATCCCCCAGGATCGGGGAGGGCGTAACACCCCGGACCCGCAGCCCCTGGTCAATCGCCCAAAGAAGTACCTTCCCTACGGCTCCAGCGTGCAGGGCGGGGTCCTGCACCACCCCACCCCTGGCCACTTCCTGGCGCCTCAGCTCGAACTGGGGTTTCACCAGGGCCACCACGAACCCTTCGGGCTTCAGGTGAGCCGCCGTGGGAGGCAGCACCCTGGTCAGCGAGATGAAAGCGACATCCACGGTCGCCAGATCCACCGGCTCGGGGAGAGGGAACGCGTAGCGAGCGTTCACACGCTCCATGACAACCACTCTAGCGTCGGACCGCAGTCGAAGGTCCAGTTGGCCGTGCCCCACGTCCAGGGCGTACACCCTGGTAGCGCCCCGTTGCAAGAGGCAATCGGTAAAACCGCCTGTGGATGCCCCCACATCCAGGGCCACCTTGTCCGACACCAGGAGGCCAAAGGCGTCCAGGGCTGCGGCCAGCTTGAAGCCCCCGCGTCCCACATAGGGCGAACGCTCCTTCAAGGCCAGGAAGGCATCCGGAGGCACGGGAGTCCCGGGCTTGTCCACCACTTGGCCGTCCACCAGGACAGACCCGGCCATCACGAGGGCTTGGGCGCGCTCCGGACTCTCGGCCAGGCCACGCTCCACCAGCAGACGGTCCAGGCGCACCTTGCCCGCTGTCTTAGTTCCGGCTCCTCTGGGGACAGGTGGCTTGTTGACGCTGGCCATAAGAGTTCGTATCCTTGCTACAAGGCCGCCTTCCCAGGGCCTAGGCGAAAGGCGCCTGGCAGCGAGGCAAAACGGGTGAACGCCGCATCTTCCCCCAAAAACTTGGCCCGTCCCCCCGGGCTGGAGACCGCCGCCCTGCTCCTGGTCAGCGCGCGGCCTCGCCAGTGGGTCAAGAACCTCCTGGTGTACTTCCCCTTCGCCTTCACCCTGAACCAGGTGTGGGTCCTTGAGGTGCCCGGACAGGCCCTAGCGCTCCTGGGCCGATGCACCCTGGCCTTCCTGCTCCTGTGCGCCGTCTCCAGCGCCGTCTACCTGGTCAACGACTACATGGACCGCGACCAGGACCGGTCCCATCCTCGAAAGCGCCACCGCCCCATCGCCTCTGGCCGCCTCCAGCCCTCCGTGGCCCTGGCCGCTGCCGGCGTCCTGGCGAGCGTCGGCGTAGGCCTCTCCTTCCTTCTCACCCCTGCCTTTGGCGGAGTGGTGGCCCTCTATCTGGCCCTGATGCTAGTGTACTCTGTCCTGTTCAAGCACGTGGTGCTGATAGACGTGCTCACCATCGGAGCTGGCTTCGTCCTGCGGGCCGTCGCAGGCGCAGTAGTCATCGCCGCCCCCATCTCCCCCTGGCTCTACGTGGTCACGGGCCTGGGGGCCCTGTTCCTGGGATTTGGGAAGCGCAGGAGCGAGACCACTAACTCCAGCGGGCAGGCAGCCACACAGCGGCCCAGCCTCGAGCACTACACGCCCGCCCTTCTGGACCAACTCATTGGGATTGTGGCTCCCTGCGCCCTGCTCGCCTACATGCTGTACACCTTCACGGGGAAGAACCTCCCAGAAAACAACGCCATGATGCTGACCATCCCCTTCGTGGCCTACGGGCTGTTTCGCTACCTCTACCTTATCCATCGGACGCCCCTGGGAGAGCGGCCCGAGGACGCCCTTCTGGACCCCCCCTTGCTGATCACCGGCGTCCTGTGGCTGGCCACCGCTTCGGCCGTCCTGTTTTACTACCGCTAGCAGGGCGGTTGAAGAACCCTCTTCGACCCCCACCAATCCCGACGAGTCGGGACTGGACTCCTCTTTTTCAGCACCTTGCTGGGGGGGTGATGGGGGTCTACCACCACGGGGGTTCCCCGAACCCCCATGGACCCCCCCCTGGCAAGCGCTCGCGCTTACACCTTAGCCTTTGCCATGAACCACGCGCATCACGTGGGTGCAGGGCGTGCCCTGCCTGCCTGTGCCTTGAAGCTTGACAGCCACCATGCTAGAATAAGCGCAGACTCGCAAAGGGGGAACGCAGTGCGGGTGCCCATCAAGGTAGATTACGGGGTTCGCGCCCTTCTAGAGCTGGCGTATAGCACAGACGGGGAGCCGGTGCCCACTTCGGTCATCGCGGCTCGCCAGCACATGCCTGAACCCTACCTGGACCAGGTGTTGGCGATTCTGAACCGCCGAGGATTCGTCCGCAGCCGCCGAGGTCCCCAGGGCGGGCACATGCTGGCCAAGGACCCCAGTGAGATTACCCTGATGATGGTGACGGAAACCCTGGAGGGGCACACGCCACCCCTGGAGTGCATCACCGACCCCTACGAGTGTAGCCTTTCCGGCGCCTGCGCCCAGCGAGCGGTGTGGCAGTCGGTGGAAGAGGCCATTGACCGGGTCCTCAGCTCCACCACCATTGCCGATCTAGTAACGCAGCAGCGGGGGCTGGACCCCAAGGTCGAGGCAAAGGCTGAGACCCTCTAATAGGCTTGGCGTGCCCCTCTGCTCAATCTGCGCCAGGGCAACCCGCCGCTCACGCAGGTTTTTCTTTGCCCCCTCTTCAAATAGTGGCCTGCGGATGCAAGAAGACCAAAACCACCAAGGGAGATGAAGCCATGACCCAGGTCCTCACCCTCACACCTGAACAGGTGACCCGTTACAGTCGGCATATCATCATGCCCCAGGTAGGTAGCCTGGGGCAGCGCAAGCTCATGGAGGCCAAGGTCCTCATCGTGGGAGCCGGGGGCTTGGGCTCGCCCGTGGCGCTCTACCTCGCCCTAGCGGGCGTAGGAACCCTGGGCATCGTGGACTTCGACAAGGTGGAGCTCAGCAACCTGCAGCGTCAGATCCTCCATGACACCTACGCCATAGGACGCCCCAAGGTGGAGTCGGCCAAGGAGACCCTCCAACGGTATAACCCCGACGTCCGTGTGGTGACTCACGAGACCCCCTTGACCTCTGAGAACGCCATGGACATCATCCCCCAGTACGACATCGTGGTGAACGGGGCCGACAACTTCCCCGCTCGCTACCTGGTCAACGATGCCTGCTACCTGGCGGGCAAGCCCCTCGTGGACGGCAGCATCCTGATCTTCGATGGGCAGGCCAGCGTCTACTTGCCTGGAAAGGGCTGCTACCGATGCTTGTTCCCCGCCCCACCCCCTCCGGGGTCGGTGCCTAGCTGCGCCGAGGCCGGCGTCCTGGGGGCGCTGCCGGGCCTCGTCGGCAGCATTCAGTCCATCGAGGTCATGAAGCTTATCCTCAACCAGGGAAAGTCCCTGGCGGGACGCCTGCTCATCATTGACGCCCTGACCATGGAGTTCCGCGAGGTGAGGCTGCGGCGGAACCCTAAGTGCCCCCTCTGCGGCGATAACCCCACCGTGAAGGAGCTCATCGACTACGAGGTGTTCTGCGGCCTGCCGTCTATAGTCCAATAGCATCTGGGCACGGAGATTCGCCAAGGAATCGCGGGGGATGGGTAAGGGGGTGTCCCCCAGATATAATTTCCACCCCCTTCCTGGCCAGGAAGGGGGATAGGGGGATGGTCGAAAGGGGTTTTCAACACCCTGCTAGCGTCAAGGCCGCTTCAGGGCTTCACCTCAGCAGGACCTGACACACAACGAACTATGGCTAAGAAAGACATCCTGGACGCCATCGGCAACACCCCCCTAGTGGAGCTTACCAAGCTAAGCCCGAAGCCGGGCGTGCGCCTGTTTGCCAAGCTGGAAGGGCACAACCCCACCGGCAGCCTCAAGGACCGCATCGCCAAGTACATGGTTGAGCAGGCCGAGGCCGATGGGAAGCTGACCCATGACAAGGTCATCCTGGAGTCCACCAGCGGCAATACGGGCATCTCCCTGGCCATGGTGGGCCGTCGCAAGGGCTACCGGGTTGAGGTGGTCATGCCCGAGAACGTCAGCCCGGAGCGGGCGCAGCTCCTTCGGGCCTACGGCGCTCACATCCACTTCAGCGACCCCCAGGGAGGCACCAACGGCGCCATCCTGGTAGCCCAGGAGATGGGGGCCCGGGAGCCCGAGCGCTACTACATGCCCTACCAGTACGGCAACGAGGCGAACCCCCGAGCCCACTACGAGACCACGGGGAAGGAGATCCTGGAAGACCTGCCCACCGTCTCTGTCTTTGTGGCGGGCCTGGGAACGGGCGGCACCCTCATGGGCGTGGGACGCCGCCTCAAGGAGCACAATCCCTCCATCAAGGTTGTGGCGGCAGCCCCCAACCCCGACGATGTCATTCAAGGCCTGCGAAGCCTGGAGGACGGGTTCATTCCCCCTATCCTGGACCTCTCACTCCTGGACTCCCGTCTCATGATCCACAGCCGAGAGGCCTTCTACTTCACCAAACTGTTGCTGGAAAAGGAGAGCATCTTCGCGGGCATCTCCTCGGGTGCCGTCATCGCCTGCGCCCTCCAGTACGCCCAGCGGCTTGAGATTGGCGACATCGTCTGTTTGCTGGCCGACGGTGGCTGGAAGTACCTGAGCACCGGCCTGTGGACCCGGGAGTACGACGACTTCCGGTCAGAGGTGGAGGGCCGGCTGTGGTGGTAAGGCCAGGACGGAGCCCTCGCTGACCCCTCTCCTAGACGCTAGAAGACAGCCTGCGCCTCGGCCTCCCCCTAGCACGCCCAGCCTCTCTTTACAGCCCCTTGGCTATTGCCTACAATAGCTCTATCGGCAAGGGTTTGTTACGCCCATCACAATCCTTCGGGGCACCCCTCAGGGTGATTCGGCCCGGCCAAGCGCCAGAGAACCCAACGGGAGGCCGGGAGGTGGCGAAGGAATGACTCAACGCGATAAGGACGCCATCCAATACGTCCTCGCCATGGCCAAAGAGCGGGATGTCAAGTTCATTCGCCTTTGGTTCACGGACATCCTTGGCACCCTCAAAGGGGTAGCCATGACCGCGGGCGAGTTGGAGGAGGCGCTGAACGAGGGTGTGGGGTTCGACGGCTCCTCCATTGAAGGGTTCGCCCGCATCGACGAGAGCGACATGATCGCCCTCCCCGACCCCAGCACCTTCCGCATCCTCCCCTGGCGGCCCCGGCAGAACGCCGTTGCGGCCATGTTTTGCGACATCCTGACCCCCTCCGGCGAACCTTTCGAGGGCGATCCCCGCTACGTGCTCAAGCGAAACCTGGAGCGGGCCGCCAAGCTGGGCTACACCTACTACGTCGGGCCCGAGCTGGAATTCTTCTACTTCAAGAGCCCAACCAGCACCGAGTTTCTGGACGAGGGCACCTACTTTGACCAGACCCCCCAGGACCTGGCCACGGAACTACGACGAGAAACCGTCCTCATGCTGGAAGAGATGGGCATCCCCGTAGAGTACAGCCACCACGAGGTCGCCAAGAGCCAGCACGAAATCGACCTGCGGTACACCGACGCCCTCACCATGGCCGACACCGTCATGGTCCACCGCCTGGTGGTGAAAGAGGTAGCCATGCGCCACGGGGTGTACGCCTCCTTCATGCCCAAGCCGGTCCAGGACATGAACGGCTCCGGCATGCATGTCCACCAGTCCCTCTTCAAGGGCGGCGACAACGCCTTCTACAGCCCCGACGACCCGTGGCACCTCTCCAAGGTGGCTCGGTCCTATCTGGCAGGCCTGCTCCACCACGCCCCCGACATCACCGCCATCACCAACCAGTGGGTCAACTCCTACAAGCGACTGGTGCCCGGGTACGAGGCCCCTGTCTACATCTCCTGGGCCCGCATCAACCGCTCCGACCTGATTCGGATCCCCGCCTACAAGGCGGGCCACGCCTCCTCCGTCCGCCTGGAGTACCGCGCGCCGGACCCGGCCTGCAACCCCTACCTGGTGTTCAGCGTCATGCTGGCAGCAGGGCTAGAGGGTTTGGAGAGGGAGTACCAACCTCCTCCTCCTGTGGAGGGGAACGTCTACGCGCTGAGCCCCGAAGAGCGGGCCCGCCGTGGCATTGGCACCCTCCCCGGCAGCCTCTGGGAGGCCCTGCAGCTCACGGAAAAGAGTGGGATGGTGCGAGGGGCCCTCGGAGACCACGTGTTCCACAGCTTCCTGGAGAACAAACGCATCGAGTGGGAGCGGTACCGGACCCACGTGAGCGACTACGAACTCAAACGGTACCTCCCCCTCCTCTAGGGCAGGCCAGCCACTTCAAGGAACCTTTACCAACGTGTTCTACGTGCTATAATCGGTAGCTCTTCCTTCCCAAAAACCAGAGGGGGTTCCACCCCCCGATGGAAGGGGGTAAGGGAAAGAAAAAGGAGAGGCAGATGCCTCCAGCAGCGGCCCAAGGACTGTACCTACCTGAGTTCGAACACGACGGCTGTGGCGTGGGCGTGGTGGCCAACATTAAGGGCGTCCGGTCCCACGACATTATTCGCGACGGCCTGCAGGTGCTGTGCAACCTGAACCATAGGGGCGCCGCAGGCGCCGACCCCGAATCAGGAGACGGCGCAGGCATCCTGGTCCAGATGCCCCACGAGTTCTTCCAGCAGGTCGCAGGTGGACTGGGCTTTGACCTGCCGGCGCCTGGACATTATGCCGTAGGCATGGTCTTTCTGCCTCGGGACCCTCAGGAACGGGGATTCTGCCAGGACCTCCTGGAACAGACCGTCGCCGCCGAGGGGCAGCGGTTCCTCGGCTGGCGTGACGTGCCTGTGGACACCTCCAAGATCGGCAAGGCAGCCGCCGGCGTCCAGCCCTTCATCCGCCAGATCTTCGTAGGCCGTGGCCCCCATACGCACGACGAAGGGGCCTTCGAGCGCAAGTTGTACGTCATTCGCAAGGTAGTGGAGCGGGCTGTCCGCGAGTCGAACCTCAAACAGCGCGACGACTTTTATATTTCAAGCCTCTTCTCCAACCGCATCATCTACAAGGGCCTCCTCTTCGCCACCCAGCTTGAGGGGTTCTACCCAGACCTGGTGGACCCGGCCATGAAGAGCGCCTTCGCCCTGGTCCACCAGCGGTTCAGCACCAATACCCTGGGGTCCTGGAAACTGGCCCACCCCTATCGCACGCTGGCCCACAACGGGGAGATCAACACCCTGCGGGGCAACATCAACTGGATGCACGCCCGCCAGGCCATGTTCTCCTCCCCCCTCTTCGGCGACGGCATGTCCAAGCTCTTTCCTATCTCCACCCCCGGGGCCAGCGACACCGCCATTCTGGACAACGCCCTGGAGCTCCTGCTCCACACCGGGCGCTCCCTCCCCCACGCCATGCTCATGCTCATCCCCGAGGCGTGGGGCGACCACATCCCCATGGCCAAGGAGAAGAGGGACTTCTACGAATACCACTCATCCCTCATGGAGCCCTGGGACGGACCGGCCCTCGTGGTCTTCAGCGATGGCAAGCACATTGGCGCCATCCTGGACCGCAACGGCCTCCGCCCCTTCCGCTACCTGGTGACCAAGGACCAACGGCTGGTCATGGCCTCGGAGACAGGGGTGTTGGACGTCCCGCCTGAAGACGTCCTGTTCAAGTCTCGCTTGCAGCCTGGCCGCATGTTCTACGTGGACTTCGAGGAGGGTCGCATCGTAGAGGACGAGGAGATCAAGAGCACCCTGGCTCGGCGCCGTCCCTACGGGCGCTGGCTGGCCGAGAACAAGGCCGACCTGAGGGATCTCCCCCCTTCAACAGTCACCCACCCTCCGGAGCCTAGCACCCTCCTGGAGCGGCAGCGAGCCTTCGACTACACATTAGAAGACCTGAACATGCTGATGGCGCCCATGGCCAACACGGGCGCCGAGCCCGTGGGCTCCATGGGAAACGACATCCCCCTCGCCGTGCTGTCCGAGCGGCCCCAGCTCCTCTTCAACTACTTCCAGCAGCTCTTCGCCCAGGTCACCAACCCTCCCCTGGACGCCATTCGGGAGGAGCTGGTGACCTCCGTGGAGACCTTCATAGGGTCTGGGCAGAACATTTTTGATGAGACCCCTGAGCACGTCCACCAACTGAAGCTTCGGGAGGTGGTTCTCACCGAAGAGGAGATGGAGAAGGTCCGCCACATCAGCATCGGGCGGCTGCGGGCCACCACCCTCTCCACCCTCTTCCCTCCAGACGCCGGCCCGGGTTCCCTCAAGGCCGCCCTGGACAGGCTGTGCAGTGAGGCCGCCAGGGCCGTAGACGCCGGCCTCTCCATCATCATCCTTTCTGACCGCGGTGTTGACGCTCACCAGGCGCCCATTCCCAGCCTCCTCGCCACCGCCGCAGTACATCACCACCTCATTCGTGAGGGGAAGCGGATGAAGGTGGGCCTGGTGGTGGAGTCGGGCGAACCCCGGGAGATCCACCACTTCGCCCTGCTGATGGGGTACGGGGCCGGGGCCATCCACCCCTACCTGGCCCTGGAGACCGTCCAGGAGATGGCCCGCCGCCAGACCCTGAACACAGGCGTTAGCCGCGACGCAGCGATGGAGCACTACATCAAGGCCATCCACAAGGGCGTGGTAAAGGTGATGTCCAAGATGGGCATCTCCACCCTCCAGAGCTACCGGGGCGCCCAGATCTTCGAGGCCGTGGGCCTGGGAAAAGCGCTCGTCGACGAGTACTTCACCTGGACCCCCTCAAGGGTTGGCGGCATTGGCCTGGACATCATAGAGGAGGAGACCCGTCGGCGCCATGGCAGGGCCTACAACCGTGGCCGGGGAGCCGACAACCACCTGGACCTGGACTTCGGGGGCATGTACTACTGGCGCAAGGACGGTGAGTACCACGCCTGGAACCCCAAGACCGTGGCCAAGCTCCAGTACGCCACCCGAGCGGCGGACACCCAGGCCTACAAGGAGTTCGCCAAGCTGGTCGACCAGGAGGAGGAGGAGGCCTCAACCCTTCGCGCCCTCCTCGAGTTCAAGACCCTGCCCCAGCCCATCCCTCTGGAGGAGGTGGAGCCTGCATCGGAGATCGTGAAGCGGTTTGCCACTGGCGCCGTCTCTCTGGGCTCCATCAGCCGGGAGGCCCATGAGACCCTGGCTATCACCATGAACAGGATCGGGGCCAAGAGCAACACCGGTGAAGGCGGTGAAGACTACCACCGGTATACCCCAGACCCCAATGGGGACCGTCGCATCAGCGCGATGAAACAGGTGGCCGCGGGTCGCTTTGGCGTTACCGCCAACTACCTGGTGCACGCCGACGACCTTCAGATCAAGATGGCACAGGGCGCCAAGCCGGGCGAGGGCGGGCAGCTCCCCGGCCACAAGGTGGACGACTATATCGCGTGGATCCGCCACACGACGCCGGGCGTGGAGTTGATCTCGCCCCCTCCCCATCACGACATCTACTCCATCGAGGACCTGGCGCAGCTCATCCACGACCTCAAGACCGTCAACCCTCAGGCCCGCATCAACGTGAAGCTGGTGTCCGAGGTGGGGGTGGGGACCATCGCCGCAGGGGTGTCCAAAGCCAAGGCCGACGTAGTGCTCATCAGCGGAGACTCCGGCGGCACTGGGGCTTCCCCAGAGGGCTCCATCAAGCACGCAGGCCTGCCCTGGGAACTGGGCCTCGCCGAGACCCAGCAGGTGCTGGTGGCCAACGACCTGCGGGGCCGTATCGTTGTGCAGACCGACGGGCGTCTTCGCACAGGCCGAGACATCGCCATCGCCGCCCTCCTGGGGGCCGAGGAGTTCGGCATCGCCACCGCTTCCCTCGTCGTGCTGGGCTGCATCATGCTGCGCAAGTGCCACCTGAACACCTGCTCAGTGGGGATAGCCACCCAGGACCCGGAGCTACGCCGCAAGTTCGCCGGCAAGCCTGAGCACCTGATCAGCTACTTCTTCTTCGTGGCCGAGCACCTGCGGGAGATCATGGCCTCCCTGGGCTTCCGCACGGTGAACGAGATGGTGGGAAGGGTAGACAAGCTGGAGCCCCGCAAGGCCCTAACCCATTGGAAGGCCCAGGGCGTGGACATTTCTCCCCTGCTCTTCATGCCCCAGGTCCCGCCGTCCGTAGCCCTCCACCACTCCCAGGAGCAGGACCATCGGCTGGAGGAGGCCCTGGATCACGAGCTGATCCGGCTCTCCCAGCCTGCGCTGGAGGAGACGGTGCTCTCAGGAGCGGAGCGGGAGCCCATCGAGCTGGAGATGCCCATTCGTAACTCCAACCGCGCCGTGGGGGGCATGCTGAGCGGCGAGGTGGCCAAACGCCATGGCGAGTCCGGTCTGCCACCCGACACCATCACCGTCCGCTTCAAAGGATCAGCGGGCCAGAGCTTCGGCGCCTGGCTGGCCAAAGGCATCACCTTCATCCTGGAGGGGGATTCCAACGATTATATGGGCAAGGGGCTATCGGGCGGGCGCATTATGCTCTTTCCACCCAAGAAGGCGGCCTATATCCCGGAGAGGAACGTCATCGTGGGCAACACCGTCCTCTACGGCGCCACGGGAGGCGAAGCCTATATCCGGGGCTTGGCGGGCGAGCGGTTCTGCGTCCGCAACAGCGGCGTTCGCGCCGTCGTTGAAGGGATGGGCGACCACGGCTGCGAGTACATGACGGGCGGCCGAGTGGTGGTCCTGGGGCCCACTGGACGCAACTTCGCCGCCGGCATGAGCGGCGGCATCGCCTACGTGCTGGACGAGGATGAAACCTTCTCCTCGCGTTGCAACCACGACATGGTGGAGCTAGGGCCTGTGGAAGAAGAGGATGACCTGACCACACTGCGGACCCTTCTGGAAGGTCACTACGAATACACCGGCAGCTCTAACGCCCGCAGAGTCCTCGCCGAATGGGACACCATGATCCACAAATTCGTGCGGGTTATGCCTCGGGACTACAAGCGAGTCCTGGAGCTGCAGAGGCAGGCGGCCATGGCCGTCGGGGTGGAGTAACAGACTGCAGGGAAAGAGGTGTCCAGAGCGGCGAAGCCCCTTTGGCGGGGGTCTGGGGGGTGACCCTCAGATATAAATTTTTCCCCCTTCCTGGCTAGGAAGGGGGAAAGGGGGATGGTCGAAAGGGTTTTTCAGCACCCTGTTAACCAACAGACACTATGGGCAAGCCAACCGGATTCAAAGAGTTCCCACGCCAAGGGCTCCCCAAGCGGCCCACCGGCGTCCGCATCAGCGACTTCAAGGAGTTCTACTTGAAGTGGCCGGAGCAGCATGCCCGGGACCAGGGCGCCCGCTGCATGAACTGTGCGTTGCCCTTCTGCCAGCATGGCTGTCCCCTGGGGAACATCATCCCCGACTGGAACGACCTGGTCTACAAAGGCCGCTGGAAGGAAGCCCTGGCGGTCCTGGAGTCCACCAACAACTTCCCGGATTTCACTGGGCGCATCTGTCCAGCCCCCTGTGAGGCGTCCTGCGTCCTCTCCATCAACAACGATCCCGTCACCATTGAGCACATCGAACGCACCATATCCGACCGGGGATTCGAGGAGGGATGGATCAAGCCGAATCCCCCGGCGCATCGCACCGGGAAGCGGGTGGCCATCATCGGCTCGGGCCCCTCGGGGCTGGCGGCGGCCCAGCAGCTCAACCGGGCCGGCCACTGGGTCACCGTCTTCGAGCGGGCCGAGTACATTGGGGGGCTCCTCCGCCTCGGCATCCCCGACTTCAAGCTGGGAAAGGACGTGGTCCAGCGGCGAGTGGACCAGATGGCTGCGGAGGAGGTGGAGTTCAGGACAGGCGTTCACGTCGGGGTAACCCTCCCAGCCGCGCAGCTCCAGCGGGACTACGACGCCATCGTGCTGACTGGAGGCGCTACCAAACCCAGGGACCTCCCCGTCCCTGGGCGCGACCTCAAGGGGATTCACTTTGCCATGGAGTACCTGACGCAGCAGAACAAGCTGAACGCTGGACAGGCTATCCCCCCGGAGGAGCGTCTTACCGCTAAGGGCAAGCGGGTGGTTATCCTGGGCGGGGGTGATACGGGTGCTGACTGCCTGGGCACCGTTCATCGGCAGGGGGCAGAGGCGGTCTATCAGATTGAGCTGTTGCCCAAGCCCCCCAACGACCGCAGGCCCACCAACCCCTGGCCAGAGTGGCCGCAGGTCTTGCGACTCTCTTCAGCCGCGGAGGAGGGTGGCCTCCTCGACTATAGTATGCTGACCAAGGGCTTCTCAGGCCGCAACGGGCGCGTAGAGAAACTCCACGCCGCCAGGTTGGAGTGGAGTCCCCCTGATGCCTCGGGCCGTTCTCAAATGAAGGAGATCCCAGGAAGCGAGTTTGAGATCGAGACAGACCTGGTGCTCCTGGCCCTCGGCTTCCTAGGGCCTGAGCCTACAGGGATGCTGGCGGAGCTGGGCGTCCAGTTGACCGGCCGAGGAAATGTCCAGTTGGACAGGAACAGGATGACCAACGTGCCCGGTGTCTTCGCCGCCGGGGATATGGCGCGGGGGCAGTCCCTGGTGGTGTGGGCCATTGCCGAGGGACGCCATACCGCCCATTTTGTGGACCACTACCTCATGGGTTCAACCAGCCTGCCCAGGGTGCTGGACTAGCAGGGTGATGAAAAACCCTTTTGACCATCCCCCTTTCCCCCTTCCTGGTCAGGAAGGGGGAGGGATTTATATCTGGGGGTCACCCCCAGACCCCCGTTAAAGGGGCTTCGCCCCTCTGGACACCCCTTTCCCGCATCCTTCTAAGGCCGTTTGTTGACGGCACGCCCCGCACTTCCTACAATGTCCATCAGGGCGGGCGTAACTCAGTGGTAGAGTGTCACCTTCCCAAGGTGAAAGTCGTGGGTTCGAATCCCATCGCCCGCTCCATACCCCTCCAGGATTCGTGTCTCGGCCCGGTCCGGGAAGGTGCTCCTATGGGCGTCTCCCCTTCGGGCTCCGTGATCACCCGGACCACCCTCTGCACCAGCGGGCAGGTTCTTAAAAGGATAGGGCGGCGCTACGACGCCGCCCTATCCTTTGCCCCAATGTCGCCTCAGGCCCCTTCAATACCCTGACGCATCGCTCTTGGAGGACGTGGACTCCACAGAGTTGGGAACCGCCGGAGCTTGCGAGGTCGCTAGAGCCGCGGGGATAGCCCCACAGGCCATGTAAACCCCGGCGTTCCCCTTCTGGTGTGCGTTGATGGCGAAGGTGCCTGTGCGCAAAGCGGCCAGGGCCACATTCACCGTAGTGGATGACGTACCCCCGGCGATGTTGGTAAGGTCGTATTCAACCCTGCCCAGGGTCGGGCCGCACGGGCCGGTGTGGATGTGGACCAGCTCGGATTCCATTGTCCCAGCCGATAAGCTCAGCACCACCTCGGTCTGGGCGCCCTTGGCCGTTAGCATGGCCCAACCGTTTTGGCCCGAGCTGTTCTGCGAGTTTAAGACTATGAGGAGAACGTCCTCAGCCGCCGTCCTCATCATCGCCTCAGCCGTTGCGGTCGGGGGCACCGGCGTCGGAGGAACAGGCGTCGCAGTCGGCTCGGCGGCGCAGGCCCCCATCAGGGCCACCAGTACTACCATCATGAGTAAGGCCAGAACTCGCTTCATCGCATGCCTCCTTTGGCCAGGTTTGCACCGTGGTGTCGATACGCCAAGGAAATTTGTAACCCAACATAAGATACGTTGGCCCGCCCACTCAGGATTCATGCCAGGGGGCTTCCCATCCGTTCCAGATACGAGCCGGGGCCAAAGCACGCTATACTGGGGAGAATCAGCAGAGCCACGGGAGGGACCGTGTCCGTCGTCAGCTACCTCAAGCTGGTGCCCAAGCCTGAGTTCCAAACGCAGTTCGAGCAGAACTTACAGGAGCTTCTCGGGCTCGTACGCCAGCAAGCGGGCTTTGTCCAGGTGGAGGTGCTGCGCCCCGCCGATGACGCCAGCGCCTACGTGATCCTGAGCGAGTGGGAGAGCGAGGCGGCCTTCAAGACGTGGGAGCACTCGGCCCGCCACCAGGTGGTGATGGACAACTACAACCAGCGGGCGGGCCAGGGCTATACGACGATGCGACTGAACCGCTACCGCTAGGCTGAGGTTTCCCGACTGGCAGCCGGTTGGTCGTAGAGAAGTACGCCGCCGTTGCTCAGAGCACCAAGGCCCCGCTATAATAGGCCAGCGACCCCTTCCTTCTCACACTCCCGAGTAGCTCAGCGGTAGAGCGGCCGGCTGTTAACCGGTTGGTCGTAGGTTCGAGTCCTACCTCGGGAGCCAGCATGTCATAGCTCAGTCATAGAGCGGGCCTTTCCTGAAAATGGGTAGAGCAGCGCTACCGGACCCATCGAGCAATCCAGGCCCCCATGTGGGCCCGTTCTTCATCTGGGCCATGGGAGAAGTACATCAGCAACTGGCCGTCTGGCAAACCTAGCAGATTCGGATCACCAGGCACGCCGGGTACCCCAGGGCCGTAGGCAGGGGTGTCACTGTTGACTAACACCTCTTCAATCTGACCGAAGCTCAGCCCGTTGTTTGAGACGCTCTTACAGACCCCTCCAGACATACCGGTTCCATTAAAATACAGCTCGACCCGGCCTCCGGTCGACACTGCATGGATGCCACGAATATCACTTCCAAGCAAGCTGACAACTGGGGCTGGTCCACCCCCTAGAGGTCGTGGCGGGTCAATCCAGTCATCGGGCGCTATCCGCACTCCCGGCTCCGGCGTCCATATCAGCCCATCCGTAGATACCGATGAAAGGGCGACGCCCTTCCTTCCAAACATATAGTCGAAGGCCCGCTTGAAGCCGGTGTAGTACATCCGTAGCCTGCCGTCAGAAAACCTCACAACAGTTGATCCAAACGTGTCATCCCGGTCAAGCTCTCCGTGCCAGCCAGGTTCGATGCGCCGGCCAGGCTCACGCCGGAAAGTCAGTCCGCCATCTGAGGAGATGGCGCTTGTGATCCCCTGTTCATACCGATTATTCACAGGATCGTAACCCTTGCAATACATCCGCACCCGCCCGTCTGGCAGGATCACGGGTTCCCCCGTGCTGCAGTTTGCCATGCGCTCCCCGGGTTCAAAGACCCAAGTTAGCCCATCCATGGAAATGGTTAGCAGCGAAGGAGTCTCTGATGACGTGCGGTTTAACGAGCCTCTTGACATCTGCCTCATATTGATGTATCATATATCGATATACCTAACGCTGTTATAGCTGTTCTCAAGAGAGACACCAATGCCTCAAACTCGAGGGCATGATCCCCGGGCCTTCGCCCCATTGCCCCCAGCGGCGCTTCACGTTCTGCTCGCCATAGGTCCAGACGAGCGGCACGGCTATGCCATCATGGGCGAGGTTGGGCGCATCACCAACGGGGCAGTGCGAATGGGCCCGGGAACGCTGTACGGGACCATTAAGCGGCTCCTCGATAACGGCCTTATCGAGGAATGCAGCAAGCAAGCTGATCCGCAGCGCACTGATCAACGGCGGCGCTATTACCGCCTGACATCCCTTGGGCGTACCGCGGTGGCAAGTGAGGTAGAGCGGCTTCAATCCATGATTAACAAGACGGGCGCCCTAAAGTGGGCGCCTGGGCGGCAGCACTGATGGACAATCATGTCGCGCTCTACCGGCGCATGCTGCTTATTTACCCCGCCAGGTTTCGTCGAGCTTACGGCGAGGCGATGACCCAACTCTTTGCAGACCTGCTTGCCGATCAGCGCCAGTCTGGTCAGCCCCTGGGCATTTTTCGGCTCTGAGTTCACACATTTATAGACACACCCTCAAATGCCTCACGAGAACGAATGGAGGAAACCATACGCAATCAAGCCGCCCTTACCCGCACACTGCTCCTTGCAGTTGCCATCGCCGTCTTCGCGGCAGTGGGCATTGGCCTTGGGCTCTATGTGTCGCTCGCGATCCTCGTCGCCGGCATCATGGTGCTTATTGCTCGTCGGCGGTCGCTTTCCGACGCCCTGATCGGAGATCGGCGGGGCCGCTGGTGGGTGTGGACCCTGGTCGGCTTGGTCATGGTCGGATCTAGCATGATCCTCAGCATGCTTTCTGGTGAAGAAGGCAGCTAACTTGAATGGCCGCTCTGGAGCTTGCTGTTTTTCACCGGAACTCTCATCGTAGCCGCCTCAATTGTCCGCGCTCTCGCATTGGCCTTCGTACGTCCCTCCACACCTCCCATCCGGTGAGCTCTGACCTGTCACAATTCAGGGAGCTATGCTGCACATAAGGGCTAACATGCGGCCCCGGGTCTATTATGTGCTAGGCCAAGCCCACCCATGTGCATATCCCCTAATCCTTACGCGCGGTCTCTACACTGGGCTGGGCAAGGATTTGCTACAACAGGTTCTGGGGGCCCCTAGAGCCCCCGCCTACCGCAGCAGGCCCAAGTTGAACTCCAAAAGCAGGATGCCCACTGAGGCCGCCAGCGTCAAAGCGGTCACCACAAGCCCCACCTTCAGAAACTCCCCAAATCGCACCACCACCCCCTCGCGGTAGGCCTGCTCCACCACGATGAGGTTGGCCACCGCCCCAATGAGCGTGGCGTTGCCCCCCAGGGTGGCGCCCGCCGCCAGGCTTATCCATAGGGTGTCCCCGGGCAGATGTTGAAGCAGAGGCAGCATCAGCATCGTAAGCGGCACGTTGCTCACGAGCTGGGACACTACAGCGCTGAACAGGTGTATCGAGAGGATGCCACCTGCGCCGACGCTGAGGTCCACCCGCTGCAGCAGCAGGTCCAGGAGCCCCGCCTGCCGCGCTCCACCGATAACCACAAAGAACCCCGCAAAGAACAGCAGCAGCACCCAGTCCACGCTCCTCATCACCTCTGAAGGCCTGATGCCGCTCACCAGCATGGCAGCGGTCCCTGCAACAAGGGCGATCATAGGGATGCTGAGGCCGATGAACGAGCTGAAGAAGAAGGCCACCGTCACCAGGCCCAGGACCGGAAGAACCCGCGCCAACACCCTGGTGTCCATCAAACTGGCAGAGGCCGCCGGGTGAAGAAGGGCCGCCGTCTCCCCAGGCAAAGGCCGAGAAACGCCCAGCGAAGGTGCAACGAGGGGCCCCGGCACCTCAGACGCGAGCTTTCTCCTGTAGAACAGCCAGAGGACCCCCAGCAGGATCAGTGTCCCCACGATAGCCACCGGGGCCAGGTAGACGAAGAAGCGGGCGAAGGAGATGCCCGAGGTGACGCCGATGAGCATGTTCTGGGGGTTACCCACGATGGTGGCCGTGGAGCCGATGTTGGAGGCCATGGCCTCGCCGATAAGATAGGGCACCGGGTTGGCCCGCTGGAGGCGGCAGGCCTGGATGACCACGGGGGTGAAGAGAAGGACCACCACGTCGTTGACCAGCAGGGCGCTGGCCACGGCGGTCATCACCACCACGCTGACGAGGAGCTTAGGCGGGCTGGAGGCCACCGTTACCGCCCTGGCCGCCAGCACCTCAAAGAACCCCCCTCGCTGGAGGACCGCCACCAGGAGCATCATGCCAAAGAGGAGGGTCAGGGTGTTGAAGTCTACTGAGGCGACAGCCTCCTGGAAGGTCAGGACCCCCGCCAGGATCATGAGGACAGCGCCCAGGAGGGCCGCCGCCGGACGGTCCAGGTTCAGACGAGGAAGACGCGTGACGGCAATGCCCGTATAGGTCACCGCCAGGATGATGCCTGCTTCTAACATAAAACCAAGAGAAAACGCTTACGGCCTTGCACCAAAGCCCACTCATGCCACCTTGGCAACGTGTCGCTTCGAAGGACCCTCCCGGGCGAGCTTCCCCTCGCGCATGAGGATGCCAATGATGCTGTAAGATAGGTAATCCTTGGAGCCGCCGCCGTAGTCGCTACGAAGGCCGAGGAGGCTTGCGGCTTCGGGGTTAGTAATCCCCTTCGGGTTGACCTTCGCGAACTCCAGGACAGCGTTCTTGAGCAGCGCCAGGCCGATCTGGGCCTTCTCCTTCACCCCCTGGGGTAGAACGACTTCGCGTCGACTCTTCGTACCGAGGCCCGATGGCAGAACAGAGTTGGTCAGCAAACCGCCGGTGTCCTCGGTGCCAAAGGCAGAGATCAATTCGGCTTCGAGATTGATGGCTTGCAATTCGGAGACCTCCTCCACCAGCGGGGCAACAAGGACCTCATGGCCCGCAGTTCTGATCTCTTGGATGCGGCGCCCCGTGCGAGTGGCATCGGGCCTGACGAGGTGGTCATAAGCGCGAACGCCTGTGCCTTTGCCGACGTAGAACGTGCGCGCGGGCGAAGTGCGAGGATCCTTCAGCGCGTACACGTAGTACGAGGTCTCGCTCATTGGACCTCCTATTCCTAATCCTGGATCGGGCTAACTTCCGATCAGGCTGCACTTTTGCAATAAGATACTCCAAACGGAGCGTCATACGTTGGGCTAGAACACTGGGTGGCAAGATGGTTTTGGGTGTCGTGCGCTCATCTCAGGATGAGCGGGGAGTCCTCTCCACCTATCCGCGGGAGAGGGCACTCCCTCCTGCCTGGGACCACCTGGCCTCCTGCACCACCAGGAAGTCCACCAGCACCCGGTCAAACTCCTTTTGGCGCTCAATATGGGGCCAATGGCCGCACTCCTCAAACACGTGAAGCCTTCCTAGCGGCAGACAGCGGGCTGCCTCCTCGCCGTGGGCCACGGGAAAGACGCGGTCCTGGCGTCCCCACATAACCAGAGTTGGAACGGAGAGGGAAGAGAGTTGGTCCTTCAGCACCATGGCAGGCTTCACACCACGCACCGTCACCCCCGCCCGCAAGATGTGCAGCAACGCCTCCTTGTTTCCGGGACGCCGGCGTTCCTGGTACAGGGCCTCCACCAGGTCACTGGGAATGAGCGCGGGATTGTAGAACAGAATACGCATCAAGCGGCGAATGGACCCCCGGCAGGGACGAGCCATCCCCTCGCCCACCCCCGGGAGGACCATGGCGCGCAAGAACCCGGCCGCCTCTCGTCCCAGGCCTGCGCTGTCCTCCAGCACCAGAGAGCGGACTCGGCCAGGGTTGTCCCGGGCCACTTGAAGAGCCAGAAGACCCCCCAGCGAGTTGCCAACCAGGTGGGCCGAGGAGATAGCCAGGCCATCCAAGAATCCCGTGACAAAAGCTGCTCCCTGTTCAGGGGTGTAGGGAGGCCGTGGCCAGGGAGATCAGGAGCGTACACCGTGCATTGGGACGCCAAGGAGGGCATGTTCCCATGGCACACCAGGGCAGCCTCGCCCAGGCCGTGGAGGAGCACTATAGGAGGGCCTGCCCCCGCCCAAAAGTAGCGCACCGGCTCTCCCAGCACCTAGAGAACGGCCTCTTGCCCTGGGGCTTTTATCATGAACAGCACCTATTGGAGTGCCGAGTGTAGGCAATGGCTAGGTTGAGCATGCCGAAGCTGGAACCGATGACCTAGCGGAGGAAGCTGATCTTGTCTCGAGGCCAGTAGGTGAACCAGACCCTCCCAACTATGTTCTCAGCAGGCACCGGGCCCCAGTGACGTGAGTCGTTGCTGTGGTTCCGGTTGTCCCCCATAACAAAATAGCTGTCCGGCGGCACGGTGTAGGGCTCCGTAGAATCGAAGGCGCCTTCCACCTGGTAGGAGTCCGGCAAAGGCGTCCCGTTGACGTACACCCGCCCCTGGCGGATGACAACGGTCTCTCCCGGCAAGGCGATCACCCGCTTGACGTAGTCTGTACCGGGATCCGGTGGAGCATGGAAGACGATGACATCTCCCCGCTGGGGTGGGTGGAGCCGGTACTTAGTGACGAGTTGGGGGTCCTTCACCCCGGGAAGAAAGGCCTCCACCCTGGTCAGATTGAGGTGGATGTAGCCCAGCTTGTTCACCAGGAGATGCTCGCCGTTCTCCAGCGTGGGGACCATACTGGAGCCATACACGCGATAGTTCTGGACCGAGGCTTGCAGGCCCAGGAACAGCAGCAGGGCAAGGACCACCACCTCGAGGGTCTCACGGATGAATCGCACCACGTCTGCACCCTCTATCGAAGGATCTCGCCCTATTATACCCCTTCACAGCTTTACACAAAAACACCGCTAGCACCTTGCCACCGTGGGGGTAGGGAGCGCCCTGCCCCCTTCACGAACAGCCCGGAGGCGACCACCAGACTGGCTAGCATACTCCTGCCCTTTTCGGTACCCTGGAGCACAACCGTCTGGGTCGCGGAGGAAGCAAGGGCAAAGGTGGAGCAGGACCTCGTGCAACGAAGCCGCCTGGGCGACCTGACGGCCTTCAACCAACTGGTGGAACGGTACCAGGGCCCCGTGTACAACCTGGCCCTCCGGATGCTCAGCTACGAGGCAGCGGCCGAAGACGTGACCCAAGAGGTGTTCCTGTCGGCCTACCGCGCCCTGGGGCAGTACCGTGAGGGAAGCTTCAAGGCCTGGCTCCTCACCATCACTGCCAACGCCTGCCGCGACCTCCTCCGCAAGCGAAAGCGCCGCCAGGAGACCTCCCTTGAGGAGATGGTGGAGACGTCGGGGGACAGGAGTGTCTCCCCATCCCCGACCCCCGAGGAGTACACCCTGCGTCGAGAGGTCCAGCGCGAGATCCAACAAGCCCTGAACCACCTGAGCCACGACCACCGCCTCGCCGTGCTCCTCGTGAACCTCCAGGGCCTGGACTACGGCGAGGCGGCCCGGGCGATGGGGGTCTCTCTAGGCACCCTCAAGTCGCGCCTCAGCAGGGGCCGAGCCCAACTCCGAGAGCACCTCCTGACTGCGCGAGGAACCCGTGAGCCCTAACGTGCGTCTCATATAAGGGGAAACAAAGCGTGTTCCGGCGTCGAAGCGAACCTATACGTCACCAAAGGGTGCGCGAGCTCCTCTCCTCCTACCTGGATGCCCAGGCGAGCGAGCGGGAGAGGGAGCTGGTAGAGAGACATGTGGCAACCTGCGAGGCCTGCCGCCGCTACCAGGAGGAGCTTCGTGACACCGTTCAAGCGGTGCGCGGGCTGCCCCAGGTGACCCCGCCCCGCACCTTCACCCTTGCCCAGGCACCTCGGCAGAGGATGGCCTGGGCCCTCCCCAGTTGGGGGACACCCCTGGCCACGGCCACGGCGGCGGCGCTGTTCGCGGTGCTCATACTGGGCGAGGTCACGGGACTCATCGGCTCTCCCGTCGCCCACCCCACCGCCATGCCGAGCAGTGAGGCCCTCTCCCTGAAGGCCCTTGTGCAGCCTGAAGCTGCGCCCGAGCCCACCCCTGCCGCCAGCGACGCCTTGGAGTCCCTGGCCGTTCAGGACGAAACACCTCCGGCCGCTACACAGGAACTATCGCGTTCATCCGCAGATACTTCTCCCCCACCCCCCGAGGAGGCCGCGCAACCCCCGTTGCAAGTGCCGCTGTTGCCCTGGCTCCAGGGCGCCCTGGGACTCCTGGCCGTCGCGTCCGGCGCCTGGTGGCTGCGCCGCCGCCGGGCCATCAGATGATCTCCTACCTCACCCATCGGGCCAGGGTGAACCCGGGCAGAGTACGTCATTCCAAGGCCCTGTACAACGGGGCCAAGGAATCTAGGACGAAGCGTTGTACTCATCACTCACATCGCTATGGTTGACCTACGTCCAGGATTCCTCGCTGCACTCGGAATGACAGGGTGAAAGCGCGGCGCCCACTCAACTTGAACTCTGACCTCCACCTGAGCCCCTGCCCTCAATCATGCACCGTAACGTAGGTGCAGGGTGTACCCTGCCAGGGCACGCCCTGGGAGGAACTTTCCCCAGACGTCGCACGTCTCCAAGAGTAAGCGGATTCCACGAACAGGAGGATATGATGCACACTCGCACAGCTCGTTGGGTCAGTCTAGCTTTGGGCCTCGCGCTGGTGGCCATGACTGTGGCAGGCTGCACGTCGCCCACGCCGAGCGCCACCACGGGTGCCGGAGCTTCAGTGGGTCTGCCCTCGGGAGCGGTGGTGTCGGGAATCTCCACCAACTCCCTTGGCGCATCTTACGTCTCGTCGGATAGAGGAGGTTTTGCTTCCAGCGGCATCTGGGTCGCCGGAACGGGGAAGGTCATCGTAGCGCCCGACCTGGCCCTTCTGAGCCTGGGCGTGGAGGCCCGGGAAGCCACTGTGGCAGTCGCCAGGGAGCAGGCGGCTGGGGCCATGACCAGGGTGCAGGAGGCCCTCAAAAAGGGCGGCGTTGCCGACAAGGACATCGCCACCGCCTACTTCAACATCCAGCCCATCACCGTGTATGAGGAGAGGTTCCAAGGCAGCTACCGCTACAGCGAGCCCAAGATCGTCGGGTATATGGTGACCAACCAGGTCACCGTGAAGGTACGCGCCCTGGACCGAGTGGGCCCGCTCCTTGACAGCGCCGTGGCAGCCGAAGGCGACCTCATCAGGGTCAACGGCATCTCCTTCACCATCGAGAACCCGCTCCCCTACGCCATCCAGGCCCGAGAGGCGGCGGTGCGGGACGCCCTGGCCAAAGCCCAGCAGTTCGCCTCTCTGACCAACATCACCGTGGGCAAGCTCCTGTACATCACCGAGACCGAAGGCACCCCCGCGCCTCAGGTCTATGAGAGAGCAGCGATGGCATCCTTTGCCGCAGACACCACCACGCCCATCAGCGGCGGCAAAATGGAGGTTACCGTCACCATCCAGGCGGCCTTCTCCATCCCGTAACACAGCAGTCTCTGGCACTCTCACCAGGACACCCTGCGGCAGGGTGTCCTGGTTTTGTTTCACCGTCGCGGCCCCCCTCATTGCGGCCCGGTTGGGGCGTTGTTACAATACCTTTGGGATACACCCATCGCGGCGGCGGGAAAGGGAGGCCCCATGGTCCTCAGCGATCGCACCATAAAGGAGGAACTGGCCAAGGGAAGGATCGTTATTGATCCCCTGGACGAATCGTCCATTCAGCCCGCCAGCGTGGACGTCCGCATGGACGACAAGATTCTGGTGTTCCGTAACTCCCGTCGCCCCTACATTGACATACGGCAACAGTTGGATGACCTCACCGAGATGGTGCCGATGGTCCCCGACGAACCCTTTATCCTGCACCCAGGGGAGTTCGTCCTGGCCAGCACCCTGGAGCACATTGAAATCCCCGACGACCTAGTGGCCCGCCTGGAGGGAAAGAGCTCCCTGGGGCGCATGGGACTCCTCATCCACTCCACCGCCGGCTACGTGGACCCAGGTTGGAAGGGGCACCTGACCCTGGAGCTGTCCAACGTGGCCCGCCTCCCCATCACCCTCTACTACGCCATGAGGATCGGCCAGATCTCCTTCCTCCGGCTGACCACCCCCGTCGAGCGGCTCTATGGGTCCCCTTCCCTCGGCAGCAAGTACCAGGGCCAGACAGACCCTACCCCCAGCAGAATGCACCGCGACTACCGCCTCCATGGGGCCTAGGAGGGTCCGTTGACCAGCCCCATGCAGCGGGCCTTGGCCCTGGCCAGGGATGCCCTCGGGACCACCAGCCCTAACCCCACGGTCGGGGCCGTCCTGGTCATGGACGGCCAAGTGGTGGGCGAGGGCGTCACCCAGCCCCCGCCAGGCCCCCACGCCGAGGTCGTGGCGCTGCGCCAGGCCGGTGAGCGGGCCCGGGGGGCAACCCTCTACGTCACCCTGGAGCCCTGCAGCCACCACGGCAGGACGCCCCCCTGCACCCAGTCGCTCATTGAGAAAGGGGTCGCCCAGGTCCACATGGCGGTCCTGGACCCCAACCCCCTGGTGGCTGGCAAGGGACAAGCAACTCTGGAAGAAGCAGGCGTCGGCGCCTTCCTGGGCGAAGGCGCCGAGCAGGCCCAACAGCTCTACGAGGCCCACGCCCGGTACATCACCACAGGGCTTCCCTTGGTCGTCGCCAAGTTCGCCATGAGCCTGGACGGCAAAATCGCCACCGCCACGGGCCACTCCCAGTGGATCACCGGCGAGGAGACGCGCCACCACAGCAACCGCCTTCGGGGAGTCTACGACGCCATCCTGGTGGGCATCGAGACCGCCCTGGCCGACGACCCTCTCCTGACCTATCGAGACTCCTCAGGCACGCCCCACAAGCGTCAGCCCCTGCGAGTGGTGGTGGACAGCACGGGCCGCATGCCTCCCACCGCCAAGCTGCTCGCCCAGCCCGGCAAGACCCTGGTGGCCACGGCCCGCATCCCGCCTGAGCAGCAGGCTCTGCTGGAGCGTGCAGGCGCCGAGGTGGTGGCCCTGCCGGGAGAGGACGGCCGGGTGGACCTGCACGCCCTCCTGCGCCTCCTGGGCCAGCGGGAGGTCACCTCGGTCATCGTCGAGGGGGGCAGCACACTCCTGGGCGCCCTCTTCGACCAGCGGCTGGTGGACAAGGTGATGGCCTTCGTTGCTCCCATCATCGTTGGAGGGGGGCAAGCCCCCACTCCCGTGGGAGGAGTCGGAATCCACCACATGGCTGAAGCGCTGGCCCTTCAGCGTGTCACGGTGGAGCGCATCGGCGACGACCTGCTGGTGATAGGGTACTGCCCCAAGGCTTAGGAACGGCTGTGGCAATGAGATATTCACCGAGAGCTGTCCCCAGAATTTGTGGTGACACCGCAGCCTGAAGGCCGCGGTATGATGCCCCCGCTTTCAGGCGGGGGTAGAAGAAGGGATGGTCGCAATGTTCACAGGCATCGTGGAGGAGACGGGCAGCGTCCGAGCGACGGGAGAGGAAACCTTGGCAGTTGCAGCCCAGGTGGCCCTGAAGGGGATGCATCTGGGCGATAGCATCGCCGTCAACGGCGCCTGCCTCACCATCACCTCCATGCACGAGGGAGTTTTCACGGTAGACCTGAGCCCGGAGACCCTACGGCGCACCAACCTGGGCACTCTGAAGGTGGGGAGTATGGTGAACCTGGAGCGGCCCCTGGCCGCCAACGGGCGCCTGGGAGGGCACATCGTCCAGGGGCATGTGGATGGGACGGGGCAGGTCCTGGAGGTGCAATTCGAGGGCAACTCCCTCCTGATGCGCTTTCGGGCCCCATCTAACGTGATCCCCTATGTGGTGGAGAAGGGATTCATAGCGGTGGACGGGGTGAGTCTCACGGTTGTCCGTAGGGACGCTTCATCTTTCACCGTTGCCGTGATACCATTTACCCAACAACAGACTATTCTGGGCCTTCGTACACCAGGGAATACGGTAAACCTGGAGGTGGACATCCTGGCCAAATACGTAGAGAGCCTGCTCCACAGGGAAGCTAGCCAGCCACCGTAAATGCCATCGGGGTCTTGCCGAACCTAGAATAGGTTTCTTGCAACGGGAGCAACGGATATGCCTCTCATCAGCATCGACCAAGCCATTGAGGAGTTTCGCGAAGGCAAGTTCCTCGTCATTGTCGACGACGAGGACCGCGAGAATGAGGGAGACCTGGCCCTCGCGGCGGAAAAGGTGACCCCTGAGGCCGTCAACTTCATGGCACAATTCGGCCGGGGCCTGGTCTGCATGCCCCTCATCAGGGAGCGCCTGGCCGAGCTTCAGATCCCCCTCATGGTGTCGGAGAACACGGCGAGGCTGGGGACCGCCTTCACCGTCACGGTAGACGCCAACAAGGGGACCACTACCGGCATCTCCGCCTTCGACCGGGCGGCCACCATCCGGGCCATGATCGACCCTGACACGAAACCTGAGGACCTGGCGCGACCTGGGCACCTGTTCCCTCTTCGGTACGCCGACGGGGGTGTCCTGGTGAGGGCGGGCCAGACCGAGGCCAGTGTGGACCTGGCCCGCTTGGCGGGGCTGTACCCTGCCGCCGTCATCTGCGAGATCATGAACCAGGACGGCACCATGTCCCGGATGCCTCATCTGGAGGAGTTCTCCCGGGAGCACGGCATCAACATCATCACCGTGGCAAACCTTATTGCCCACCGGCGGCGTCATGAAAAGCTGGTGAGCCGGGTAGCGGAAGCCCGCCTTCCCACAAGGTACGGTGAGTTCACTATCTACTCCTACAAGAGCGATATCGACGCCGACGAGCACGTGGCCCTGGTCAAAGGAAAGATACATCCAGAGCAACCCACCCTCGTCAGGGTTCACAGCGAGTGCCTTACCGGAGACGTCTTCGGCAGCCACCGCTGCGACTGCGGCGCCCAGATCGCCCTGGCCCTTCAGGCTATCCAACGGGAGGAGAGCGGCGTATTTGTCTACATGCGGCAAGAGGGGCGGGGCATTGGCCTGCACAACAAGGTGCGCGCCTACTCGCTCCAGGACCAGGGACTCGACACGGTTGAGGCCAACCTGCAGCTGGGGTTCGCCCCGGATCTCCGCTACTACGGCATCGGCGCCCAGATCCTCCTTGACCTGGGGGTGCGCAAGTTCCGCTTCCTCACCAACAACCCCAAGAAGATTGTGGGGCTCAAGGGATACGGGCTGGAGCTGGTGGAGCGCGTCCCCATCATCGCGCCCGAGACCCCCGAGAACCACCGCTACATGGAGACCAAACGGGACAAGCTGGGGCACCTGCTCGCAGGGGAACCTACCGACACCGGTCCCAAACGGTACCCCGTCGACTGGCGGGACCTCCAGGCGCGACAGGATGAAGCGATAACAGGCCTGGGGCGCGGCGACCAGGACGAAGGGCGAGGGGAGTTCGGTTGGTGAGAGAGGTCCGAGGGAACCTGACAGGAGAAGGCTTGCGGGTCGGTGTGGTGGTAGCCCGCTTCAACCAGTTTGTCACCCGCAGGCTGTTGGAGGGGGCCCTCGAGGCCCTTCGCCTGCACCAGGTTAGGGAAGAGGACATCACCGTGGTATGGGTGCCAGGCGCCTTTGAGGTGCCCCAGACAGCCCACCAGATGGCCGCCTCGGGCCGGCACCACGCCATTGTTTGCCTGGGCGCCGTTATCCGGGGGGACACCCCTCACTTTGACTACGTTGCCGCCGAGGCAGCCAAAGGGGTGAGCTCGGTAGCCCTCACCACAGGCGTGCCCGTTATCTTCGGCATCCTGACGACCAACGACACCCAGCAGGCCATCGACCGGGCGGGCGGCAAGGCGGGGAACAAGGGCTACGATGCCGCGCTCGCCGCCCTGGAGATGGTCAGCGTCATGAGCCAGCTTCAGGCGCCCGCCTAGGAACCCAGCCAGGGGTAGGCCATCAGCCGGTCCCATGCTTTCGCGGTGCAAGGCTCCCCCCACATTTTCCCCGGCGCTCTGCAGTGTACTCTCCACTGGCGAAACCGCCAAACACCTTGTCTCCACGGGGTCTGGCCGCGAGGGCGTGTTACAATAGAGGCGTTAACGGCTGTTGTAGCCACGCTTATTCCCGGAAGGACACACCCCCATGCCCAACTATTGGATGCTGGTCACCACCCCTGAAAACTACCGCACTACGAAGGAGCAGGGGCTCACCCTCCAGGGATTCAGGGCCAGGCACCGGCGCAAGACCCAGCGCATGCTGCCCAAGGACCGTCTCCTGTACTACCTCCGGTATGATCGGAAGTTCGCCGCCACGGCCACCATCATCTCCCCCTTCACCGAGGACCACCGACCCCTCTGGAAGGACGCTAACCCCCAGGAGGACTTCCCGTACAGGGTGCGGATTCAACCCAACGCGGTCCTGGAAGAGAAGGAGTTCCTGGAGGCCCGTCAGCTAGGCCCTACCCTCCACTACGTGCGGCGGTGGATCCCAGAGGAGTGGTACCTGGCCTTTCAGGAGGACCTGCACCTGCTCCCCCAACGGGACTTCTTCCTCATCGAGGGGGAGATGCATCGGGTCATGGACAAGCGGAGCCGGGCGCCTGCCCGGAGGTAGCGGGGCGGACAAGGGCTAGCACCTCATCGCGGGGAAGCACGGTGTGGAAAGCCGCTCGTGGTTCGACAGTCTCAGGTTGAGCGATCTCCGTGTCCTGGGGTAGGGGCAACTCATGAGTTGCCCCTATGTTGACGGCAGGTGGGCAGACGGGAAACCCTCCGCACTACAAAATCGCCGCAGGCCCAAGTGTGCGTACCGTAGCGTAGGTGCAGGGCGTGCCCTGCCCCTGCCCTACCTCTCGGCGACCTGCTCAGCCCTCTCTTCGCCTGCCTGGAAGTCGTGGTCGTACAGGTCATAGAGCCGCTCCATGTCCTCGGGGCAAAGGTCCTCGCCGTCTGAGGCTGTGGCGTACTCGGTGAGCTGCTCCATGGTCGTGATGTTCGGGAGCACCGAGGCGATGGTTGGCTGGGCCAGGACAAACCTGATGGCGGCCTGGGCCAGGGTAAGGCCGTGGTGCTCCGTCAGGAAGAGGGCCTGCTGCCGCTTGCGCATAGCCGCCTCCAGCCACTCGCGCTTGCGCAGCGCCCGGTGGTCCCCCTGAGCGAAAGTAGGCGTCTCGGTGAACTGGTCCGTGAGCACCTCGGAAGCGTGGGGCACCCTCGACAGCAGCCCCACCTTCTCCTCCTGGGCAATGGGGAAGAAGCGGCGGGCCGGCTGCTGCTCCAGGATACTGTAGATGACCTGCGCAGAGGGGGCCTTGCGCCGCCTCATGGCCACCTCCCCCTCCTCAAACCACCCGATGTCGGGCCCCAGGGCCGCTCCCCAGGTGATGACCTTGCCCTCCCGCATCAGGTCCTGCAGCACGCCGAACAACTCCTCCTGCTCCAGAGCATTCATCTTGGGGTTGTGGAGCTGGTACAGGTCGATGTAGTCGGTCTTCAGGCGACGAAGGCTCTGCTCGCAGGCGTAGCGGACGAACTTGGGGGACCAGTCCTGCGGGCGCTCCCGGTGGCCCTCTCTTGCCGCGTTGTTGTAGAAGTCGTAGCCGAACTTGGTGGCAATGACCAGTTCGTGACGATGGCGGGGAAAGGCCTTAGCGAGAATCTCCTCGCCCCAGCCCTCGCCGTAGGTGTCCCCGGTGTCAAACAGGGTGACGCCCAGGTCGAAGGCCTTCTGGAGGAGGGCGATCCCATCCGCAGGCTCGATCTTGCCCCACCAGTTGGTGCCGACGGTCCACAACCCAAACGCCACCTCTGAGACCTCTATCCCCGTGGCTCCCAACAGACGATACCTCATGGCGTCCTCCTGATGCCTTGCATTGAAACAGTTCTGAACAGAAACGGCCTGCCCTTCACCTGCTCCCGATGAGAGCGGGTGAGGGTTTCCACCCGTTAACCCTGAGTACGAGGCCGCCGTCGAAACGGCCCGGGAGAGGCAGCGGAGGTGGCGCGAGGCGGCCTACCCCGACGCCGACGCGCCGGCGCCGCGCCTTCCGCGAGGAAGGCCAGAAAAGCCTGCTGGGCCGCCGTCAGGTGTTTGTCCTTGCGATAGACAATCGAGAGGGGCCGGGTGCAACGCCAGCCCTCCACCGGGAGAACGGTGAGCATGGAGGCAACCAACTCGGGCCCGAGGGCATGTCGCGAGACGAGCCCCAGGGCAGAGCCAGCGGCCACGGTGCGCTTGAGGGCCTCGTTGCTGCCCACCTGGACCACACCTTTGATTCGGACCCCCTGCCCCTGAAGATAGGCCTCGGCGATCCTGCGGGTGGCGGAGCCCTCCTCACGCTGGATAAAGGGCTGGCCCTCCAGGGCCTTCATGGGCACCACCTTCTGCTTGGCCAATGGATGAGAAGGGGCTGCGATGACCACGATCTCGTCCTCAACGTAGGGAGCCACCACCAGCTCCGGGTCATCCACCTCAGACCCCACCACAGCCAGGTCCATCTCACGCCGCTGGACATGTTGCACGATGCGTTGGCTGTTTGAGATGTGGAGGGACACTTGGACACCTGGGAAGCGCTGCTGGAACCTGCCGATCAAGGCAGGCAGGACGTACTCCCCTGGCGTGGTGCTGGCGCCCAGGGTGAGGGTGCCCGCCCGGACCCCCTGGAGGTCCGCCAGGACCTGCTGCATCTCTTCCGCCAGGACAAAGAGGCGCTGAGCGTAGTCGAAGGCGATACGGCCTGTCTCGGTGAGCTGGTGATCGCCTCTGCGCCGCAGGAACAGGGGAGTCCCAAACGTTCGCTCCATCTCCCTGACCTGGATGGAGACGGCGGGCTGGCTAATGGAAAGCTCCTGGGCAGCCTTCGAGAAGCTCCCCACCCTAGCCACGGTGTAAAAGATGTACAGCTGGTGAAAATTGAGTGGAGCAGGCATTAGAGCGTAGTATAGCCAAGCCGCTGTGTTTTGCAATTATTGTAACTCTGGACGCCCCTCAGGTAAAGAAACCCGTCTCCCTCCCTAGGCCTCGAAGGGAGAAAGCCAGCGAATCGGTGCGCCGCACGCCGAAGCCTGCCACCAGAGGAGGGCCTGCCTCCTACTGAGCGACGTGAGGAAGAGGCACTTCCATAAGCTCCCGTACCGCTTTTGCCCGCCGGCCAAGCATCCGCAACACGTTTTCGCCCGTCTGGCGCGTCACCTCTTCCAGGCTTATGCCCTTCAGTTGGGCCACGGCCTGGACCACCTCCACCACGTGGCGGGGCTCCGTCCAGCTCTCCCTGCGGCGTTTGAAGAGCTGAGGGTAGGCGTCGGTCTCCAGTACGATATGCTCCAGGGGAAGCCGCCGCACCACCTCCTGAAGGTCAGGAAGGCGCAAGAGGGGCCGGGCCAGGGAGATGTAGAAGCCCAGTTCGATGCACCGGTACGCCGTCGCTTCGTCGCCCTGGAAGTAGTGGGCCGCTCCTCCCACCTCCTGGGCCCCCTCCTCCTCCAGGACCTCAAGGATGCGCGGGTAGGCGAGGCGGGCATGGTAGATGACGGGGAGGCCCACCTCCCGGGAGAGCCTGATGTGGGCCCGAAACACCTGCTCCTGCACAGCGGTGTCGGGGGCGCCTTCCATGCCGTCCAGGCCCACCTCGCTGATGGCGACCACTCGAGGGTCCGCCGCCATGTCCCGCAGGGCACGGTAGGTGGCATCGTCCACAGGCCCCTTCACATCCATGGGGTGGATACCGACGCCGGCAAACACCCGGGGATCGGCAGACGCCAGCTCCACACAGAGACGGCTGGACTCCATCGTAGTGCCGGCCACAATCACGCCGGTCACTCCCACCACATTGGCCCGCGCCAAAATGGACGGGATATCGGAGCGGGGGTACTGGTCCAGGTGGGTGTGGCAGTCGAAGAGACGCAAAACGCCAAGCTCCCAAAAGGCCACAAGGGCTTGCCCCTCTGGGCAGAAAAGGCCGCTACATAGGTGAGAAACTTATTGTAGTTCAGAGAGCGAGGCCAGTATAGTAAAGAAATAAAGGGCAAACAACCCTATTTTTCTCAAAACACAAAGATAGGAAGGGATCACCGTGACCGCCATCCCCAAACTCCTTACGAATCTCGCCGCCGCTGCTGCCCTGATGATCCTAATGGCCGTAGGGTGCACCGCTGCCGCACCCACTCCCACACCTACACCACCCACCCCCATTCCACCCACCACCACCCCATTACCCGCTCCACCACCGCCCCCGGTGATCAGCGAGACGCGCATCATCACCATCGCATCGTCGGCGGACCCGCCCCATTTCGACGTCCAACAGACCTTCTCGCCTGCCCTCCATCGAAGCGGCCCAGGGCTGGTGTACAGCCGGTTGCTCCGCTTCCGCTCTGAGGCCGCGGACCACACCTTCGCGCTGGGAATTGAGTGCGACCTCTGCGTAAGCTGGCGGCAGGTAGACCCCGTGACCTACCGGTTCCAGTTGCGACAGGGCGTGCATTGGCCAGACCTGTCGCCCGTCAATGGACGAGAGCTAACCGCCGACGACATCATCTACAGCTACCAGCGCCAGGCCACCCCTGGTTGGGAGAACTCCACCCTGCTGCGCAACCTCCAGGGCTTCAACAAGCTGGACCCCTACACCCTGGAGATCAAGACTCAGAGCCCTGACGCAGACTTCCTGGTGGCGCTTGCCGACGGCCACAGCAAGATCGTAGCTCGAGAGGTGGTGCAGGCGTACGGCGATCTCCGCACCGCTCCGCCCATCGGCACCGGGCCCTGGCAGTGGCAAAGCGGCGCCAAGGGAGTGGAGTACGTGCTGGCGCGCAACCCCCACTACTACGAGGAGGGTGTCCCCGCCTCCGACCGCCTGCAGGTGCACGTCATCCCAGGCCTGGACAACCGTTTCGCCGCCCTGGCTGTGGGAACTCTGGACCTGGCCGATGTCCCTTCCTCCAGAGCCTCTACCCTCAAAGAGGGCTACCCGGGCATGGGGCTCCTGAAGGTTGACCACTACGGCCAGGGGACGGAGCTCACCATCAACACCCGCGTGGCTCCCCTTCAGGACGTCATGGTGCGCCAGGCCCTGTTTCTGGCCCTCAATCCTTGGAGCTATTTGAAAAGCGCCCAAGGGGAGGCGTTCAGCGGCATGGGAATGCCCCTTGAGAGCAAAGAGTGGCTCCTGCCTGAAGGAGAGCTTCGCTCATACTGGGGAGCTCCTGACAAGGCCCTGGCTCTGCTCCGACAGGCAGGGGTCCAACCTGCCATCACGCTGATGGTGGCCGACTACGGCGATGCCTCCCTGGCCCTGGCAGAGCGGGTGGCGCAAGACCTCCAGGCGGTGAACATAAGCGTGGAGAGGCGCATCGTAAACCCGATGGACTATGCAGACCAGGTCTGGAGCAAGGGACAGTTCTCCGTCGCCCTGGGGCCGCTCGCTCCCCTGACCACGCCTAACGACTACTTCCTGGGTGTCCTCCACAGCAAGGGTTCCGCCAACTTCACAGGCTACAGAGACGCAGAGTTGGACCGCCTGCTGGAGGCCCAGGCCACAGCCGCCGACCCTGTGAGCCGCCAGGCCCTCATTCGTGAGATCCAGCGAAGGGCCCTGGACGGCGCCGTGCGCTTCATGGTGGCGACACAAACGTCCTACTGGGCGTGGCAGCCTCGCGTGACGGGCTTCCACCCCAACCTGGCAGGCTACGAATACTTCTACTACGCCCGCATCTCGGTGCCGGAGAGCTAAGGCCTACCGTAGCATAGGCGCAGGGTGAACCCTGCTACTGGAGCCCCGCTACCAGCAAGCGTACCCCCACGATGGCCATGGCCGCGGACAGGATGAAAAGCACCAGCCTGGGGTTGAGGCGTCGCTCGAGGTACACTCCCAGTTGCCCACCCACCAGCGCCCCCACACCCAGGAGAGCGGCGCGGCGCCAGCCTTCATCCATCGCCCCCGTCAGCGCGAGGGTCGATAGGGCAGTGACAGACGTGAACACCAGCACCAGCAGCGACGTAGCGGCGGCAATCCTCAACGGCACCCGGAGGATGAACGAGAGGGCCGGCACGTGGATGACTCCGCCGCCAATGCCAAAGAAGCTAGAGACGAAACCTGCCACGGGGCTCACGACCCCCGCTAGAAGCCCGTTGACGTAGAAGAGGTACAGCGGGCCTCGCCACTCCTGAATGCGACGGTTGGGCTCGTGCCTGAGGTGCTGCTCTTCGAGGCCGGCGCCAGCGCCGCGCCACAGGATGTAGACCGCGCCAAACACCAGTAGCACCCCAAACCAGCCCTCGAACTGGTCTCTGCTTACCAGGCGTGCTGTGATAGACCCCAGCACGGCCGCCGGGGCAGCACCGACGACGAGCAGCAGAGCGGTCCGGAAGTCAATCCGCCTTCTCCTGAGGTTGCTGATGGTCGCCGAGCTGGCGTTGAGGCAAACGACGGTAAGGGAGATAGTCGTCAACGTGGTGGGGGATGCTTCCGGAAACATGAGGATGAGCACGGGCACCAGGATGAACCCACCGCCCAGGCCGGCCAGCGTCCCCACTGTTGCCACCCCTATGCCCAACAGTGGCAGGAGGACGAGGTGATAGGGCATCAGCTGGAAGGGCATGACCTTACGACCTGTTTCCCGCAGATAGTCACCGGGGACAACTGGTCGCCGGAGACCCGTTAGGAATGTAACACAGACGGCCTGGCGAGCCAACGGCGCGAGGATCAGCAGTTTCCAGGTCACCTTTCGACAGGATCAGGGTGAGCAATTTCCACCTCCTGCTGTAGGGTGATTCATGAAGGCCATTACGTTGACCTGGTTCAGCAGCAGTAGGGGAAGAGCCCTCACCCCCATCCTGGCCTTCCCCCTTCGAGGGGGAAGGCAGTCTCTCCCCCGTTGTGGGGAAGAGTCAGAGAGGGGGAAACCTTGGCCCGGTGGCCCTCCAGGCCCTCAAGAAGGGTCATCCATGCCAGCAAGGCGCACTTGATCCGCACCGGAAACCGGCGCACCCCCTCCAGCACATCGGCCTCCCCCAGGCGCTCGCGCTCGGGCACAGAGAGGTCCTTGCCCTGCATCGCCCGGCGGAACAGCTCCGTCAGCTCCTCCGCCTCCTCCACCGTCTTGCCCTTGAGGAGGTCCGACATGAGGGAGCCCGAGGCCTGGCTGATGGAGCACCCCCTCCCTTGCACTCCCACCTGGGCCACGTGGCCCTCGCCGTCCAGGGTCAGCTGAATGGAGGACTCGTCGCCGCAGAAGGGATTGAGCCCGTGGGTCTCGATGGTGGGGGACTGGAGGCGCTCGGCGTTGCGAGGACGGCGGTAGTGGTCGAGGATGATCTCGCGATACAGCTCGTCCAACTCGGAGAAGTCGAACCCCGGTGAAGACATAGCGTAATCCATCCAAAGGGACTTGAGAAGAGGCCTACGCCACCGGGCTCTCTACCCCGACTGGACGTACGGGGTCTACGACCTAGGGGAGCGACGCCCCACGCCATTGAAGTAGCCGATGGCCCGCTTCAACGAATCGACGAAGAGGTCGATCTCCTCCTCCGTATTATACAGGTAAAAGCTGGCGCGGGCAGTAGCGGCAAGGCCCAGCCGGTCTCGGGTGAGAGGCATGGCGCAGTGGTGGCCCGTGCGAATGGCGATACCTTCCTGGTCGAGGGCCGTTCCCAGGTCGTGCGGGTGGATGCCCGGCACGTCGAAGGCCACGACTCCACCGCGCACGTTCATGTCCCGGGGGCCGAAGACGGTCACCGCCTCCAGGGGCTTCAGTCGCTCCAGGGCGTACTCGGTCAGTTGCACCTCGTGGGCCCGCACGTCCTTCATGCCCAGGGCCTGGAGGTAGTCCACCGCGACCCCGAGGGCGATGGCGTCGGCGATGTTGGGGGTGCCCGCCTCAAACCGCCAGGGGATGTCGTTCCAGGTGGCCCGATCGTACCACACCTCTCGCACCATATCGCCGCCCCACAGGAAGGGCTCCAGACCCAGAACCACCTCGGGCTTCACGTACAGGACGCCAATGCCCGTGGGGCCCAGCATCTTGTGGCCCGAGAAGGCCAGGAAGTCGCAGTCCATGTCCTGGACGTCCACCGCAGCGTGAGGGACGCTCTGGGCCGCATCCACCATGAACAGGGCGCCGACCTTGTGGGCGGCCTTGCCCAGCTCCTTCACGGGGTTAATGGTGCCCAGGACGTTGGACATGTGGATGACCGAGACCAGGCGGGTGCGGGGCGTGATGATAGTGTCCAGCCGGGACAGGTCCAAGAGCCCGTCGTCCTTGACGGGGATGAGCTTCAAGGTGGCGCCTGTGGCCTTGGTGACCTCCTGCCAGGGCACCAGGTTGCTGTGGTGCTCCATCTCCGTCACCACCACCTCATCCCCTTCGCGCAGGTTGGCGAGGCCCCAGACATGGGCCACCAGGTTGATGCCCTCGGTGGTGTTGCGCACCCACACGATGCACTCAGACGACGGCGCGTGGAGGAAGCCGGCCACCTTCTCTCGCGCCTCCTCGTACCGGTCGGTGGCCTCCATGCTCAAGGTGTGGACGCCTCGGTGGACATTGGAGTTGTAGCCCTCGTAGTAGTCCACCAGGGCCTGGATGACCTGCCGCGGCTTCTGGGAGGTGGCGGCGTTGTCCAGGTAGACCAGGGGCCTCCCGTTCACCTTGCGGAACAGGATAGGGAAGTCCTGACGGAGATGAGCAACGTTCAGCATGGATTCCTTCTTAGCCCGCTAGCGCCTGGTTGCGGCAAGTTCGCGTACACCAGGTTCGCCCCAGACCCGCTCACCATGAACGGCTTCCCATACCGCACTTTTTCGCAAGGAAGCCCTAGCGCCACCGAACTACCACAGCTCCTTCAGCTTGGCCATGGCCAACTCATCAATACGAGTGCGGAGGGGCTCCAAGCCAATGGAGTTGATCACCTCGACCACAAAGGCCCGGGTCAGCATGTTACGGGCCTCCTCCTCGCCAATGCCACGGCTCCTCAGGTAGAAGAGGGCGTCCTCATTAATCTGCCCGCAGGTGGCCCCGTGGGCGCACTTCACGTCGTCGCAGTAGATCCAGAAGGCCGGCTTGGTGTCCGCCTCGGCATGGGGGGAGAGCAGGAGGTTCCTGTCCTCCTGGCGCGCGTCCACCTTCCTGGCGCCCTCCCGTACAATAATGCTTCCGTGAAAGACCGAGCGAGCCTTGCCCCCCAGCACGCCCTTGTACAGCTCCCGCGTGGTGGTATAGGGCTTGGCGTGGTCCACGATGACCTGGTTATCCACGTGCTGGGAGCGGGTCACCAGATAGATGCCGTTGAGAACACAGGAGGCGCCCTCATCCACCATGAGGACGTTCAGGTCGTTCCTGACCAGCCCGCCCCCCAGGTCCACGCTGATGGAGGTGAAGCTGGCGTCTCGCGAGAGGGCCACCTCGGTCGTGCCGATGTGGTAGGCCTGCTCGCTGTGGCGCTGCACCTTGTAGTGCTTCACCACCGACCCAGGCCCCACCGCGATCTCCGTGACGGCGTTGGAGAGGTAGCGGCCCTCGCCCAAGCCACCGTAGCTCTCAATCACAGTGGCCTGACTGCCCTTGCCCGTAAGGAGAAGCACCCGGGGATGGGACGCCAGGTCCGGCTCGCCGGTGGTGAAGAGAAACAGCAGGTGGATAGGCGCTTCCACCACCACACCGTCGGGGATGTGCACCAGGGCCCCGTCCCGCAGGAAGGCTGTATTCAGGGCGGTGAAACCCTTGGTCTCGTACTCCGCGTACTGTGCCAGGTGACGCTCCAAGAGGGGCCCCTGAGCGGCCATCGCTTCTGAAAGGCTGAGGACCGAGACGCCCGCCGGCAGCAAGGCCACGGAGGAAAGCGTCTCTGCGTAGGCCCCGTCCACGAAGACCAAGCGCGGCCACTGGGGCTCGCCAAAGGTGAACCGCTCCACATCCTCACGCTCGATGGGGGCAGGGGTGGACGAGAGGAGGGGGCGAAAAGGGACACGGCTAAGAGGGCCAACGTTGGTGTACTTCCACTCCTCGTTGCCCCGGCGGGCTGTGGGAAACCCCAGTTCGCCAAACTTGACGAGGGCCGCCTGGCGAAGGTCCTGGAGCCAGGAGGGGTCCCTGTCAGCGCCATCTCGGGACAACGCATCGAAGGCCTGGAAGTATCTGTCAACGGAGGCGACCTGCTGAGTCATGGCGTGGAGACCCCTAGCTCCCCGACCGCAGGGCCGCAGCAGCCGTCTCGAACTTGTCGTACCCCTCGGCCTCGATCTCCCGGGCCAGGTCGGCGCCGCCGGACCGAACGATGCGCCCGTTGACGATGACGTGAACCCTTTCGGGGGTCACGTAGTTGAGGATCCGCTGGTAGTGGGTGATGAGAAGGATGGCGTTGTCGGGCCGCTTCAACTGGGTGATGCCCTGGGCCACGCTGCGAAGGGCGTCCACATCCAGGCCCGAGTCGGGCTCGTCCAGAATGGCCAGCTTGGGCTCGAGGACCGCCATCTGAAGGATCTCGTTGCGCTTCTTCTCGCCGCCCGAGAACCCTTCGTTGACGTTGCGCTTGGCCAGGTTGCGATCCATCTCAACGACCTTCACCCTCTCGTTGAGAAGGCGGTCGAACTCCAGGACGCCCATCTCCTCCTGGCCACGGCTCTTGCGGATGGCGTTGAACCCCGCCCGCATGAAGTGGTCCAGACGCACGCCGGGGATCTCCGCGGGGTGCTGAAAGGAGAGGAAGACGCCTTTGCGGGCCCGGTTCTCGGTCCGCATGGCCAGCAGGTTCTCGCCTTCAAAAAGGACCTGCCCCGAGATGACCGTGTAAGAGGGATGGCCCGCCAAAACATAGGCCAGGGTGCTCTTGCCCGACCCGTTGGGGCCCATGAGGGCGTGGACCTCGCCTGCCTTGACCTCCAGGTTTATTCCCTTGAGGATCTGGACTCCGCCGATGCCCGCGAACAAGTCGCGGATGACCAACATCGCTGCCATGGCTACTCCTTAGCAGGTTGTTGAAAAACCCTTTTCGACCCCCGATAGATGCGGGGCCTTCGGCATCCCCCTCCCCCCTTCCTGTCCAGGAAGGGGGGAGGGGTTATATCTGGGGAACA
>SHYH01000056.1 GCA_009692865.1 Dehalococcoidia bacterium
CTCATAACCCGAAGGTCGTTGGTTCGAGTCCAACCCCCGCTACCATCCTCCTCTAGGTTCGCGTTTATCAGGGCGCAATTCTCTGCGCCCTGTTCTTTTTCCCAGTCGCCTCCCTCTGGCGTTGACGCTCCCTCTGGGTGTCCCTATCATTGACCCAACCTCCCCCGGCGCCCTTGTCCTTGGGGTGGGGCCTGGTGGCATGAGGAGGGTGTCATGGGAGTGGGGAAGTGGATGCTTTTCCTGCTACTGCTACTGCTAGTGTCTGTTGTCCTGGTGACTAGCGCCTGCGCCTCCACAAGCGACTTGGAGGCGACCCAGCAGCAGGTGGCGAGCGCTCAAAAGGACCTGGAGGCCACTCGCCAGGACCTGGCCAAGGCGCGTCTGGACTTGGCCGCAGCCACCAGTAGGCTGACGGCTCTGGAGGGCGAGACCACGGCAGCCAAGGGGTCTTTGGACACTCTGATCAGTGGGCAGAACACCCTCAAGCAGAGCATTGCCACTGCACAAGGGGACCTCTCCACCGGCAAAAAGGACCTGGATGCTCTGACACGGCGGAGGACACCCGAGGCACCACCTCCTCCCTGGCGCGAGAGCGGGCCGTGGCCCTTGGGCGCCTCACGGTCATCTCGGACCTGTATTTGGAGTGGTGGCACCAAAGCGCCGACGCCCAGTCGCGGGCGACCCTCCAGGCTATCAGCGCCGCTGTGGCGAAGACCAAGGACATAGACCTGGTGGCCAAGTGGAGCGCCGTCGGCACCGTGTTGTACTCGGTCTTGGATGGCCGGTTCTCCTCTAATCAAGAGTTCTTCGCCAGCCTGGGCCCGGTCGAGGAGACTTTCCTGCCCGAACTCCAGGACCGCGAGCTCGGGGTCCTGGACGCCCTGGCAGCCACGCAGTAACCGGGCCGGTGCGAGCCACAGGACGCAGAAATCCGTCGCTTGATCTCCGGCAGGCGGGGCATTGACACCTCCAAATGCTTTCCCTATAATGGCTCCGTGCACTTAACAGGCACCCTTACATCACCTGGGAGGCGGGACTAAGCAGCAGCTTTGTCAAGAGGAGGACCCAATGGATTTCGCAATAGCCGATAGGGACACCGCGGAGTTGGACCGCTTCCGCCACGAGTTTCGCGCGTGGCTAGAGAAGAACGTCCCTGCGGACAGGAAACAGCCCGTTGACAGCCAGGAGTTGGACTCCGACGACTACAAGTGGTTTCTGGGGTTTCGGAAGGAGCTGGCCAAGCATGGGTGGCTCTACCCCACCTATCCCAAGGAGTACGGCGGCGGGGGCCTCTCCGCCAACCATGAGAGTGTCATTGAGGAGGAACTCACCCGGTCCAACGTGATACGCATGGGCGTGACCCCCAACTTCGTCTTCCCAGGCCTCCTGGTGTGGGGGACCGAGGAGCAGCGGCAGCGGTTCCTTAGGCCCCTGCTGACGGGGGAAAAGTCCTGCTGGTATAAGATGACGGAGCCCCAGTCGGGCGCCGACCTGGCGGGCATCCAGACCAGGGCTGTCCGAGATGGCGATGACTGGCTCATCACAGGCCAGAACGTCTTCATCACCGGCGGCACCGGGCCTGATCGGCCCGACTGGCTCTACGGCCTGGCCATCACCGACCCCAACGCCCCCCGGCATCGCAACATGGGGCTGTTCATGATCCCCGTTCCCTCCGCGGGGCTTGAGATTCGGCAGCAAAACCTCATCGGCGGCGACGATCAGCACTTCCTCTTCCTGGACAACGTGCGCGTGCCAGGAGATCACCTCATTGGCGGCGATCACCAGGGGTGGCAGGTGGGCGCCACCAGTCGGGAGAACGAGCACGGCGGCACTGGCCGGGCCTTCCCTCGTGACGAGGTTATGGAGGACCTGGTGGAGTATGCACGCACCACTAAGCATGACGGGACCACCCTGGGCAAGGACCCTGTGGTCCAACAGGCGACCATGGATGCCTATATGGATGCCCATGTGCAGGCCCTTCTCCTGAAGCGCACCTATTGGATGTACCACAATCGCAAGGAGGTCCAGTACGAGGGGAATGTGGGCAACGTTCATGGCCGCGAGTCCAGTCTGAGGCAAACCGTGCGGGTACGGGAAGTGATGAAGATGTACTCTCTGCTGGGCACCAAGGAGCCGGGTGTGCCCCACGGCGGCGCTCAGGAGGTATCCCAGCGCTCCCGTGCTGGACAGAACCACGCAGGAGGCAGCACCAACATCATGAAGGTGGTTCTGGCCCGGCGCATCGGCATCAGCCGGACCCAGGAGCGGGCCCCTGTCACCCCAGCTACGGCTGGCCAGCAGGGCGGCTAGGCGCAGGTCTTCGGAATGGTTCCAACGAGGGCCCCCTTTGCTGGGGGCCCTCGTCGTTTTCCCCAAAGCCACCTCTGCGGCGAAGGCCAGGCTGGTTACCTGATGCGGCTAACTGCCATTGCTCCCCCCTGGAGATGGTGGGCTTGACAACTCCTTCCGAATTCCGGTACTTTTGAGGGTGATAAACCCATACCCAGGGGGTAGGGGTATTGAGGAGACGGAGGAGGACGCGCCATGCTTTCGGAGGTGAAACAGGAGGCACTGAAGCGCCTCAACTACATTGAAGGCCACCTGGCGGGCGTCCGGCGGATGATCGATGAGGAGGCCTACTGTGTAGACGTCCTCAAGCAGACCTTTGCCGTGCGACGCGCCATTGAGAAGCTGGAGGCCCGCGTGTTGGAAGGGCACCTGCGCACCCACGTGGTGGAAGGCATCCACAACGGCCAGCATGAGCAGGTGTTGCAGGAGCTCATGGAGCTGTATAACCTGGCTGAGAAGTAGGTAGTCATCTCGGCCATCGAGGGTAATGGAGGAAGGCATGACGACCACCGCGTCGAGTAAGAAGTATATGGTGCTCCCTATAGGAGGCATGACCTGCGCGTCCTGTGTGATGCACGTAGAGCACGCCTTCAAAGATGTGCCGGGGGTTGTCCATGTGAACGTGAACCTGGCCACCGAGAAGGCTACCGTGGAGGTGGACCTGGAGCAGTTCCGCCTTCAGGATGCCTTAGCGGCCGTAGACGACGCGGGGTATCGTGTCCTTACCAAGCGGCGGACCCTCCAGGTGAAGGGCCTGGCCGACTCCGCTGCTTTGGTAAGGGTAGAGGGGGCCCTTCGAGCTACTGCCGGAGTCACTGGAGTATCTATCCACCTGGCAACGGGAACGGCCATGGTGGAGCTTGTGCCGGGGGTGGCTGCCCAGGATGACCTGCGCCAGGCGGTCACAGCCCTGGGCTACGCCGTCGAGGAGGTGGTGGAGGAGGAGAGGCAACCGGAGCAGGCAGAGGAAGTGGAGCGTCTCAGCAAGTCGGAAGAGATCCATTACTTCCGTCTCCGATTTCTGGTGGCGGGGGTGCTGGGGGCGTTTCTCTTTGTGTGTAGCTTTCAGGCCGAGATCTTTCCTTTCCTGCCGATGTGGGTGATGAACTCCTATCTGCTCCTTGCCTTGGCGACTCCGGTGCAGTTTTGGGCGGGCTGGTACTTCTACGTCCATGGCATTGGCCCCCTGCGCTACGGTACCATCAATATGCACACCCTCATCGCCTTGGGCACCAGCGTGGCATTCTTCTACAGCGCGGCTGTCACCCTGGTCCCGGGCTTCTTCACCTCCCAGGGCTTCGGCACCGCGGTCTACTACGATACCGCCGCCATCATCATCGCCCTTATCCTGCTGGGGCGGTTCCTGGAGGCCCGGGCCAAGGGCCAAACCTCAGAGGCCATTCGCAAGCTCATGGGGCTTCAGGCCAAGAGGGCCAGGGTCATTCGCAACGGCCTGGAACTGGACATCCCTGTGGAAGAGGTAGCGCTGGCGGACATCGTTGTGGTCCGCCCCGGCGAGAAGATCCCAGTGGACGGTGAGGTCACTGAGGGGGTTTCCTCGGTGGATGAGTCCATGCTGACGGGGGAGAGCCTGCCGGTGGAGAAGATCCCCGGGTCCCTGGCCTATGGCTCCACCATCAACGGTACGGGCGCTTTCCGCTTCCGTGCCCTGAAGGTGGGGAAGGATACGGTGCTGGCCCAGATCATCCGCCTGGTGGAGGAGGCCCAGGGGTCCAAGGCCCCTATTCAGCGCCTGGCCGATACGGTGGCCGCCTACTTTGTGCCGGCGGTGATAGGGGTGGCTGTGCTTGCCTTCCTGGTGTGGCTCCTGGCAGGGCCCGAGCCCGCCTTCACCTACGCCATGCTCACCGCGGTGGCAGTCCTGATCATCGCGTGCCCATGCGCCCTGGGGCTGGCGACGCCTACGGCCATTATGGTGGGGACAGGTAAGGGGGCCGAGCTGGGCATCCTCATCAAGCACGCCGCGGCCTTGGAGATGGCCTACAAGATCAATGTGGTGGTGCTGGACAAGACCGGCACCCTGACCCGGGGCAAGCCCAATGTGACCGATGTGGTGGCAGTGCCTGGTCTGGGTGAGGCCGAAGTGGTGCGGTTGGCGGCCTCGGTGGAGCGGGGCTCCGAGCACCCCCTGGCCGAAGCGATTGTGACAGCCGCCCGCGAGCGCGAGCTGAACCTGGAAGAATACCAGGGGATGGAGGCCCTGCCTGGGAGGGGGGTGCGAGCCTCGGTCAACGGCTCCACCTTCCTCTTTGGAAACCTGCGCCTTATGCAAGAGGCCTCGGTAGTCCTTAACGGCCTGGGGCCCCAGGTGGACCGGCTGGCCAAGGAGGGCAAGACCGCCATGGTCCTGGCCCGGGATGGCGAGGCCCTGGGGGTCATCGCCGTGGCCGACACCCTGAAGGCAGAGTCGGCGGAGGCGGTGAAGGCCCTGCACCGCATGGGGATCGAGGTAGTCATGCTCACGGGCGACAATCAGCGGACCGCCGAGGCCATCGCCCGCCAGGTGGGCATCGATCGCGTCTTCGCTGAGGTGCTGCCTCAGGATAAAGCAGCCTACGTGAAGCAGCTACAGTCCGAGGGCAAACGAGTGGGAATGGTGGGGGACGGCATCAACGACGCCCCCGCTCTGGCCCAGGCCGACGTGGGCATTGCTATCGGCACGGGGACCGACATCGCCCTGGAGTCGGCGGACGTGGTCCTCATGCGTGGGAACGTGATGGGTGTGGCCAGGGCCATTGCCCTGAGCCGGCAGACCATCCGGACTATCAGGCAGAACCTCTTCTGGGCGTTCTTCTACAACATCATCCTCATTCCGGTGGCGGCGGGGGTCCTGTACCCGGTGTTCAGAGAGGGAGGCGTGCCGGATGTCCTGAGGCCCATCCTGGGCGATTACGGGTTCCTGAACCCCATGCTGGCGGCCCTGGCCATGGCCTTTAGCTCCGTGAGTGTGGTGACCAACTCCCTGCGCCTCAAAAGGTTCAAGGTAGCCTAACAGGGGGTGGGCCCGAAGGAGGTGAGCGCAATGTGGTGGTGGATGCATGGGGAAACCGTGAGTTGGGGGAAGATGCTCAGTACTGAGGGGCGGATGCTGCAAGGCTAAAGCGTTAGTTGGTGGTGGGCGCCGCTACACTTGCTGTGGATGGTGGTGTTCTGGGGCGGGCTGGTGGCCCTTGTGGTGTGGGGGATTCGGGTCCTGGTGAACCCAGCGCGAGACCGTGCCCTTTGCCCCTGGACATCGCCAGGGAACGCTACGCGCGGGGGGACATCAGCCGCGAGCAGTTTGAGGGGATGAGGCGGACCCTCGTTTCGTAGGGACGAACGATAGCAACATCAGGTCTGTGGAGGTGAAGCATGCGAGTGCCGTTCGTTTCTGGAAAGCAGGACCGGGGCACCGACCCTGTGTGCCACATGCAGGTGGACAAGAAGAACCCGCCCGGTGGAAGCTGGGAGTACAAGAGCGAGACCTACTACTTCTGTGGGCCCGGCTGCAACCGCGCCTTTCAGAAGGACCCTGAGTCGTACCTCTCGGGAAGCAAGAGCATGCACATGTAGACCAGGGCTCGCCCTGGACCCACACTACGGTGCGTGGCTTAGGGCGAAGGCGCAGGTAAAAGGCGCAGGTAGGGGAGAGCCTCGCGGGTATTCTCCAATTTGCGCATCTGGTGGCCCCTCGCTCCCCACAGGGGAGGAGGGGCCTTTGCTTTGCGGGGAAGGTGTGCCGCTCATCCTGAGCCTGTCGAAGGATGGGGGCGTTCCCTTCGCCCAGCATCAGGCGAACAGCAGCCTCACGTACCACTCCCACAGGGCGTTACCCCACACCATGGCCACAAGGGTCCCTCCCGTGAGAAAAGTCGCGAAGGGGATTGGGCTCTTCAAACCCTTGCGCCGGGAGGCCAGCAGTAGCACGGATGCAACACCCCCTGTGATGAAGGCCAAGAGCACCGCCACCACGACCAGCGGCACCCCCAGCATCAGCCCTACCAGCAAGCTCAGCTTCACATCGCCTGCTCCCATCCCGTCTCGAGACCGGGAGGCCCAAAAGATGGCGATGAAGAGGGCGAAGGCTGCTCCTCCCCCTGCGAGGGCCGAGAGGTAGGCGCTCCAGCCCTCTACGCCGGTCCCGGGGGGCCCCCAAGGCGCCAGTAGGAGGACGATGGGAAGGGGGCGGGGTAGACCACCTTGTCGAGCACCAGCTGGTGCTCGAGGTCGATGAAAAAGATGGCGATGAGGAGGCCTACGTAGAGGAGGAGGACGATGCCTTGGGGGAAGAGGGAGTCGGCAAAGGCCAGGGCCACCACGGCAAAGAGGGCCCCGGTGAGAAGCTCCACCAGGAACAGACGAGGCGGGATGGATGCGTGACAGGAGCGGCACCGTTCCCTGAGCCACAGGTAGCTCAAGAGGGGGACCAGGTCCCTCGGCCCAAGGAGTCGATGGCAGGTGTCACAGATGGAGCGGGACATGAGGATGGGCCGGCCCGCAGGAAGGCGGTCTATGCAGACGTTAAGGAAGCTGCCCACCGCCGTGCCCACGGCGGCCAGGAAGGCGACCTGAAGCCACAAGCTCAACGGTTCCACCAGTTCTCGCCTCCGCAGCGATACGGGTTAGGCTCAACGATGGGGGAAGGCCTCTGACGGCCTCCTAAGAATAGGTGTAGACGATAGTGGCCGGTCCAGTCTAAGGGGTGTCCCGATGTTGTCGGGACGCCCCTTAGACTGGACCGGCCAATGTAGGGGCGATTCATGGATCGCCCCTACGACAGGACACGGAGACCTTGCCGAAAATTCTGCGCTACCTGTTGTGTAATGCCAGCAGACCCCCAAGAATCACCGAGATCCCCTTGACAGGACGGATGTTCTTTTCCATACTAATGGAAACTTCTGTTCTAAATCACTGGAGGTGATGGCACATGGAGACACAGACACAACAGAAGGGTCAGCTTCTACTGATGGACTGGGGGGTCTGCTGGCAACCGGTGCCTGGGGCCCGAGCCCTTTACAAGGGACCACGCCTCGAGAGGCTGCGGTCGGGGTCTGTGGGGAGGGTGGCGGAGCTCCGTGAGAGGGGGGCTATCATGGACTTTGGCAAGGGAGGCCGATGGCGGGTGCCTCGGTATTTCCTTGCTCCGCCCGTGCGGCCTGGTGATCCAGGGTGAGCGGCCCTGTCCACTATGAGGAGGCGCAGTGCAAGACAGCCCTGAACCGCGTGGCGGGCATGGGGTTCCAGTGGTTCCTGAACCCCTACCGGGGGTGCGTCCACAGCTGCCACTACTGCTTTGCCCGCCGCTTCCACGGCTACCTGGACCGGGGCGCGGGCCAGGACTGCTCCAGTGTCATCACCGTGAAGGTCAACCTTCCTGAGGTGTTGATATGGGAGCTTGCTGCCTCCACGTGGCGCCGCGAGATGGTGGCCCTGGGCACGGCCACCGATTCCTACCAGCCCATCGAGGGGAAGTACCGGCTGACCCGTAGGGCACTGGAGGCGCTCCACCGGTATCGGACCCCTGTGGGCGTTGTGACCAAGGGGACCATGGTGGTGCGAGACGTGGACGTGCTGGCGGACATGGCAACTCGGGAGGGATGCACCGTCTGCTTCAGCGTCACCACCCTCGATCGGGACCTGTGGGAGCGCCTGGAGCCGGGCACGTCTCCGCCGTGGCAGCGCTTCAGAGCCCTGGAGCGTATGCGGGCCGCCGGAGTCAACGCGGGGGTTCTGCTTGCCCCGGTGGTCCCGGGTATCACCGACTTCTTTGGACAACCTGAGCGCCGTGGTGAGGGCTGCCTCCTACCACGGCGCTCGCTTTCTGGCCACCCAGACCCTGTATCTGAAATAGGGCACCCGCGAGCACTTCCTGGACTTTGCCCAGCGGGAGTTCCCCGGGGCCATGCCCCTGTACGAGCGTCTCTACCCCCGCGCCTACGCGCCTCGTTGGTACCAGGATCGTCTGGGGCAGCAGGTGGCTGGGCTGAAGGTGCTCTACGGCCTCAGCGACGACGAGCGCCCGCTCGTCTCTGAAAGCAGGCCTGTACAACTTGCCTTTCCCTAGCCGCTGGAGAGGGATCACCAGGCGAAACCTGGACGGTCCGGCCTAGCACTCTAGCCTGATGGAATGACACGCTCCAGCGCTCCGACCAGTTTTGCAGGAACGGGTTGTGCGGCGGCTGCTTGCAAGAGTTGCCACCCGTACCTGCGGGAGAGCCACATCGAACCCCAGTACAGGGCAAGTCCCGAGAGGGCCCCTATGGCCAGATTCCCCCCGAAACCCATGGCCACCGCGGCCACCAGTACCGCGACACTCAGTTGGGCCAACGTCCTGATGTTCAGTCCTAGGAGGATGTGCTGCATTCCTACGTAGAAGAGAAGCGCACCCAAGGTGGCGGCAGGCAGCAGGCCACGAACTTCCCAGGCAGATCGCCCGAAGAGGAGTGCGACAGCAATGAGCAGGAGCCCCAGAAACGTGGTGGCAATGGGGGTTCTGGCCCCTAGTCGATAGTGGGCGGTGAGACCGCCGCAGCCGTGGCAGTTAGGTAGGCCGCCGGTCAGGCCAGCCCACACGTTCCCTAACGCAATGCTCATGGCGATGCGTGTGGACGTAGCCCTTCCCGCTTGGTCGCCAAAATAGGTCCTCGCAGCATCCGCCGTGGCTATGACGGAGTTGGTTAGGGTCAAGGGCAACTGAGGCAGCACCAAAAGCACCAGCGCCGGCCAGAAATCCCCTGCCGATGGTAGCTCGAAGGTGACGGGCGCGGGTCCTAGCCTCCACGCGAAACCGGTTTCCGCAGTGAGGACACCGACACCAACGCCAATTGCAACAACAACTAACGCTGCCGGAACGGAACGCAGGCGGACAAGCAAGAGGAGTAGGGCCGCGCTCCCGAGCCCCAGGATGACCCCTGAGGGCGCCGTTAAGCTCCCCAGGTCTACATACGACAACTGTCCGCTAAGGAGGAACGGTTTCTGGAACACCATTTGGTAAGCACTCTTGAGCAGAAGCAGCCCGAGCCCTATCTGTACGCCGCGGACCACGGGCAGCGGAACTACTTTGTCCAG
>SHYH01000057.1 GCA_009692865.1 Dehalococcoidia bacterium
GAACCTGACGTGGCGGGGGTGTCTTCTCAGGATGATTAGCGGCCGCTAAAGACGGCGTGGGCGTTGCAACTAGGGATGAGCTGAGCCACCCAGGGTGGAGGGAGAAAAAAGGGATGCCAACGACTCAGGAGTTCAACGCCATCCGCATCTCGCTGGCCTCTCCGGAGCAGGTCCGGAGTTGGTCCTATGGAGAGGTCACCAAGCCCGAAACCATTAACTACCGGACCCTCCGGCCAGAGAAGGACGGCCTGTTCTGCGAGCGGATCTTCGGCCCCACCAAGGATTTTGAGTGCTTCTGCGGCAAGTACAAGAAGGTCCGCTATCGTGGCCTTATCTGCGACCGGTGCGGCGTAGAGGTGACACGGGCCAAGGTCCGCCGCGAGCGCATGGGGCACGTCGTGCTGGCGGCGCCGGTGTCCCACATCTGGTTTGCCAAGGGCACCCCCAGCCGCCTGGGGCTGCTGCTGGACCTTACTCCTAGGAATCTGGAAAGAGTCCTCTACTTCGCCCAGTACATCATCGTCAGCGTGGATGAGGATGCTCGCGAGCGGGCCCTCAAGAACCTGAGAGACCAACTGGCCCAGGAGATGGAGCGCCGGGACCATGGCGCCCAGGAGCGCGTGCAAGGAGTTCGCGAGCGCCTGGCGGAAGCCTTGTCTACGTTGAGGCCTGACGTGCGCCAGGAGTACTCGATCCTGCAGGAGCACCAGCTTCAGGTTGAGGTGGGGCAGGAGATCACCGGTGGAACGGTGCTGGCGGCTTCTGCTGAAGGGGAGGAGCCTGTGGCGGCCCTTTACGACGAGGAGGACCGTATTGGCCTTGTGGTGGAGGTGGGGGAGGGGGAGGTCACCGTCGTGTGGCGGACTCCTGAAGCGGTCCAGGCCCAACAGCAGGCCGACGATGAGATCGCAGGCATCGCCCAAGAGCGGGACGTGGAAAGGGAGGGTTTGGAGGAGGAGCACCAGGCCCGCATGGACGAGGTGGAGGACCTGTGCACCCAGCAGCTCCTCCCTGAGATCCGCTTCCGCGAGCTCCGAGACCGGTACCCGAACGTCTTCAAGTCGGGCATGGGGGCCGAGGCGCTGCTGGAGATTCTGAAAAAGCTCGACCTGGAAGCCCTGCGAGAGACTCTACTCGTGGAGATGAAGTCGACCTCGGCCCATCGCCGAAGGAAGGCCGTCAAACGATTGAAGGTGGTGGAGGCCTTCCGGCGCAGCGGAAACAAGCCCGAGTGGATCATATTGACGGTGCTGCCTGTCCTGCCTCCAGACCTGCGCCCTATGGTGCAACTGGACGGCGGCAGGTTTGCGACCAGCGACCTCAACGACCTGTACCGCAGGGTCATCAACCGCAACAACCGCCTCCTGAGGCTCATGGAGTTGGAGGCGCCTGACATCATCATTCGCAACGAGAAGCGGATGCTCCAGGAGGCGGTGGATGCCCTCATTGATAATGGGCGGCGCGGCAGGGCTATTGCCGGCAGCCACAACCATCGCCTCAAGTCCCTTTCCGACCTGCTGCGAGGCAAGCAGGGACGGTTCCGCCAGAACCTGTTGGGCAAGCGCGTGGACTACAGCGGGCGCTCCGTCATCGTCGTGGGGCCGGGGCTGCGGCTGGACCAGTGCGGTCTGCCCAAGCGCATGGCCTTGGAGCTGTTCAAGCCCTTTGTGATGCATAGGTTGACGCTGGAGGGCCACGCCGCCAATATTAAGAGCGCCAAGAGGATAGTGGAACGGGCCCGCCCCGAGGTGTGGGACATTCTTGAGGAGGTGATCAAGGACCGGCCCGTGTTGCTGAACCGAGCGCCCACGCTCCACCGTCTGGGCATCCAGGCCTTCCAGCCTGTCCTGATTGAGGGGAACGCCATCCAGCTCCACCCGCTGGTCTGCCAGGCCTTCAACGCCGACTTCGACGGTGACCAGATGGCTGTCCATGTGGTGCTCTCTCGGGCCGCCGTGGCTGAGGCCAAGAAGGTGATGCTCAGCACCCACAACATGCTCTCCCCTGCTTCAGGCGAGCCCCTGGTGGCGCCCACCCTGGACATGGTGATGGGGAGCTATTACCTCACCATGGACCGCTCTGGGGTCAAGGGGGAAGGCAAGCGGTTCAACGGCATTGATGAGGCCTCGCTGGCCCATGCCATGGGCCTGGTGGACCTGAGGGCCAAGATCCGGGTGCGGGATGAAGCCCTGCCGGACGGGGAGGTGGAGACCACGGTGGGCCGCCTCATCTTCAATGAGGTGCTCCTGCCCGAGAGGATTCCCTTCCACAACAACGTCATGGACAAGAAGGCCCTCAAGGAATTGACGGCGGAATGCTATCGTGTCCTGGGGAACGAGGGGACCCAGAGGGTCTTGGACAAGATCAAGACCCTGGGATTCCGCTACGCCACCCAGGCGGGCATCACCATCTCCATTAGCGACATCCAGGTGCCCGAAGGCAAGGGCCAGCTCCTCGCGGAGGCTCAGCAGAAGGTGCAGCAGGTGAACGAGCACTTCGGAATGGGCCTGATGAGCGCCGAGGAGCAGTACGAGCACACTGTGACCGTCTGGCGCGAGGCCAGCGAAGAGATGCAGAAGATGGTGGAACGGGAGATGTCCCACTACGGTGGCATCTACCTCATGGCCAGCTCGGGCGCCAAAGGCAACATCAGCCAGATCACCCAGATGGCGGGGATGCGGGGACTCATGTCGGACCCCAAGGGAAGGATCATCCCCCTTCCCATTACCTCCAGCTTCCGGGAAGGGCTCTCAGTCATGGAGTACTTCATCTCCACCCACGGCGCGCGCAAGGGCTTGGCCGACACTGCCCTACGCACTGCCGACAGCGGCTACCTCACCAGACGACTCATCGACGTCTGCCAGGATGTCATCATCCTGAGCGACGACTGTGGCACCACCGAGGGGTTCTGGGTCCACACCAAGGGCCCCGATAGCCCCGCCGCGCCCTTTGGCGAGCGTGTTTTGGGAAGGATGGCGGCAGGCCCAGTGACCCATCCCGCGACAGGTGAGATTCTCGTGGAGGGCAACCAGGAGATCAACGAGGAGAGGCGAGACCAGTTGATGGCGGCGGGGGTCGCCAGCGTGTATGTACGCTCCCCCTTGACGTGCGAGGCTCATCGCGGCGCCTGCCGGCTGTGCTACGGGCGTAACTTGGCCACCGGCCGTCTTGCCATGCAAGGAGAGGCAGTGGGGATCATAGCCGCCCAGAGCATTGGCGAGCCGGGAACCCAGCTGACCATGCGGACCTTCCACACCGGGGGCGTGGTGACCCACGTCGGCGACATCACCAGCGGACTCCCTCGGGTGGAGGAGCTGTTTGAGGCCAGGGCCCCCAAGGGCCAGGCCATCTTGAGCGAGATCGACGGTCAGGTGGAGATCACCGAGACGCCTGACGGCCACCATATCATCCGGGTGATGAGTGAAGAGGAGTTGCGGGAAGATCACGATCTTCCTGAGGGCTACCGGCTGCTGGTGGGCGAGGGAGACGTGGTCCCGGCAGGGGCTCCGCTGGCCACGCCGACCCTAAAGAAGGGGCAAGAGGAGGCGGCCCTGGCCCAGGCTGTCATCGCCAGAATGGACGGGAAGGTGGAGCTTACCGATGGGATCGTCACCGTGGTATGGCGGGACCAGGAGGTCCGGGAGTACGAGGTCCCCGCTTCGGCCCTCCTGGCGGTGCAGCCTGGGGGCCAGGTGAAGGCGGGAGAGGCCCTGACCAGCGGGCCAAAGAACCCTCAGGACATTCTGCGGATTCAGGGCAAGGAAGCGGTCCAGGAGTACCTCACCGAGGAGGTGCAGAGGGTGTACCGCTCCCAGGGTGTGAGCATCCACGACAAGCACATCGAGGTTGTCCTGCGCCAGACGCTGCGTCGGGTACGGGTGGAGAACCCCGGCGATACGCAGTTTCTTCCCGGCGACCTGGTGGACAGGGCAACCTACACGGAGGTCAACGAGCGGGTGCTGGCCGAGGGCGGCGAGCCTGCCACCGCGAGCCCGGTGCTTTTGGGTATCACCCGGGCCTCCCTTTCTACCGACAGCTGGATGGCTGCCGCCTCGTTCCAAGAGACGGCGCGGGTCCTGACCGAGGCGGCCGTGGCAGGCATGGAGGACCGGTTGCTGGGCCTCAAGGAGAACGTTATCATCGGTAGGCTCATTCCCGCTCGCTACGACCTCTCCGAGGAGGGGCGCGAGCGCCTGGGGCTGCCAAAGGACCATGTGATGGGCTACCCCAAGAAGGAGTTGACGGCAAGGACCCTGGAGGACAATGAGTACCTGCGCACCATGGAGGCCGCCCTGGGCATCTAGGCAGGGCGTGCCCTGCACCCACACTACAGTAGGTGATCTAGGGCTAGCGTCAGGGTTTACTTTGGACCCACAAGGGTAAGGGTCTGGACAAGTGCCCCAATGGTCGGGACGTGGGTGTGCGCGAGGGCCACTAGGAAACAGGGGAAGGACGGCGAATATGTCCTTCCCCTGTGGTATCTTTAGAGGGTGGAGTCATTGGGAACAGCAGGTGCAAGGAGGCGGTAGTGGACCTGGCGGTGAACCTGGCGCCTCGCCACCCCAAGGGATTGTGGCTGACCAACTCCGTCATGACCTCGGCGGGCACCTTTGGCGCCGATGGCTACGGTGCAGGACTTCCCGAGGGGTTCCCCTTGAACGATCTGGGGGCCGTGGTCATGAAGACCACCACGCCCCACTCCCGCCAGGGCAACCCTGAGCCTCAACTCGCCCAGCTTCCCGCGGGGTGGCTCAACTCCATCGGCCTCGCCAACCCGGGCATCGAGGCGGTCATTCGGGAGAAGGCCCCGTTGTGGGCATCCTGGCCGGTCCCCGTCATCCTAAGCATCGCGGGAGAGCGGGTGGAGGAGTTCCAGGAGCTGGCCCGTCGAGTTGAGGGCACGCTTGGCATCGCCGCTCTCGAGGTGAACGTAAGCTGCCCCAACGTGGAAGGCGGTCTGGAGTTTGGCCAGCGGCCTGAGTTGGCGGCAGAGGTGACGCACAGGGTCAGGCAGGTCACCTCCCTCCCCGTCATCGTCAAGCTGACGCCTAACGTGACCGATATCGTGGAGGTGGCCCGGGCGGTGGAGGCAGCCGGGGCCGACGCCCTTACCCTGATTAACACCGTTGTGGGTATGGGCATAGACCCCACGACGAGGCGGCCCTTTATCGGCAACGTGCTTGGGGGCCTCTCGGGCCCTGCGATGAAGCCGGTGGCCCTGGCAGCGGTCTACCGGGTGGCCAAGGTCGTTCGAGTGCCTATCATTGGGGTTGGCGGCATCGTCACGGGGGCCGACGCCATGGAGTTCTTCCTGGCGGGCGCTAGCGCCGTGCAGGTGGGAAGCGCGGCCCTGGGGAGGCCCCAGGTGTACCTGCGAGTGCTGGCGGGCATCGTGGAGGCCATGGAGTCCCAGGGGGTGCAGGAGCTGAGCCAGATCATCGGCGCCCTTCAGACCTAGCAGAGTGATGAAAAACCCTTTCGACCCCCGATAGATGCGGGGCCTTCGGCATCCCCCTGTCCCCCTTCCTGGCCAGGAAGGGGGAGGAAATTAGGTCTGGGGGAATACCCCCAGACCCCCTGCAAAGGGGCTTTGCCCCTCTGCACTCCCTTTTTCAGCATCCTGCCAAGGGGTGCTTCCCAGCGGTCCGGACAGCTTCGGCCTTGGCTTGTGCTTCCTTGACGCTCCCTGGGGCCTTTGCTACACTCGTGCTGACTTTGGGCGGTTAGCTCAGCTGGTTAGAGCACTGCGTTGACATCGCAGAGGTCACTGGTTCGAGTCCAGTACCGCCCACCACTCTGCATAAAAGCGAGCGGGGAGGCCCTAACATGAGATTTACCGTTACCCTCCTCCAAGATGAGGATGGCTACATTGTAGCCAGTTGTCCCGCCCTGCACGGCTGCCACTCCCAGGGGAAGACGAAGGAGGAAGCTATCACTAATATCACCGAAGCCATTCAGGGCTATATCGCCAGCATGCGCAAACACGGAGAGCCCACACCTGCAACCAAGGTTGAGGTTGAAGAGGTCGAGGTCGCAGTTTAGTGGCTCGTCTCACTCCCCTATCAGGAGACGATTTTGTCGAGGTGGTGCGGAAGATAGGGGATGTTTGGGACCACACTGAAGAAAGCCATATGATCTTGCTCCACCCATCGAAAGGTAGACTCTCGGTGCCAAGACATAGAGAGTTAGGCCAAGGGATAGTGAGGACTTTGATCAGAGATGCGGGTCTAACCAGAAACGAATTCCTGACTCTGCTACGAGGATAGGCTGAAAGTCAGCTCAAGGGTTCTTGATACCGTCCAGTACCGCCCACCTCTGTTTGGCGTTCGGTTGTAGGCGCCCAGGCTTTGCCCTTGGCCGTGGAGTTGGCGCCGGATCCCAGGCATCCTGGCCCCACGAACTCAGATCCGGACCAGGGCCACCACCGGTATCTTCCTTGTCGTATTGCGCTGGTATTCAGCATACTGGGGGCGCAGCTCAGATTGGCGTGCGTAGACGCGGTCACGCTCTTCACCAGTCAATACTTTCGCTTCAGCCTCATAGGCCTCCGTCCCGAACTCCACTATCACCTTGGGATTGGCCCGCAGGTTGTGGTACCACGCGGGGTTGTTTGGCGCGCCGCCTCTCGACGCGAACACGTAAAGACGATCACCCTCCGGCAAGCACACCAACGGTCTGGTTCGCCTGTGACCGGTCTTGGCGCCCTTACTGGTGAGAAGCACCATGGGCGCACCCATGAACCGCCCGCCAATCTTCCCTCCGTTCGGGCGGAATTCCTCAATGACACTGGCGTTGCGCTCATTCATCGTGGTCATTGCCACACCTGTCTCTCGATGCCATAGGACGGATTGGCCTCATTATAGCGCCAAGACCCGATCACACGGATTGACGCTGTATGCGCTCCTTGACCATCTCCAACCTAGCGCATACACTACCGAAGCAATGGTACGGCTTTGGTTCATGCACGGGAGGAACCGCCGAGGACCCACCACCTCCGGTGTCACCGCCAGACATAGCGGGACTCAGCAATCTTAGCTCTATCTGGAGGTGATTTCCATGTCCGACGGTGCTGCCCCCCCAAGTTCGATGAGCGAGCTAGCCGACTATCGGCACCGCATGCGCCACTCGGCGGCCCACATCATGGCGGACATCGTGCGGCGGCTCTTCCCGGAGGCCAAGCTGGCCATTGGGCCTCCCACGGAGGACGGCTTCTACTACGACTTCCTGGTCTCCCGGCCCTTCACCCCCGAGGACGTTGCCGCCATTGAGGCGCAGATGCGGGAGGTGGTTGCTCAGGGCGTGGCCTTCCAGCGCCAGGAGGTCTCCAGGGGGGAGGCGAAGGCGCTGTTCGCCCAGGAGCCCTTCAAGCAGGAGATCATTGACGGCATCCCGCCAGGGGAGGCCATCAGCATCTATCGCCACGGCGCCTTCGTGGACCTGTGCGAAGGCCCCCACGTGACCAGCACGAGTGAGGTGAAGGCCCTCAAGCTTCTGGAGGTGGCAGGCGCCTACTGGCGGGGCGACGAGCACAACCCCATGCTCCAGCGCATCTACGGCACCGCCTTTGAGTCGCAGGAGGCGCTTGACGAGCACCTGGAGCGGCTGGAGGAGGCGCGGCGGCGCGATCATCGTCGCCTGGGCCGCGAGCTGGACCTGTTCCTCTTTGACCCCATCGCTCCCGCAAGCCCCTTCTTCCTGCCCAAGGGGGCCATTGTGTACAACCTCCTCATCCAGTACGTAAGGGGCCTGTACGACCGGTACGGGTACCAGGAGGTCATCACCCCCCAGATCTTCTCGACGGAGCTGTGGAAGCGATCGGGCCACTACGAGGCCTATCGCGAGAATATGTACTTCACCACGGTGGACGACCGGGAGTACGGGGTGAAGCCCATGAACTGCCCTGGCCACGCCCTGATGTACGCCTCGCGTCTGCGCTCCTATCGTGACCTCCCGGTGCGCTACGCCGACTTCGGTCGCCTTCATCGATACGAGCGGTCGGGGGTCACCCACGGCCTCACCCGGGTGCGCACCTTCTCCCAGGACGATGCCCACATTTTCTGCCGGCCGGACCAGATTCACCAAGAGGTGAAGAGCTTTGCGGGGATGGTGGAGGAGGCCTATCGCCTTTTCCAGTTCCCCAAGCCTCGGGTGGCCCTCTCCCTACGGCCCGATCCCAGGGTGGGCACCGATGCCATGTGGGACCGGGCCGAGGCGGCCCTGGAGGAGGTGCTGCAGGCCCTGGAGCTCACCTACGAGCGTAAGCCGGGCGAAGGTGCTTTCTACGGGCCCAAGGTTGACTTCTTCATCGCCGACGCCTTGGGGCGCGAGTGGCAGCTAGGAACGGTCCAGCTCGACTTCTCTCTACCGGAGCGGTTTGACCTGGAGTACATCGGCGATGACGGCAGCCCTCAGCGTCCCGTGGTCATCCACCGAGCCATGCTGGGCTCCCTGGAGCGGTTCCTCGGCGTCCTCATCGAGCACTATGGGGGGGCTTTCCCCGTGTGGCTTGCCCCGGTCCAGGCCGTGCTCATTCCCATCGCGGACCGTCATGGGGAGTACGCCCAGCAGGTGGCCCAGGCACTCAAAGCCCGGGGCCTCAGGGTGCAGGTGGACGATCGTAACGAGCGCATGAACGCCAAGATCAGGGATGCCCAGCTCCAGAAGACGCCCTACATGCTGGTGGCGGGGGACCGGGAGGCTGCCGAGGGCAATGCGGCGGTGCGTCTCCGGTCCGGCGAAAACCTTGGCCCGCGACCGGTGGCGGAGGTCATAGACCTGATGCTCGAGGCGGTGGCAGCCCGCCGATAGGCAGGGCAGGGCGTGCCCCCGATGCGGGGATACGGGGCTCCGATTGGCATACGGAGCCTATCGGCCTACGGCCTGCACCCACGTTCAGGAAAGGTCTTTCGCCCCTGGGCAAGTCTCCCGACTATCGGGGGCTTTTAGGCAAAGCACTCCTTGTCATAGGTTTGACGGAGCGGCCCTGGTATGGTACATTTTCTGTGCAGTTGGGACATAGGCAGGACGGCTTAC
>SHYH01000058.1 GCA_009692865.1 Dehalococcoidia bacterium
CCCTGCCCTAGCGAAGCCTGGCTATCAACGCATCCGCCTCCTGAGCTATCCGACCCACAAGCTCACCGGCGCCCATAACCTCCCCGATGAGCCCGGCGCTCGCGCCTGCGTAGGCGACACCCTCCGCCAGGTCTCCCTCCAGGTAGGCGGCCCGCAGGCGCTTGGGGGAGGCGAACTCCTCCCACGGAAGAGACTCCCCCGACTCCGCCCCCTTCAGCCACTGGCGGAGCGCCTCCGTCTTCAGCATCCGAAAGACAGAATGGTTAGACCGCACCAGGACTGTGCTGGTGTCAATGGCCCGGACAATAGCCTCCTTATACCGCTGGTGCGCCACACACTCGCGGGTCGCCACAAATCGCGTCCCCATGCACACACCGTCGGCCCCCAGGGCCAGGGCCGCCACCAAGCCCCGAGCGTCCACAATGCCCCCTGCGGCAACCACGGGGATCTCCACCGCAGCCCTCAGTTGAGGCGCCAAGACCAGGGTCGATATCTCCTCGTAGCCGCGGATGCCACCCCCTTCTAACCCCTCGGCTATGAGCGCATCGACGCCGCAGGCCTCGGCGCCGCGAGCGTGCCTCACCGATCCCACCAGGTGCACCACCCTGATGTCGTGCTCCTCAAACCTCTTCATAGATGCAGCCGGGCTTGCCCCACCTGTAAGCACCACCCGCACCCCCTCCTCGATCACCACCTCGATGAGCCGCTCCACCTCGGTGTTGGTGAGGAACAGACTTACCCCAAAAGGCTTGTCCGTCAGGGAGCGGACCCGCCTGATTTGGGCCCGCAAGTTCTTCACGGCGTCGCCCCGAAGTGACATACCCGCGTTGGGCGACACCACCCCAAGCCCTCCCGCGCCGGAGACGGCCGCCGCCAGCTCCGCGTTGGCCAGCCAGGCCATCCCCGCCTGCACAATGGGATAGTCAATGCCCAGAAGACGGCAGAATTGCGTCTTGATCATAATGGCTCCTCATTATCGTCCTGTGATTGTAGCCAGCGGCCCCAAGGGTGTCAAAGGGCAAGCGACACACCTTAGCCGATTTTGACCCAGACCCAAGCCGTCCACTACAATCACCAACAGCAGGATGCGGAAAGAGGGAGTCCAGAGGGGCGAGGCCCCCTTGGTGAGGGGGATGGTCGAACGAGTTTTTCCGCACCCGGCTAGAAGAGCGCTGCCGGAACCCAAGGGGGACAAAGGTTGATAGTCCAAGACGTCTTCACGCTGGCAATGCGGTGGGCCCACGCCCTAGCGGCCCTTCTGTGGATAGGAGGCGCCCTCTTCTACGCGTTGGTGCTCCGGCCTGCCCAGCAGCGAACCCAAGAGCCCCAGAGTCGCCTGCATACCCAGGCCATTGCCCAGGAGTTTCGCTCCTGGGTATACCTTGCCATAGGGGTGCTGGTGATCAGCGGGGCCGTCCTAACCCTAGCTCGCCTGGCCTCAGGAGTCGCCACCCCAGCATACCTCTTATTCCTGGGGCTCAAGGTCCTGCTGGCCCTCATCACCTTCCTGTTGTTCTTCCTTGTGCGCGCTCAGCAGCGCCGGCGCGCCTCCCCTTCCCCCCAGGCGACAGGCCCCGGCCAGGGGAACAGGTCACCGTGGGCCAGGGCCCGGGGCCTCCTCTCTGGGCCTAACCTGATTCTGGTCCTGGGAGTTACCGTCTTCTTGCTGGCAGACGTCCTGCGATACCTGGTGGAGCGCGGCCTTCCGGGAAGCTAAGAGAGCCCCCTCGTCACGGCTTTGCCTAAAAACCCGGCTAATCCCTTGTCACCCTGAGCTCGCCGCAGGCGGCGAAGGGTCTGCCCCCGTCTCGCCGAAGATTCTTCGCTACACTCAGAATGACATTTTGTGCAAAGCCGCCCTGCCCAATGGTCAGCGGGCCGAGGTTCTGGTATAGTGGGCGAGAACCGCTGAACAACCCATGGAGGAGGCCCTTCACAGTGCGGCGAGACCTGATGGACATCCTGGCCTGCCCTATCTGCAAGAGCCCCCTCCGGCTGCTAGTTCAAGAGGAGCAGGACAGCGAAGTGATCACCGGCACCCTCACCTGCACCAAGTGCGGCGAGGTATACCCCATCGAGGGCGCTATCCCAAACCTCCTGCCCCCTGACCTGCGGCAACAGTCCTAGCCCCTTTCAACAGGGACCTCCAAACGCCCCCAAAGGCGCACGTCGGTCACCTCTCCACACCGTTGAAACAAGTCACTGACCGTCACTCCCAAAGCGGGATGCACAAGCTCAGGGGCAATTTCCGCCAGAGGCACCAGTACGAAGGCCCGCTCCGCCAGCCGAGGGTGGGGGATCACCAGGTTGGGCGACTGGGAGACAAGATCGTCGTAGAGCAGGATGTCGATGTCTATGGGCCGAGGGGCGTTCGGTAAGGAGGACGTCCTTCCCAGGGCAGCCTCTATGACCTTGGCCTCCTGAAGCAGCCGCCGAGGCAAGAGCTCCGTGTCCCCGCCGCACACGGCGTTCAGGAACTGGGGCTGGTCCTTGTACCCCCACGGCGCTGTCTCGTAAACCGAGGAAACCTGTCTCAGCTTTACGAGGGCCGCCAGACGGGCAAGGGCCTCCTGAAGATTGTGGCGGCGGTCTCCCAGGTTCGATCCCAGGCCCAGGAACACCCGATGGCTCACTGGCTCTCACTCCATCCCCGCACAACCGCGTCGCTCATCCGGGCAACCCGGACCATGGCCCTCACGTCGTGAACGCGCACCACGTCCATCCCCTGAGCGATGGCCAGGGCTACCGTGGCCGCCGTGCCCTCCAGACGCTCCTCGACGGGCAAGCCCAGCACCCGCCCGATGGTGCTCTTGCGGGAGGCACCCAACAGCAACGGGTGGCCCAACAAACGAAGCTCGCTAAGCCGGCTCAGCAGCTCCAGGTTGTGTTGAGGCGTCTTGCCAAACCCAAAGCCCGGGTCCAGGATAATGTGCTCCCGAGGCACCCCTTGTTGAAGGGCCAGGTCTCGGCTCCAGGCCAGGCCCTCCATCACACGTTCCACCACATCCCCTTCATAGTGAATCCCCACCTGGTTGTGCATCAGCACCAGGGGCGCCCCTGCTGCGGCTGCGACCTGGGCGAGGGCGGGGTCCCTTCGGAGGCCCCACACATCGTTGATAATGCTGGCGCCGGCCCTAAGGGCCGCCTCGGCCACCCTGACCTTGGTGGTGTCCACGCTGATGGGGACCTCCACCTGATGGCTGAGGCCCTCGATCACCGGGACCACCCGCCGCAGCTCCTCCTCCACAGACACACGCTCAGCCTCTTGAGCCTTCCTCCCCGACACCGCCGCCTCCACCCGGGCCGAAGCAAGGGGGCGTGAGGATTCACCACCCACGTCCAGCAGGTCCGCCCCCTCCCGCACAAACCGCAGCCCCTGTGCCACCGCCGCCTCCACGTCATCCCCAAAACCATCCCCCGAGAAAGAATCGGGGGTCACGTTGATGATGCCCATGACGTAGGTCTTTCGGCCCCAGACGAACTCCCAGCGCCGCCAGCGGGTCGCGGCCACCGTTCTCGTAGAGGGAACCACTCCGGTTACTCCTCCTCAAAGTACGACGGGGTTCCAGCGCCTACCCTACGCCCCTTGGGAAACCCCCAGGCCGCGGCGCCTCGCCCAAAGAGCTAGCCCCACGGCGCCCAACGACAGCAAGGCCACCAGCAACTCCACCCGTCCCCCGATCCATGGCGCCCCAGCGATCAGCACATAGACCAGCGTTCCAGTGGCTAGCCAGCCCCAGAAGGCGAGCCTGCCCGTGGGCCAACGGCCCTCCAGCCCCCACCTTCCCAGCACCAGGCCCGCCATCGCCCCAGCCAGAAATGTCTCTCCAACCCCCAGGCCTAGAATCAGGGCCGATCCGCCTAGCAGCCACAAGGAGACTGCAACCACCGTCAATCCACCTAAACCCAAAACACCCAGCACTATCGCCAGCAGGATCAAGACAACAAGGGTAATCGCCAGCGCAGCGATGCTGCCTCCCACCACTATCGAGTTTCCACCTCGAAAGATCTCCTCCGGCCCCGCTGCGTGAATCACTGCCGGGCTTCCAAGAACGGCCAGGGAAGTGAGAACAAGAACCCATGAAATGAATGGAACGCGAGTCATAGTACGACACCTCTCCTACGGATAGGAAATCGGGGGCCGGATTCCTTTTCCTCCAACGGAAACAGCACTATTCTACCACGTCCACATAGGCGGCTCCCCCTGCTTGCCTCCCCAACCGCATTTTGATAGGATGAATCCGCTTCCAGGGTAGGCCCTCCGAGCAATCGGTCACCCTTCACAGGAGGGAGAGATGGCGACAGCAAGAAAAAGGACAAGAACGCGCAGCAAACTGGACGAGCTTCTGGCCCTAAAAGAGAAAGCCCAGGCCGAGGATGCGAAGCGGGCGGAGGCCCAGCACGGTCGTGGAAAGCTCAGCGCCAGGGAGCGCATCGCCAAGCTGTTGGACCCCGGCACCTTTGAGGAGGTGGACCCCTTCGTCATAGACAGAGGGACCGGCCTCGAAGGCCCGAAGGTCTCGGGCGACGCCGTGGTCACCGGCTACGGCAAAGTGGACGGACGCCTGATCTTCGCCTTCTCCCAGGACTTCACCGTGGCCGGCGGCTCCCTCGCCGAGGCCCACGGCCAGAAGATCTGCAAGATCATGGACATGGCCCTCCAGAACGGCGCCCCCCTCGTCGGCATCAACGACGGCGCCGGCGCACGGATCCAGGAGGGTGTCGTGGGCCTGGCCGGCTACGGCGACATCTTCTACCGCAACGTGATGGCCTCCGGCGTCATCCCCCAGATCTCCTGCATCATCGGTCCTTGCGCAGGAGGGGCCTCCTACTCCCCTGCCATCACGGACTTCATCCTCATGGTCAAGAACGTCGGCCGCATGTTCATCACGGGCCCCAACGTCATCCGCGAGGTCACCGGAGAGGAGGTGAGCCTGGAGGACCTGGGCGGTGCTGCCGTCCACACCACCCGCAGCGGCGTCGCTCACTTCAGCTTCGACTCTGAAGAGGAGTGTCTTAACGCAGTCCGGCGTCTCATCAGCTTCCTCCCCTCTAACAACATGGACGACCCCCCCTATCGGGAGCCCGTTGACGACCCAAAGCGGATGGATGAAGAGCTGAACCATCTGGTCCCAGACGAGCCCAACAAGGCCTATGACATGAAAGACGTCCTGGTGCGGGTGGTGGACGACGGTGACCTGCTGGAGGTCATGGAGCTGTACGCCCCCAACATCATCACCGCCTTCGCCCGCATGAACGGGCGCCCCGTCGGCATCGTTGCAAACCAGCCCGCTACCCTAGCGGGCGTGCTGGACATCAACGCCTCCGTCAAAGCCAGCCGCTTCGTTCGCATCTGCGACAGCTTCAATGTTCCCATCCTCACCTTCGTAGACGTCCCTGGCTTCATGCCCGGCACCGACCAGGAGTACGCCGGCATCATTCGCCACGGCGCCAAGCTCCTCTACGCCTACGCCGAGGCCACCGTGCCCAAGGTGACCGTCCTCACCAGGAAGGCCTATGGCGGCGCCTACGTGGTCATGGGAAGCAGGCAGCTGGGGGCCGACGCCTACTACGCCTGGCCCACCGGAGAAGTGGCAGTCATGGGCTCCGAGGGGGCCGTGGAGATCATCTATCGGCGGGAGCTGGAGCAGGCTGCGGACCCCAAGGCCGAGAAAATCAAACTGGCTCAGGAGTTCAAGACCAAGTTCGCCCATCCGTACATCGCTGCGGGCCGTGGCGACCTGGACGACGTCATTGAGCCCAAGGAAACCCGTCTCAGGATCATCCGTTCCCTGGAGATGCTGCAAGGCAAGCGTGCCAAACTCCCGCCCAAGAAGCACGGCAACATCCCCTTGTAGATAGGCGGGAAGGGGCTTTGCCTGCGAAGTCCTGAGAAGGAATCCAGAGGGGCACAGCCCCTGAGCCTGCCCTAAGCGAAGCCGAAGGAATGGGGGGATGGTCGAAAGGGCCCTTCACCACCCCACGAGCACTTGCTTGCAGAAACACAAGAACGTCCGGCTCTAGGGAGTCCAGGGGGGCGAAGCCCCTTTGGCGGGGGCACTGGGGGTGTCCCCCAGAGATCTCGAAATCCCCCCTTCTTTTTAGGAACGGGGACAGGGGGATGGTAGAAAAGGTTTTTCCACACCCGAAGAGGGGATGAGACCACATGGTAGATAAGCAAGCCATCCAGAAGGCCACGGCCCACTTCGGCACGGTGCTGCAGCAGCAGCTAGAGCGGGTGGAGCGCTTGACCCAGGCACAGCCTTGGCTGGACTTCACCAAGGTGAAGCCCATCGTCATCGGTGTGCTGGGGGGAGACGGCATCGGACCCACCATCACCAACGAGGCCCAGCGAGTCCTGGAGCGTCTGCTCCGTTCAGAGGTGCAAGCGGGGAAAGTCCAGTTCCGTGTCATTGAGGGGCTCACCATCGAGAATCGCGCTGCCCTTCTCCAGGCCATCCCAGACCGGGTCAAGGAGGAGATCGCCCAGTGCCACGTGACCCTCAAGGGGCCCACCCACACCCCTGAGCAGGGAGACTCCTGGCCTAACATAGAGAGCGCCAACGTGGCCATGCGCAAGGAGTTCGACCTCTTCGCCAACGTGCGGCCCGTGCGGATGCCTCAGGAGGGCATCGACTGGATATTCTTTCGCGAGAACACGGAGGACCTGTACGCCGTAGGCAGCCAGGGCGTCAACGTCACCCCTGACCTGGCCATCGACTTCCGCGTCATCACCACTCCCGGCACCCTTCGCATCGTGGAGGCGGCCTTCGACCACGCCAAGCGCACGGGCAGGAGCAAGGTCACCGTGGTCACCAAGGCCAACATCGTCAAGACAACCGACGGCAAGTTCCTCAATCTCGCCCGGGAGGTGGCCGCCCGCTACCCGGGCATCGAGCTGGACTCCTGGTACGTCGACATCATGGCGGCTAACCTCATCAACCCCCTGCGGCGCAAGGAGTTCCAGGTCCTGGTGCTGCCGAACCTCTACGGGGACATCCTCACCGACGAGGCCGCCCAGATCCAGGGTGGAGTCGGCACCGCCGGCAGCGCCAACATCGGCAAACGCCACGCCATGTTTGAGGCCATCCACGGCACCGCTCCCCGCATGGTCACCCAGGGCCGCGCCCAGTACGCCGACCCCAGCTCCGTCCTTCGGGCAGGGGCTATGCTCCTGGAGCACATCGGCTACACCGCCCTCGGCCAGCGGCTCCACCGAGCCCTGGACATCTGCGGCCAGTACGAGCGGAAGGTGGTCATGACGGGCCGCGACACCGGAGCCACCTCCCAACAGTTCGGGGACTACCTTATGGACGCCGTCTCAGATGCCAGCCTGGACCGCCGCTGGGAGGCTGCCACCCAAGCCCACTAGCAGCCCGCGGAAAAGGGGTGCCCAGTCCCGACTATCGGGATTGGCGGGGGGACTGGGGGTGTCCCCCAGTACTCTCGAAATTCCCCCTTCCTTCCAGGAAGGGGGACAGGGGGATAGTCGAAAGCGTTTTTCACCAGCCCGCTAGCGCTACCAAAGACAACGCTTCAAGGAGAACCACGCCCATGCGTCCCAAGGTCACCGTTGTAGGAGCCGGAAACGTAGGAGCCACCGTCGCCCAGCGCATCGCCGACAAAGGCTACGCTGACGTGGTCCTGACCGACGTAGTGGAAGGCCTTCCCCAGGGAAAGGCCTTAGACATTATGGAGGCGGGGCCCATCCTCGGCTCCAACGCGCAGATCGTCGGCACCAACGACTACGCCGACACCGCCAACTCCGACGTGGTGGTCATCACCGCCGGCGTTGCCCGACGCCCCGGCATGAGCCGAGACGACCTGCTCTTCACCAACATGGACATCGTGGGCGGCGTAACCCGTCAGATAGTCCACCACTCGCCCAACGCCATCCTCATCATCGTCTCCAACCCCCTGGACGCCATGGTCTACCACGCCTATGAGGTCAGCGGTTTCCCCAAGCAGCGCGTCATGGGCATGGCGGGCATCCTGGACGCGGCCCGTTTCCGAACCTTCCTGGCCCTAGAACTCAAGGTCTCGGTCCGCGACGTCCGGGCCTTTGTCCTGGGTGGCCACGGCGACGCCATGGTCCCCCTGGTCCAGTACACCAGTGCGGCCGGCGTTCCCGTCAGCCAGCTCCTCAACCGCGAGGTGCTGGAGCGCATCGTCCAGAGAACCCGCGACGGGGGCGGCGAGATCGTCAACCTCCTGAAGACGGGCAGCGCCTACTACGCCCCCTCCGCCGCCGTGGTGGAGATGGTGGAGGCCATCCTCTTCGACCAGAAGCGGGTCCTCTCCTGCGCCGCCTACCTGGAGGGCGAGTACGGCATCCACGGAATCTTCATGGGAGTGCCCACCAAGCTAGGGGCCGGCGGCGTGGAGCAGGTAATTCAGCTCAAGCTCACCACCGAGGAGCAGCAGGCCCTGGACCGTTCCGCCGCAGCCGTGCGGGAGCTGGTAGACGCCATGAAGAAGCGACCCGCCCGCGCTTAGCGCCTATCTCAAAACAGTTCCTCACCCCTCCCCTTCAGGCAGCGGGATCATGCCGCACCCTTTAGGGTGCGGCACAGGCAAAGGTTCTGAGATAGCTTTGAGGCCCCCTGCGCTCTCCACGCCTGGACCCCCACCAGACGTGCGCTTCTACCCTGGGCTCTTGCCCTCAATTACCCCCGCAGCGTGGGTCCAGGGTACACCCTGGGGGTGTTCAAGCCCCTCTCCTAGCGGTATACTAGGGCAACGCCCACCCCTTGGCTCAGGGCAACGGGCATCATCCCCCACGAGGAGCAGAACCGTGGCTCAGCAGCCTGTTTCCATCGTGCCCTCCGACTTTCCCGTCCACTGGGACTTCCCAGAGGACCAGGAGCTCACCTGGGTCTGGGACGACATCCACTCCTCCGTGCCCTCCACGCCCCTGGCCATCTCCGTCAACGACGCCACCTCTGGAGCAGGGTTCGCGCGCCCGGCTCAGGCTCAAGGGAACGCACCACCTCCTCGGCCTACGCGCCGCGTTTTCAACGG
>SHYH01000007.1 GCA_009692865.1 Dehalococcoidia bacterium
CAATCCTCAGGCCGCGAGGGCTCCCCTAGTTTTCTGGGGGCGCGGGATTATGGCAGGATGGATTATCGTCCATTGGAATTGGCCCAGGGGTGCGTTGCTGGCAGTTCCGACGTGAGGAAAAGCCCGTGACGCTTCAAACGGAAGCACTGTCGAAGGGGCCTGCCATAGCCGTCCACCAGGTGCTCTTTCGCTACGGCCGCCTGACGGTGCTGGACGGCCTCTCGCTGCAGATTCGTGGCGGAACCAGCTTTGGCATCCTGGGGCGCCCAACGGATCGGGAAAGACCACCCTCATTCGCATGCTGGTGGGCCTGTTGAGGCCCCAGGCAGCGACCTTCGGCGTCCTGGGCGAGCCGCCCTCATCACACCTCTCTCAGCGCATCGGGTACATGCCCCAGCTCAGCGCCCTCTACCTGGAGCTCTCGGTGGTGGAGAACGTTAACTTCTTTGCGCGGATGTATGGGATGACCAGCCTTTCCCAGCGGCGGGAGGCGGTGGAGGAGGTGGTCCGACTGGTGGACCTGTGGGAGCGGCGCACGGACCCCGTCTTGCGCCTCAGCGGGGGGATGCGCCAGCGGGTCAGCCTGGCCTGCGCCCTAGTCCACTGCCCGCCGCTCCTTCTGCTGGACGAGCCTACCGTGGGGCTGGACCCGGAGCTTCGGGCGGCCTTTTGGGACCACTTTGACCGCCAGGTGGCGGTGGGAACGACGCTGGTCATATCCAGCCACACCATGGACGATCCGGCCCACTGCCAGCGGCTGGCGTTCCTCCGCGACGGACGGGCCATCGCCGAGGACACGCCGGCGGGTCTGCGGGCGGCCACCGGAAGGGCCGATGCCACCCTGGAGGACGCCTTCCTCCACTTTGTGATGGCACGACGTGACTCCTGACAGGACTCTGGGCATCGCCGAGCGGCTTGTCTGGCAGATCGTTAGGGACCACCGGTCCGTGGCCCTCATCTTCTCGGCGCCCATGGTGGTCATTGCCCTGGTGGGTTTCACCTTCGTCCTCACTGGGGTGAGCTTCCTTCGAGAGCGGGCCCAGGGCACCCTGGAGCGCCTGCAGGCCACCCCCGTGGGCCGGGGCGACATCCTGGTGGGCTATCTACTGGGGTTCCTCCTCTTCGCGGTGCTGCAGACCACGGTGATCCTGCTGTTCACCATCCTGGTGCTGCAGGTCAGCTACACGGGAGATCTGTGGGAGATCTTTCTGTTCTGCATGGTGCTGGTGGTGGTGTCGGTGAACCTGGGAATATTCATCTCCACCTTCGCCCGGAACGAGTTCCAGGTGGTGCAGTTCATCCCGCTGGTCTTTGCGCCCCAGGTGTTCCTTGCGGGTATCCTGCTGCCGGTGGAGCAGATGCCCCAGTTCCTTCAGGCGGTGGCAAGGGTGCTGCCCCTGAGGTACGCCGTGGCGGGCATGCGGGAGATCATGCTCCAGGGCAAGGGGCTCAGTGGGGTGACGTCCGCGCTAGGGGTGCTGGCGGGCTTTGCCGTAGTGCTGCTGGCCCTGGCGGCCGTGACCGTGCGGAGGAGCTAGGCGGCGGTTGCGGAAAAGCGCGGTGTGAAGAGCCGCTCATGGTGAGCTTGTCGAACGATGAGCGGCTCACCCTTTGACACACACAGAGGCTGTGGGTTTCGGCCAGTGATATCCTCAAACACCGTGACTGCGTATCTGGCACACCGGCTCGACCCTTGGCCAAGGCCAATTTCCTTGCCAGCTCTGCCGTTCGACTTTTGCCTGCTCGACGGGTGTCTGATACTTTAAACATGGAACAGCCCCGCCCAGGGTCTCCGTCCCGCCCAGGCTACTCTTCCTCGCTGGCGGCGAGGTTAGTGTGGGAACGGAGTGGTCATCCTTGGGAGGGGCCGTTCTTGATGTTATAGTAGGGACAAAACAGTTCGCAATTGCCAATTGTCACTCACTGGTGCTGTCCCCCTTGGGAGGCGCTCCCCCCCTACAGGTCCTTGGTCAGCGTGGCGAGGAACTCGGCGTTGTTGCGGGTTCTGACCAGACGCTCCAGCACTCGCTCGGTGGCCTCGGTGGGATGGCTGGGGTTGTTGCTGATCATGGACACCATGCGCCGCAGCAGGTAGACCTGGCGCAGCGCCTCCTCGTCCAGCAGGAGCTCCTCGCGTCGGGTGCCGCTTTGCGGGATGTCGATGGAGGGGAAGATGCGCCGGTCGGCCAGCTTGCGGTCCAGGTGGACCTCCCAGTTGCCGGTGCCCTTGAACTCCTCGTAGATGACGTCGTCCATGCGGCTGCCCGTATCCACGAGGCAGGTGGCGATGATGGTGAGGCTCCCTCCCTCCTCGCAGTTGCGGGCCGCCCCGAAGAACCGTTTGGGAGGGTAGATGGCCTGGGTATCGATCCCGCCCGAGAGGGTGCGGCCGCTGGAGGGGAGGGCCAGGTTGTGGGCACGGGTGAGCCGGGTGATGCTGTCCAGGAGGATGATGACGTCCCTGCCGTCCTCCACCAGGCGCTTGGCCCGTTCCAGGGACAGGTCGGCCACCCGGATGTGGTCCTCCACAGGCTCGTCGAAGGTGGAGCTGTACACTTCCCCATTCACCGACCGCTGCATGTCGGTGACCTCCTCAGGCCGCTCGCCGATGAGGACGACCATGACGTGGAGGTCCTTGTAGTTGGCGGCGGAGGAGTTGGCGATCTGCTTGAGCAGGAGCGTCTTCCCCGCCTTGGGGGGCGAGACGATAAGGCCCCGCTGGCCCCGGCCAATGGGCGCCGCCAGGTCCAGGAGGCGGGCTGAGAGGTTCGTGGGGCTCACCTCCATGCGGATCATCTGGTTGGGAAAGATGGGGGTGAGGTCCTCAAAGTTGGGGCGGGTCCGGATGGCCTCGGGGTCTGAGCCGTTGACGGCCTCCACCCGCACCAGGCCGAAGTACCGCTCCCCCTCCTTGGGCGCCCGCACCTGGCCCGTCACCTGGTCGCCGGTGCGCAGGCCAAAGCGGCGGATCTGGGACTGGGAGACGTAGACGTCCCCCGGCGACGGGCGTGCCCCTTTCTGGCGCAGGAACCCGTAGCCGTCATTTACGATCTCCAGAACACCGCTGGCCAGGAGGTATCCCTGTTGCTCGGCGTAGGACTGGAGGAGGCGCAGCAAAAGCTCGTCCTTGCGAAGGCCGACGCCGTCATCAATCCCCAGCTCCTTAGCCAGACTGACGAGCTCTTCGTGACTTCGGCCCTCGAGCTTGCTGATGGTGAGAGTAGGTTCCATGATCGTGCACTCCTAGGCAGTTCTGGTTGTTTGTCTGTCGCCTGGGCATCCGTGATGGCTGACGCTAGTTGGTTCGCTTCATTGCGGTGACCTCGCGCGCAGTTCCCGCCGAACCTGTCCTCTCCTTGGAGTGTGGCTCACCCCAATGGGCAACACCTTGAGGCGGTCAGGAGCATGGGGAAGCCCGTCCGGGGTGCCCTTTCCAAAGCTATGCGCTTCGCCTCTCTCCTCATCGGGGATAGCCTGGACGGCCTTGGCAACGACAATGGGGGGAGACCTCAGGGGCTCTAGGCTTACCCCTTCTCTCCGCGCTGCCAGTCTTGAGCGAACCGGGCCACTCCCACGTCCGTCAGGGGGTGGTGCATCATCTGCAGCAGGACCTTGTAGGGCAGGGTGGCGATGTGGGCGCCCGCTTTGGCTGCCGCCACGCAGTGAAGTGGGTGCCTGATGCTGGCCGCCAGCACCTGGGTGGGGATGCCGTACGTTCGGAAGATATGGACGATGTCCTCCACCACCTGCATCCCGTCGTGGCCCTCGTCGTCCAGCCGGCCAACAAAGGGGCTGACGTACGAAGCGCCCGCTTGGGCCCCCAGCAATGCCTGATTCACCGAGAAGCACAGCGTCTGGTTGATGGAGATGCTTTCTTTGGAGAGGACCGACATGGCCTGAAATCCGGCGGGAGTGCTGGGTAGTTTCACCACCGCGTTGGGCGCCCAGCGAGCGATCTCCCTGCCCTCCAGCAACATCCCCGCGACGTCGGCGCTCAGAACCTCCGCGGAGACGGGCCCCTGAACCAATCGGCAGATCTCCACCACCGTGCTCTTGTACCGTTCCAAGCGGCCTATGCCCTCTTTGGCTGCGAGAGAGGGGTTGGTGGTGACTCCGCTCACAACGCCCAACTGGACGCCGAGGTGGACCTCTTCTACGTTGGCGGTATCGAGGAAAATACGCACAGAGAAACCTCCTCCTACCTTAACACAACTTTGCGATTGCGTCTACGCCTTTGTGGCACCGTTCTGTTGACACAGAGCGGTGCCTGCTACGTTTCCAGTGGCAAGGGGCGCTGCTCCCCTTCGCGAACGATCTTGCGAGCGCTGTCGATGAAGGCCCGAAAGAGGGGGTGAGGCCGGTTCGGGCGTGAGCGGAACTCCGGGTGGAACTGCACCCCCACCATGAAGGGATGGTCCGCCATTTCCATGATCTCCACCAGGGTCCCATCGGGGGAGAGGCCGGTGGCCCACAGGCCGTGCTCCTCCACCGACTCCCGATACCGGTTGTTGAACTCAAACCGGTGCCGGTGGCGCTCCTTCACCTCGGGAACCCCGTAGGCCTGGAGGACACGGCTGCCCTCCTGAAGGAGACAGGGGTAGCTCCCCAGGCGCATGGTGCCTCCCAGGTCGGTGATGCCACGCTGCCCTGGCATGAGGTCAATGATGGGGTCTGGCGTGGACAGGTCGAACTCCGTGGAGTTGGCCTGGGTGAGCCCCAGGACCGAGCGGGCGAACTCGATCACCATCAGTTGCATGCCGAGACAGAGCCCCAGGTAAGGGACACGGTGCTCCCGGGCGTAGCGGGCAGCCATCACCATCCCCTCGATGCCCCGGGGCCCGAACCCCCCGGGAACCACGATGCCCCGGGCGGTGGCGAGGAAGGCATCGGGGCCCTGGCGCTCCACCTCCTCGGAGGGGACCCAGGCGATGTCGACGTCCTGGTCAGTGTGGAGGCCAGCGTGGCGCAGGGCCTCCCGCACCGACAGGTAGGCGTCAGGCAGGTCGGCGTACTTGCCTACCACGGCCACCTTGAGGGCCTCCTTGGGCTTCTTGGCCAGCGCAACCAGCTCCCGCCACTCAGCAAGGTCCTGGGCGCCACGGGGAAGCCCCAGGCGGTCCACCAGGAGATCCCCCAACCCCTCCTTTTCCATGATGAGAGGCACCTCATAAATGGTGGAGACCGTGGGCAGGGCGATGACCCCCCGCGGCTCCACGTCGCAGAAGAAGGAGATCTTCTCCTTGATGCTGTTGGGCACGGGGTGATCGCTGCGGCAGATGATGACATCGGGCTGAATCCCCATGCCCCGCAGCTCTCGCACACTCTGCTGGGTGGGCTTCGTCTTCAGCTCGCCCGTGGCGCCGATGTAGGGGAGAAGGGTCACGTGGATGTAGAGGACGTTGTCCCTCCCCACGGCGTTCCGCATCTGGCGGATCCCCTCCAGGAAGGGCTGGCCCTCAATGTCCCCAACGGTACCTCCCACCTCCACCACGATAACCTGGGCGCCCGTCTGCTCGGCCAGGGCCTTGATGCGGGCCTGGATGGAGTCGGTCACGTGGGGGACGGTCTGGATGGTGCCGCCCAGGAAGTCGCCTCGCCGCTCCCGGGCGATGACGTCGCTGTACACCTGGCCCGCCGTGATGTTGGAGGTACGGGTGAGGTCCACGTCGATGAACCGCTCATAGTGCCCCAGGTCCAGGTCCGTCTCGCCCCCGTCGCTGGTGACAAACACCTCGCCGTGCTGGTAGGGGGACATGGTGCCTGGGTCCACGTTCAGGTAGGGGTCCAGTTTCTGGAGGGAGACGGTGATGCCTCGGCTCTTGAGGATGCGGCCGATGGAGGCGACACTGATGCCTTTGCCCACGGAGCTGACGACGCCGCCGGTGACAAAGATGTACTTAGTCATCCAGACCTCCGGCCGACCTGCAGCCTTCCTCCGAGGTTCTCGCTCCCAATGTCCTCCAGCCTGGGTGGGAGGGTGTGGCGCCAACTGCAAATCCCACTACAGGGGTGTAGAACATCCTGAAGGGGGTAGGAGAGGCTCCCGTAGGAACGGGCCGTGCACAGAGGTATGAAGAAACGCCTGATCGGTGCCTCAAGCAGCCTGATCCCTCTCGCAAGGGGCACAGCCCACGTCTATTCTACGGGCCTCTAATGGCGATGGTCAAGGTGCGGTTGTGGAGCCCTGGCCGATTTTCTGAGCCCTCTGGGCCACCAAGGGGGTGGGGCCGTTTACAAGGCCTCGTCAGGGTCCCAGGAGAAGCGCTGCGAAAACCGCTGCTCCTCCCAGGGGTCGCCCTTCATGTGGTAGCCGCGAAGCTCCCAGAAGCCTGGCGTGTCCTTGCCCATGAGCTCCAGGCCGTTGACCCACTTGGCGCTCTTCCACCCGTACCGGGCGGGCACCACTAGGCGCAGGGGGCCGCCGTGGTCCGGCTCCAGGGGCTTGCCTTCCTGGGTGTCGGCGAGGAGAACGTTCTCCTCCAGCAGGGCCTCCAGGTCAATATTGGTGGTGTACCCCCCAATGCTGTGGGCCATCACGTATTTGGCTTCGGGCTTGACCCGCGCCAGTTTCAGCACCTCCCGGACCTGCACCCCCTCCCACGCGTTGTCCAGGCGGCTCCACTGGGTGACGCAGTGGAAATCGGCCGTCACGGCAACCCTTGGCAGGGCCGAGAACTGGGCCCACGTAAGCTCAGCCTCTTTTTCCACTAGGCCAAAGAGGCGCAGCCGCCAGGTGGACAGGTCAATGCGAGGGGTCCCGCCGAAGGTGAGCACCGGGAACTTCTCGCTGAGGAACTGGTTGGGTGGCGCTTCCGCCTTGCGGGGGTGTTGCTGCCGGATGGGCTTGGTGGGCCGAGGCTCTCGCACGTCGTCTCCTGTAACCTCGTGTAACGCCTTCTTTGTCGCCACGTATGGTACAGTCCGTAGTGGAAGGTGTCAAAGGCGGATAGTGGCCTCGTTCGAGGGACCTCGCGGCTCCCTGTAGAGCGTATTCCTCTCCCTGGAACCTTTCGCGGTTGGGGAGCGTCCTACCAAGTGCATGGGAAGAGCGCAGCGGAAGCCCAGGTCTACACTCTCTGAGACGGGAGGTGCACGATGAAGGCGTGGCGATTCCTCTCTCTTGTGGTCGGCGCGGTGCTGCTGTCCTTGGCGGTGGCCTGTGCATCGTCCGGGGAACCCGGCGCGACGTCGGTGCCTGAAGGCCCTGCAGGTGTGGGCCTGGCGATGTCTGTGGGGGCGCCGGCCTATAAGGACTCCAGGGTCTCGGAGAGCATTCCCTCCCAGACCGAGCGGCTCATCGTCCGTAACGTTGACATGACTCTGGTGGTCGCCAAGCCCGCAGAGGCCGTTCAAACGATAGCCGAGATGGCTGAGGAGACCGGTGGCTTTGTGGTTTCCTCCTATATCTCTGGGGAGAAGGAGGCGACCCTGGGGGCCTTTATCTCGATGCGTGTCCCTGCTGCGAAGCTGGACGAGACTCTCACGCGCCTTCGGGGCCTGGCGCTCCGGGTGACTCGCGAGCAGATCAACAGCCAGGACGTGACGGAGGAGTACGTTGATCTGGGGGCGCGGCTGAAGAACCTGGAGGCGGCGGAGGCGCAGCTCTTGAAGCTCATGGAGCGGGCCCAGAAGGTGGAGGAGGTGCTCATGGTGCAGCGGGAGCTGACCAACGTCCAGCAGCAGATCGAGAGTCTCAAGGCCCGCATTCAGTACCTGGAGCGCACCTCGGCTATGGCCCTGGCCTCCGTGTCCCTGGTCCCGGAGGCCAGCGAGGCGCCTCTGGCGGAGCCCGGCTGGAGCGCCTTGGAGACGGTGAAGGAGGCGTTGCGTAGCCTGTTCAGGGCTAGCCAGGGCTTGGTGGACTGGGCCGTCTGGGTGGCCATCTTCGCGCCTTTTTGGTTCCCGTTGGTGGTGGTGGGGTGGCTGGCGCGGCGCCGGGTGGGTCGCTGGCTCAAGCGGGTAGGGCTCGCCGCGCTCCCATAGGGCGAGTGTCCGGTCTCTATTTATCGGGACACCAGCCCAGCGGCAAAAGACCGTGCTGAACATGGGTGCGAGGTTTGTCCCACCTCCGCTCTCTACTTGAGCGTTTGCCCTGAATTACCCACCGTAGCGTGGGTGCAGGGGATACCCTGGTGGGTGCAGGGTACCCCCTGCACCTCTCCTCTTGAGCCTCAACCTGGAAGGCGGTAGTATAGTGGGAAGTGCTGCTGACTTTATAACGTTTCAATTCCTGAAAGGCGATGGTGAGGCATGAACGATCGAGTGCGTGTGGTGATCACCGGAATGGGCGTGATTAGCCCCCTGGGCGGAGACAGCGTGGAGGTGTACTGGCAAGGCCTGAAGGAGGGAAAGTCGGGTATCAGCTCCATGACCTTGGTTGACACCAGCGCTTTCCCGTGCAAGGTGGCTGGAGAGGTGAAGGAGTTTGACCCAGCGAAGTACATCAACCCCCGGGAGGCCCGGCGCATGGGACGGTTTACTCAGATGGCGGTGGCGGCCGCTCAGCTAGCGGCGGAGAATGCCCGGCTGAACCTTTCCCAGGAGAACCCCGAGCGCTTGGGTGTCCTGCTGGGCAACGGCAACGGCGATTTTATCACTACCCAGGAGAACGCTAAAGTCTTATTTGAGAAGGGTGGGATGCGGGTCAGCCCCTTCTTTGTCTCCATGATTCTGCCCAACATGGCAGCGGCCACGGTCAGCCGCATCTTGGGGCTCCGTGGGTACAGCAACACCGTCATCACCGCCTGCGCCGCCGGGACCCAGGCCATCGGCGAGGCGGCGGAGGTGATTCGTCGGGGCGGGGCCGATGTCATCTTCAGCGGCGGCACCGAGGCGGGGATCTGTGAGCTGGCCCTGGGAGGGTTCTGCGTCATGCGGGCCCTTACCTCCTGGCCAGGGGACCCCACTAAGGCCTCTCGCCCCTTTGACGCCAACCGGGACGGCTTCGTCCCAGGGGAAGGGGCGGGCGTCCTCATCCTGGAGAGCCTTGAGCACGCCGTTCGCCGGAACGCCACCATCCTGGCGGAGGTGGTGGGGTATGGGGTCACCTCCGACGCCTACCACCCTGTCCAGCCCGAGGAGACCGGCGATGGGGCGGCGCGGGCCATTCGATTGGCCCTTCAGGATGCGGGCATCAGGCCCGACCAGCTTGACTACATCAACGCCCACGGCACCTCGACGCCTCTCAATGACGCGGCGGAGACCCTGGCCATCAAGAAGGCCCTGGGCGAGGCCGCCTACCGTGTGCCCATCAGCTCCACCAAGTCCATGATCGGCCACCTGCTGGGGGCCGCGGGGGCGGTGGAGGCCATCGCCTGCGTCAAGACCATCCAGGAGGGGATCATCCACCCCACCATCAACCAGGAGACCACGGACCCCGCGTGCGACCTGGACTACGTGCCCAACGTGGCGCGGCGGAAGGACGTGCGGTACGTCCTCTCCGACAGCTTCGGCTTTGGGGGGCAGAACGCCTGCCTTGTCCTGAAGCGGTTCGAGGAGTAGGGCGGCCTCTTCCTGACAAGTGGGTCGTCTGCTAGAATGGGGCCCGCGGATTTGTCCGGCGGTTCGCATGGGCGGTTAGCTCAGGTGGTTAGAGCGCGGTCCTGATAAGACCGAGGTCGGAGGTTCGAGTCCTCCACCGCCCACTTACTGTTAACGCTAAAGCCGATGGAGCCCCCCATGCCGCCATCCGTCACCCTCTACTGGTGGAGCCGTTGAACCACCTGCCGAAAGGTGAGGGAGTATCTCTCACAAAAGGGCGTCGCTTTCCAGGCCCGGGACTTCTTCAAGGAGCGTTTCTCTCCCCAGGAGCTTCGGCAGCTTCTGGGCGATCGCCCTCCCGTCGACGTGTTCTCCCTCAAGAGCCCCAGTGCCAAGGCTATGGACCTGGAGGGCAGGGCGCTGACGGATGACGAGATGGTGGCGCTGATCGTGCAGGAGCCACGATTGCTGCGTCGTCCCCTGGTGAAGGTGGGGGAGCGCCTCATCGTCGGCGCCAACTGGAAGGAACTGGACGAGGCGCTGGGGTAGGGGGCGCGAAGCTGGGCCAGGCCACCGCCGAGGGGAGCTTCTTCATCGGCTCGCCCTTCCACTGCGGCGTGGAGGTCAAGGGAGGATGAGGTGGCTGCGGGCTACACTACCTGAGTGGCCAGGCCTGGTATATCCGAATCATTGCGTCTGCAATCCTCGGGTTCTCGGCAGCCACCCTCATTTCGAGCAGTTTCAGCACTACAAAGAAGTCCCTGATTTCCGATATCGTGCCTTCCGGACCAACAGCGATTTCTAAGAATTTCCTGAAGGCATCCCGCGTATACCTGGAGGCAGACTTCGTGATAATGATTTCTTCCAGATGGTCCACAATCTTTTCGAATTCGCCGTGGTCAAGCCAAACCCCCGTGCAGCGAGTGCATTTGTCTATGACAACTCTAGAGGTCTCGTACGTCAGGGAGTCTATCGTTATAGAGCACTTGGGGCACTGTTTTTCAGACGGAGTAACTGTGGAGTTGCTTGAAGTGTCGCCAAACGGGTCGAAATCCAACCACCTCAAGTCGCTGTCCGTCTTGTCCTTGGCTTTCCTCAACTCATCCCTGTCGAACCATCTACCTTTGCACTTGATGCACTCGTCAAGTGCAATTCCCCTGTAGTCGATTTGCCGTAGGTCACCCTTGCAATTCGGACACTGCATCGAACTCATTCTCCAGGCGCTTTGTGGTCTTGTGTACGGTGACTACTGCCGCTCTGCATCCCGCCTATCATGCCAGAAGCTAGGAAAACGATTTGCCTATTGACCGCGCCGCCACGAGTGGTCTGGGGTTCCACGCTCAATCGCTCGAGTATCTGCCTTGGTAGCCAGGTGTAGGCGGAGCCGGTGTCCACCAGGGTGTCCACTGCCTGCCATCGCTGTCCCTGCGGGTCGCCTATATCAATGGTCGCGTGAAAGGTTCCCACGCTACCCTCCCCCCGCTCGTCCCGCCGTTTCCACGCTGGGCTCCACCATCTTGACCGGGTCCAGCAGGCGGTCCAGGTCCGCATCTGATAGCTTGGTGCGCTGCTTCGCCACCTCGCGGACGGTCTTGCCCGTTTTCTCCGCCTCCTTGGCGATCTCCGCCGCGGCGTCGTAGCCGATGGCAGGGGCGAGGCCCGTGGCCAGCATCACCCCCTGCTCCACCATGGCGGGGCCCTTCTCTGTGGCCTGGAGGCCTCGCACGCACTGGGCGGTGAAGTTGTGGGTGGATGCGCTCAGGAGGGCTATGGACTGCAGCAGGTTGTGGGCGGCCACGGGCATCATCATGTTCAGCTCGAAGTAGCTCCCCTGGGCGGCAACGACCACCGCGGCGTCGTTGCCGATGACCTGGGCCACCACCTGGATCAGGGACTCGGGGATCACGGGGTTCACCTTTCCGGGCATGATGGAGCTGCCCGGCTGCACCTCGGGGATGGCCAGCTCGCCAAGGCCCGCCCGGGGGCCCGAGCCCATCCACCGGATATCGTTGGCGATCTTGTTGAGGCTGATGGCGATGGTCTTGAGGACGCCGCTGGCCTCCACCACCGCGTCCAGGGTGTTCTGGGCCTGGAAGTGGTTGTCCGTCTCCCGCACCGTCACGCCCGTCATATCCGAGAGGATGGCGCATACGCGGGCGGCGAACTCAGGGTGGGTGTTGACGCCGGTGCCCACGGCGGTGCCGCCCAGGGCCACCTCGGAAAGCTCCTCCCGGGCGTGGCGCAGGCGCTTCAGGCCGTGCTCCGCCTGCCCGGCATAGCCCAGGAACTCCTGCCCCAAGCGGATGGGCGTGGCGTCCTGCAGATGGGTGCGGCCCGTCTTGATGACGCCCCAGAACGCCTTGGCCTTCTGGCGCAGGGCCACGTCCAACTCATCCAGGGCGGGGGCCAGCTGCTCATGGATGGCGGTGAGGGCCGCCAGGTGGATGGCCGTGGGGATGACGTCGTTGGAGGACTGGCCCATGTTCACGTGGTCGTTGGGGTGGGCCAGGCGAGCGCCCCGCTGGCCGCCCAGGTGCTCCGTGGCCCGGTTGGCGATGACCTCGTTGGCGTTCATGTTGGTGGAGGTTCCGGAGCCCGTCTGGTAGATGTCCACGACGAACTGGTCGTCCAGCTTGCCGTCGGCCATCTCCTGGGCAGCCTGCACAATGGCCTCGCCGATGCGCTTGTCCAGCAGCCCCAGGTCCATGTTGGCTCGGGCGGCGGCCAGCTTGATGAGCCCCAGGGCTCGGATGAAGCTCCTGGGGAAACGCTGGTTGCTGATGGGGAAGTTGAGGACGGCCCGCATGGTGGAGGCGCCGTAGTAGGCGTCAGCGGGCACCTCCATGGGGCCCATGGAGTCGCGTTCAGTGCGTGTCTTTGGTTTGGTGGTCATGGGGACCTCCTGGGAAGGCTCAATGGTCTAGGCGGCTGCCTATCTCGTCACCCGCTCGACCCTGGGAAGCTCCTGCAGGGGCACGAAGGTGACATCCTTCACCTCGGCGGTGTTCACGCCGGTACGCATCAGACCATCGATGTCGATGCCGGCCTCGATGTGCTGCATCTCTTGAGGCGTAGAGCGCGTCACGGGGTGCTTGGGCACAAAGAGGGTGCAGCAGTCCTCGTCGGGCTCGATGGAGAGCTCGTAGGTGCCGATGCGCCGGGACTGCTCAATGATTTCCGCCTTGTCCATGCCGATGAGGGGCCGCAGCACCGGCATGGTCGTGGCGGCCTCGATGGTGGCCAGGTTCTGAAGGGTCTGGGAGGCGACCTGGCCGAGGCTCTCGCCCGTCACCAGGGCGCCGGCGTTCTCCTGGCGGGCGATGGCCTCGGCGATGCGGAACATGAGGCGCCGGTAGACCACCACCCGGTAGCGTGGAGGCACGGAGAGGATGAGGCGCTGTTGGAGGGGGGCAAAGGGCACCAGGTAGAGGCGGGAGCGCAACTGGTAGCGCGCCAGAATCTCCAGGAGGGCCTGCACCTTGTCGCGAGAGATGCCCCACAGCACGGGGAAGGCGTGGAAGTGGACGAAGATCACCCGAGCGCCCCGCTTCATGATCCTGTAGGAGGCCACCGGCGAGTCAATGCCCCCCGAGAGGAGGGAGACCACCGTGCCGCTGACGCCCGCGGGCAAGCCTCCCGCGCCTTGCTCCTGGCCAAAGGAGAGGTAAGCAGCCCCCGGCACGATCTCCACCCGTATACTCAGGTCCGCGTGGGCCAGGTCCACGCCCCAGCCGGTGTGGGCCTTGACGAAGGCCCCCAACTCTCGCTGGATCTCGGGCGAGGTCAAGGGGAAGCTCTTGTCATTGCGAGTGGCCCGCACGGCGAAGGTTTGGACGTAGCTGTTGGAAGGTAGAAGGGGAGCTATCCCCTCCTTGATGGCCGCCAGGTCGGCCGGAAGGCGATAGGCCAGGGAGAAGTTAGCGATGCCGAAGACCTCTTTGAGCCGCCCCGTGAGGTGCTCCCAGTCGGCATCCGGGGCCAGTTCCAGGAGGACGCGGGAGTGGCGATGAAGGACGCTCTTCACCCCAAGTCCACGAGTGGCAGCCTGAACGGCTTGCACGAGGGCCCGCTCGAACATGGGGCGGTTGTTGCCCTTGAGGGCTATTTCGTGATATTTGGCGACGACCAAGCGCTCCACTGCTGCTCCTTTGTGAACAAAGGCACACCCTTGCCATTCTAGCGTAAGCGGGTGGGGGGCGCCACGCAGAGGTAGCTTGAGGGAGCGTGCCCTGGCGAGGGCTACTGCAGAGAGGTCTCCAGGGCCTGGCGCACCTCCGAGGGCAGGACGGCGGCCCCCTGGTCTGCGCCGAGCCATACCTGGGCCGAGGTGCCTTCCGCCGCCGTCACGCCGTCCCCCTGCCGCACGATCTCATAGGCCAGGAGGAAGCTCCGGTTGCGAACCTCGGTGGTCCAGCACCGCACCTTGACATGGTCCCGGAACCGGAGGGCGGCTCGATAGCGGCAGGTGGTCTCGGCAATGGTGAAGGTGCGGCCTCCCCACGCCGCTCCCGTGGACTCCACCGAGGCCAGACGACGCAGGTGCTCCAGACGTGCCTCGGCGAAGTAGTCGAAATAGCGGGAGTTGTTGACGACGCCTTGGGCGTCCACATCGGTAAAGCGGACGTGGATCTCCACCTCAGTGGTTTGGGGCATGGCCTTCCTTTATTCAGTCTGGAAGAGTGGCTTCACTATACCAGCGGCCCTAGTCGGCGGCAAGGGCAGGGCCGTAGGGCCATTCCGATGGCGATTCTTTGCCAGGCCGGAAGAGGCTGAAAGTATGAGGATGGGAGCATTGACAGGGGCGACCCGTCGTGATATGTGTAGCAGGCATTGAGGAAACTGAAGGGCAGGGTTGGCTGACCGATGATCAAGTGGCGGTGCACCCTTTGTGGTGAGTGCTGCAAGAGGTACGTCCCTCTCGTGCTTCCCGAAGACGTCCAGCGCATCCAAGACACCCTCCAGCGCCCTCTCTCCACCTTCGTCACATTTTACCGCCCCACCGATCTCGATGAGCCACTGGACGATTCAGATGAGCGGCTTTTCCAGACCAAGGACGGCAAGGTGGCCATGGGTCTCTCCAGAGTGGAGCTGGAAGGAGAGGAGCGAGAGGGATGTGTGTTCCTCAAGAACAACCTGTGCTCGATTCATGAGTTCAGCCCCCTCCTCTGCCGCCAGTACCCCTTCCAGCCCCAGGATGCAGATGACTTGGACGGTCCTCTCCGGTTGGTGGAGAACGTGTGCTTTGGCAAGCACGCCGAGGACGAGGTGGTAGACGAAGACCCGTACCGGCGCAGCTATCGCCTCTTCCAACAGAAGTACGATGAGCACGTGCAACAGATCGCCCAGTGGAACGCGAATCCGCAGTCCAGGGATAGGAGTATAGAGGACTTTCTCTCCTTTGTCGGGCTACAATGGAGCTAGCCCGCTCCTGAGGGGTGAGGTTATTCCATAAGGAAAGGAGGAACTGGACATGACCACAAGACCAGCACCTAAACCCGCCGCGAAGCCTGCAGCCAGGCCTGCCGCCAAACCCGCAGCCAAGCCTGCAGCCAAGCCCGCAGCCAAGCCCGGACGCAGATAGTATTCTTGCCGCTAAGTCGGGCGCGAAAAGGGGGGCAGAGTATCGCTCTGCCCCCCTGGCGTTTTCCTTGGGGAGGAACAGACCGGCACGTCTGGTGAGGCGTCAGCCCTCCGCTTCTGTTTTCGTCCCCTCTCCCCTGATCACCTCCGCCTCCGCCTCGGGGTCATCCACACCCAGGAGGGCCATGGCCCGGCGGCGAGAGTGCAGCCTAGCCTCCACCAGGGTCCGCTCCTCCTGCACGAGGCGCCCCCGGTCCTGGGGAAGGACCGGCCCCCACAGGATGTTCGTGCGCAGCGGAAGGTATCGCTCCCCCGTGTGCTGTTCCAGGAGCCGCAGCACCATATCGATGCGGCGGCGGTAGGCGGCCGTGCGGACGGGCCGCTTGCGTCGCACCTTTTGCAGAAGGGGGTGTATCTCCATATCCAGGGCCACCGCGGAGAGGCTGCGGGGGTTGTCCCCAAAGGTGGTCCCGGGGGTCTCGGCCAGGTCGTGGAGGGCGCGATAGAGAAGGTCCACGTAGTCGATGTGGAGGCGCCCGCCGTCCCCTTGGAGCAGGTCCAGCAGGTAGGCCCTGGCCCGCTCGGGCACCTCCCACACGGCCCCAGGCTGCACGGCGATGTCCTGGGCCTGCTCCACCCCCTCCAGGACGGCGATGGGGTTCCCCGAGAGCTCCAGGATGGAGGACATCCGGGAAAGGGCGCGGTTCATCTCCCTGGAAGGCTCCATAAGGGGAGGAACGTCTGACGTGCCCCAGAACCGCTTGGGCTCCCGCAAGTTGGGGAAGATGATGAAGGGGATGAAGCCGTAGGGGTTGGCACGGTCCTCCAGCACGGTGTCCTCCAGCCAGAGCTGAAAGGCGTGCTCCGTCCACACCTCCACCACTGTGGCCTTCCCCTCGGGGCGAGCACCCAGGGGCCGCGAGACGCCGTACAGGAGCTCCGCTGCCTCCCAGGTGATCTTGTAGCGGGTGGCCACCCTCCATATGCGTGAGGGGTCGTCCTCCACCTACCAGGCGTAGATGCCCTGGACGTCTTGGGTTGAGATGCGCACCTGCTGGGCGGCTGGGTCCCAGGTCACCTTGTAGCACCCGTCGCCCAAGATCGCTGCGTTCAGCTCGGTGTAGAAGTACATCTGCTCCACCTGGTTGGCGAGGTACACCTGGCGCACGGCCTTCTCGGCGCGGCGGGCCCGCTGGCGGGCCTCCTCGGTGGCCTCCAGGGGCTCCAGGTCAAAGCTGAGGCCCGACGTGAGGTACGAGGCGAGCTTGTCGAAGAACACCTTGGCGTAGTTGAAGGTGAGGCGTCGTTCCCGCCGACGGCTGGCGCCCTGCCACTGGGCGTCCCTGTAGAACTCCAGGTGCTTCTGGTAGGAACGCAAGCGCTCCAAGTCCATCCTGGCCAACTGCTGGGGCAGCGTTAGCGTCGTGGTGACCATCTGGTACCTCCCTTCCCTTAGCAAGGTGGTGAAAAACCCTTTTGACCGTCCCCCTTTCCCTCTTCCTGGCTAGGAAGGGGGAAAAATTTATATCTGGGGGACACCCCCATACCCCCGTCAAAGGGGCTTTGCCCCTCTGGACACTCCTTTTCCGTATCCTGTTAGTCCTGTTGTAGGGGTGAACCCCGCCTCTCCCCTCAACCTGAACCCTTGCCCTTAGCCACCTGCCGTGGTGTGGGTGCGGGGCACGCCCTGCCGCGGGCCAGGATGCGGTGGACGGTGCGCACGCTCAGGTCAAAGCGGCGGGCTAGCTCTATGACCTTGGCCCCCTCCTGAAGCCGTACGCCCAACACCTCCTGGTCACGTTGGTCCCGCTTGCGGGACTGATACTCCAGGGGGTCGTCGTACTTGCACTGGGATAGGGGGCAGCGGAGGCACGATGGCGTCACCTCGCACCCCTCATCCCGATAAGGAAAGAACTCAGGCAGGGCGTCTATAATGGGTTCGTGGCGCTTTCGATTTGTTATGCCCATCCCTTATGCTTCTTTGGGGGTCGTCCCGATAGAATCGGGATTCCCTGATCACCCACCCTCCGGTATAGCAAGCTGACCTCACGTGCCCTTCACCAAGATGCCCTCTCTACACAGGGGCTGGGGCCCTCCCTCGAGCCGTGCGTGGCAGATACGACCCGGCCCTGACCACCAGGGCCAGGACAAGGGCGCCTATCCTTCGCCGGGGCGTCACACCTCGATAGGAGAGGAAGTAGAGAGCGTTCAACCCGCTGGAGAGGGCGGCGCCCAGGCGCAAGGTTGTCGTGAGGGCCTCTAGGGCTGGATGGGGCACCGTCACCTCCGGATGCCTCGCTGTCTCCCCTCCGAAGCCTCTGACACCTAGAAAAGAACATAAGCTCTTATCAGTCAAGGCAGCAGTGACACCCTTGAGGTGGAGGCCAGGTACGAAGCGTGGTGAAAGCGAGGGGGTTGGGCTGACGACCTTAAAAAGGAGAGGGCTCCCTCCTGGGAGGGAGCCCTCTGTATGGGCCTGGGGTGCTCGAGGGCCTTACGCCTTCTGCCACTTGACCAGTGTATAGTCGGGGCTGGCCTCCTCAAAAACTGCCTTCACTCGCATATCCACATGGCACTCGTGGGGGTCCTTCAGGCCGATGACGTTGCCCGGGATGCGGGGCCCCTCATCCAGCTGGATGATCCCGAAGATGTAGGGCACGTCGTTCAGGAAGGCGGGGTTGGCGGGCTGGTGGACGATGGTGTAGGTGTACACCCGCCCATTCCCGCTTACCTTCACCCACTCCAATTGCGCCTGACCGGCGAGACAGCGGGGACACGCTTCCCTGGGGTAGAAGAAGGTGTGGTCGCAGTTCTTGCACCGCTGGACCATGAGCTCCTTGCGCTTGGTGGCTGCCCAGAAGGGCTCCGTTAGCGTCTTGTTCATCGGCAAGGGCAGGGGCTTCTTGGGCTGCTGGGTGGTCATCCTCTTTGCCTCCTCGTGACTGTTTTCCTGGTTCCTTGCTTACAGCGTGTTCTCGGACCCGAGAACGAGAGTGCACATGTCACTCATGGAGCCTCCTCAACCGTTGACGACGCCAAGGTCGTTCTTGGTGACCTGCCTGGGCCCCGCCTTCCGCATGATCTGGCGAGCAGCCTCTATGACGTGGCGGAACCCTCCACCAACCTGGGGCTGGCCGCCAGAGAGCTGGCCGCCATCGGTGTTGATGGGGTAGTTGCCCTTATAGGTGGAGTCGTTCGACTCGAACCAGGCTCCGATCTGGCCCTTGGGGCACAACCCTGCGTCTTCGAGGCACACGGCCTCAAGGATGGTGTATCAATCGTAGAACTGGGCAAACTGGGTGTCGCTGAACTTGTACCCCGACATGGCGAAGGCCTTGGGCGCCGAGTAGACGGTGGGGCTGGTGGTCATCCTGTCCAACTGCCAGATAGCTCCGTGGGTCACGGCTACACCAGCTCCCAGCACATACGCCGGTGGGTTGGGGAAGGCCTTGGCCCGGTCTGCGGAGGTCATAATCAGCGCTGCGGCACCGGCGCAGGGCATCACGCACTCCAGCAGGTGGAGGGGCTCGTTGGTGTACCGGGAGTTCAGCACGTCCTGTACGGTGATGGGCTCCCGTAGGGCGGCATTGGGGTTCTGGATGGCGTTGAACCGCTGGTTCACGGCCATCCGGGCGAACTGCTCGGGCTTGCTGCCGAACTCGTACATGTGGCGATTGTAGATAAGGGCGTAGCCGTTGTTGGCGGCAACAGCGGGGCCTACCCACGACTCGAACTCAGAGCCTACGCTGGCGGGACCTGCGCCTCCTGCCATGGGCAAGTACCCTGTCGCATCTCGTGCCTGGGAAAGAGTCACCAATATCGTCTCACAGTACCCGGCTGCTATGGCCGCGGCGCCTAGCTGGATGCAGGTGGCGCCCGTGGCCCCCGCCATGTCCACGCCGGTGGCGAAGGTGGGCCTGAGGCCCATGTACTCCGTGGGCCCGGCCGGATAGACGGCCGTGATGAGGCCGTCCACGTCCTCCTTGCGGAGGTGGGCGTCGTCCAGCGCCAACTTGACGGCCTCGGCCATCAGGCCGAAGTTGCTCCTTCCGGGGTTGACGCGCTTGGTTGGGATCTCGCCAATCCCTACGATGGCTGCTTGTCCTCGTATGCTCATAGTCCATCTCCTTTCCAGGGTCTGAACGCGGGTCGAATCGTACCATGTGGGGGGAGGGGGGTCAAGGATTCTGGCCTAGAATTCTCCCTAGGGGGACAATGGTCCGCTGGGCCACCATTCATAGACGCTCATGCAGCGTCTGGGCTCGTTGGAGCACCACCAGAAGCTGGTTTCTGGCCTCGATGCTGGTCAGGTCGGCTCCAGCGACTTGTTCGGCGGTGCCCGGGAGCTGGAATGAAGTGGTTCTCCATGAAGATTATGCCTTTTCCCTGGCGGGCGAATTGAGGGCGCCGGCGGCACGAATTAGGTCCTTCAGGGCGGACACATCAACCTTGTCGCCTTCGCTGAAGTCGATTGCTCGCGTGGTCTTGGCATCAAGGCCAGCGTTGAAGAGACGGTTTGGATCTTTGAGAGAAGCGCCTTTGAAGAAATTGAGCTTCACATGATCCTTGAAGGCACCGGCACTGCAAACAAGTCCTTTGTTCGTCCACACCGCGGTGCCCCACTTCCATTCCTCAGTCATACCGGGGGCGGTCTCCAGGATCACTTTACGGAGTCGGGCAAGGAAAGTGCCTCGCCAGTCACCTAGTTCTCCGATTTGGTTGGTGATTAGTTGGGAGGCGTTGGGGGCGCCTTTTACGGCTGCTTTCTTCATGCTTTCTCCTCTCCAGTTGAGAGAAGTCTAGTTACCTTTGGTTCTGGTGATGCTCGGTTCATGGGCATCGCTGCCACAGGCGGTGGCCGCCAAGTCTACCCGCTGGGGGTCCAGGCCGTGGCGGAGGGCCAGAGCTACCGCGATGCCGCGCACGCGCTGAATGTGCTTCCGCAGTCCACGGGGAAGCCTCTCCACTGCAGCGGCCACTTGGGCCAGGGCATCACTCTTTGCCATCAATATCCTCGCTACCCCATAGCGCCCAGGGGGCCTCCCCCAAGCAGGTGAAGGTGGATATGGGCGACCTCCTGGCCGGCGTTCCTGCCCTGGTTGATGACCAGCCGGTAGCCCCGGTTTCTAATGCCCTCCCGCTTGGCCATGTCCTGGGCAACGAGGAACAGGTGCCCCACCATGAACTTGGAGGCAGGGGTCATGGAGGTGAGGTAGGTGAAGTGCCGAAGGGGAATGATGAGCAGGTGGACGGGCGCCCTAGGGTGGAGGTCCCGCACCACGAAGGCCACGTCGTCCCGGTAGAGGAGGTTGGGGCCGGGCGCCTGACGCCCCAGGTTGCAGAAGATGCACTGCTCTTGGGCCATCAGCGTCTCCCGCTGCGATGTTCTTTGCTAGCTGTAGCGGTGTAGCATCCTATGCCCCTACTGCCGCCGCCGCTGTCGATTGCCTCTTCCCGCACAGTGCGCATCGTAGCATGGGTGCAGGGCACGCCCTGCCTAGATACCCAGGGCCAGGGCCACCCTCTCCCGGTGGAAGTCGCTGTCCCCGAAGGCTACCTCGTTAGCCTTGGCTCGGCGGGAGTACAGCTGCAGGTCGTACTCTCGGGTGAAGCCGATGGCTCCGTGACACTGGTGGGCCAGGGCGGCGATGCGCCGGACGGCATCACTGGTCCACCCCTTGGCGTAGGCCACCTCCCGCTCGGCGTGAAGCCCCTGGGCCAAGCGCCAGGCCGCCAGGGAGGTAATGGCCCTGGCCCCCTCCAGGTCTATGGCCATGTTGGCGCAGTGGTGCTGGATGGCTTGGAAGCTCCCAATGGGGTGGCCGAACTGCACCCGCTGGCTGGCGTAGCTCACGGTCATCCCCAGCATGGCCTCGGCCTGGCCCACCATCTCGGCGCACTTGGCTACCGCCGCCTGCTGGAGCACCCGCTCCAGGATGGGCCATCCCTGGTGCACCTCGCCTAGCATGCCGTCCCTTGGCGCCTGCACGTTGTGGAAGGTCATCTCGCTCTGGCGGTCCGAGGCCACGGTCCACAGGAGGCGCTGGCTCACCCCGTGGGCGTTGGATGGCACGATGAACAGGGTGATGCCCTCGCTCCCGGTCCCCTCCTGGGTCCTGGCGGCCACCACAAGGTGGTCCGCAACGTTGGCGTTGGGAACGAACAGCTTGGCGCCGTTGAGGAGGTACTGGTCCCCCTCGCGGGAGGCCTGGAGCTGGATCCCTCCGGGGTCGTACCTGGCGCTAGGCTCAGTCAGGGCAAGAGTCATGAGAAGCTCGCCGTCCGCCATGGGGGGCAGGAACTGGCGCTTCTGGGGCTCGGTGCCGTGCTCGGCAATGGGGAGCCCCGCCAGGACCACGGTGGAGAAGAAGGGACCGGGGAGCAGGAACCGGCCCATCCTCTCCAGCAGCATCGTCAGGGAGAGGAAGTCCTGTCCAGCGCCACCGTAGGCCTCGGGAAAGGCAAGCCCCAGCCAGCCCATCTCCGCCAGCCTTTCCCACAGCTCGGGGGTGAAGCCTCGCTCATCCTCCTCCATGGCCCGCACGAAGGTGCTGGGGCACTCCTGCTCCAGGAAGGAGCGGGCGCTGTTGAGGAGGAGCTGCTGGGTTTCCGACAGGTTGAACTCCATCAGATCTCCCTAGCCGCGGGGGAGCCCAAGCCCCCGGGTGGCGATGATGTTGCGGTTGATCTCTGAGGTGCCCCCTGACACGCTCTCGGTGAAGGCGCTCCAGTAGAGGCTGGCAACCTGCCCGCGAAGCGGGGCCCACCTCTCCTTGGCGTCCAGGTTCTGGTAGAGGCCGATCATCTGCATGCCAATGAGGGCGACCTTCTGCAGCACCTCGGCCCCCAGGACCTTGCAGATGGAGGCCTCGTTGGTGGCTATATAGCCTTGGCCCTGCATCCAGGTGACTTGATAGCCCAGCACGCGCAGGATCTCCACCTCGGTGGCCGCCTGGGCCAGCCGGTGTCGCATCACCGGGTTCGAGGCGACGGGCCTGCCGTCGGGGCCGGGGACCTCTTTGCCCAGGGCGATTAGCCGCTCCAGCAGGCGCTGGCATCGGGCAGCCTGGGCCACGCTGGACCGCTCCCTGTCCAGGAGGGCCAGGGCGATGGACCACCCGCGGTCCCTCTCTCCCACGAGGTTAGCCTTGGGGACCCGAACGTTGTCGAGGTACACCAGCCCTCGGTGGCCGCCACCCATGAGGGGCAGCTTGCTGACCTGGATGCCCGGGCTTTTGAGGTCCACAAGGAGGAGGCTGATGCCCCGGTGTCTGGGGGTATCGGTGCTGGTGCGGGCGAGGAGGAACCCCATGTCGGCGCCGATGTAGGCGCTGTTCCAGGTCTTGGAGCCGTTGATGACGAACTCGTCACCCTCCTCCACAGCGGTCGTCTGGAGGGAGGCCAGGTCGGAGCCTGCGCCGGGCTCCGAGTAGAGCTGGGCCCAGAGCCACCGCCCCTCGGCGATGCCCTTGAGCCAGACGCTCTTCTGCTGTTCGGTCCCATAGGTTATCAGGGTCTCGCCCAGGGGCTGGGACGAGTCGTCCAGCACGGGGGCGTCCAGAGAGGCGCATACCTCGTCGAAGACCACCTGGGCCATGGGGTCGGCGTTCCGTCCCGTGGAACCGCCGTACTCCTTGGGCCAGCCCAGGGCCAGCCACCCTTTGGCAGCCAGCCTCTTTCGGAACTCCCTGGCCACCTGGATGTTCTCGGGGCTCTCGGGGTCTCCTTCCTGGCCCTCCCAGCCGGGTGGCAGGTTCTCCTTTATCCAACGTGCCGCCTCTTCCCGGAAGGCGGCCTGCTCCGGCGTGAACTGGAAGTCCATGAGCTCTCCTGGCGTCCTGGCACTGAAAGAAGGCCTCAGATTGTCATTGCGAGGAGTCCCGATCACATCGGGACGACGAAGCAATCTGGTGGGGAGGGGATGTCGCCACCCCATATTGCCACGCCCCGATGCCGCATCGGGGCTCGCAATGACAGCCTGGCACTAGAGGCTAACAGCCAGGCAGGTGGTGGTGCGGACGATGCCGCCGATGGTGTGGATCCTGCTGGTCACCAGGTCACCCACGGCGTTCAGGTCGCTAGCCTGGACCGTGATGATAAGGTCAAAGGGCCCAGTGACGGCGTCCACCGTCTCGATCCCCTGGATCTTCTTCACGGCCTGCAGGACTTCCCTGGTTTTCCCAACTGCCGTCTCCACCAACACATAGGCTCGCGTAGGCATGGGTCACCTTCTGGTGCTGTGCCGGTATTGTGCGGGGTTGTTAACAGCACGACCTCCTAGAGAGTAGGCTCAGTCTACGGGGCTGTAGGTGGGCTGTCAACCGCTGGCTGTGGGTGGCCTCTCTCCCTTCCTTGGTGCTATAATCCGCCACGCTAGAGCCCCTTGAGGTTGTTCCAGAGGATAGGCTCATTTCTCACCCCCATCCCAATAGCGCCTTTCGTCGGCTGGTCTCAGGGGCGGCGAAGCTGGGGTTTTCCCTTTCTGAACACCAGATCGCCCAGTTCCAAAGGTATTACGCGGAGCTGGAGCAGTGGAACCAGCGGGTGAACCTCACGGCGGTGACCGTGCCGGAGGAGGTGGAGGCTCGCCACTTCCTGGACTCGCTGACGGTGGCGCTGGCCTTCCCCGACGGCCTTGGGGGCGTGGGCCGCTTGCTGGACGTGGGCAGCGGCGCGGGGTTTCCCGGCCTGCCCTTGAACCTGGCGTTCCCTGGCCTCCGGCTCGCCCTTATGGACTCGGTGGGGAAGAAGACCGTCTTCCTGCGCCACCTCTGCGATGTTCTGGGGCTTACGGACGTGGAGGTGTACACCGGCCGGGCCGAAGCCCTGGCCCACGGTGAGATGCGGGAGGCCTTTGATGGCGTGGTCAGCAGGGCCGTAGCCCCGATGAACGTCCTTGCCGAGCTGACCCTCCCCTTCTGCCGGGTGGGGGGCCTTGCCGTAGCCATGAAGAGCGAGGATAGTGCTGAAGAGGTGGCGCAGGCGGAGCGGGCCATCGGGGTGCTTGGTGGCCGTCTGGAGAAGGTGGTGGCCGTGCGCCTGGAGGAGCTGGGCGAGCGGCGGTCCCTGGTGGTGGTGCGCAAGGTGTCGCCTACCCCTGAGCGATACCCGCGACGCCCGGGCATCCCGGCCAAACGCTCCCTCTAGGCTTCCAGCCTGTTATTGCTTCCTTGCGAAAAAACCGGTCCGAACAGCCGCTCATGGTGAGCCTGGCGAACCACGAGCGGCCCATCCTTCGATAAGCTCAGGGTGGGCGGGTCTTGGTTAGATCTGGTGTACGCGAACTTACGTAAAACGGTACGGTACCAGGAGTGACGGGTGTCTAATTCCGGCGACGCTTCCAAGCCGCCTGCCTCTTCGCTGGGGAAGAGGTTGCTCTCCCTGCCCGCCCTGGCCTCCTTTGCCATCGCCGGTGTCTTCCTCTACTTCCTCTTCACCAGGTTCGACATAGACCTGGGAGATACGTGGGCCCAGGTGCGCGGGAACAACTGGTGGATGTACCTGCTGGCCCTGGTGGTCTACTACGCCAGCTTCCCCATTCGAGGGTGGCGGTGGAGGATCATCGCTGCCAATGCCGTAGTAGTATCCCCTCCTGAGAAGCGTTTGCCCTCTGTCTGGCGCTGCGGGTGCTTCATTCTTCAGGGTTGGTTCATCAACACCATCTCCTGGTTCCGCTTGGGAGACGCCTACCGGGCCTACGCCTTCAGCGAGGCCACGGGGGCCAGCTTTCCCCGTGTGTTCGGCACCGTGGTGGCGGAGCGGGTGATGGACGGGGTGGTGGTGGCCGTTCTTCTGCTTCTGGCAGCGGGGCTCCTGGCCGTCACGGGGGGCCTGCTGCCTTCGCCCCTCATTTTCGGAGCAGCCCTGGCGGTGATGGCGGCGGGGGTTGCCCTGTTGCTCCTCATGAAACACCTGGGGCTACGCCTGGCTCGATGGCTGCCCCGGCGCCTTGCGGAGGCCTACGCACGCCTCCACGAAGGCACGATGGGGAGCTTTCGCAACCTCCCTGCCATCGCGTTGCTCAGCCTGGGGGCGTGGCTGCTGGAGGCCGGGCGGCTCCTCTTGGTGCTCCAGGCCCTTGGCCTCTCCCTTCACCTGTCGCTGGTGCTGTTCGTGGCCCTGGCGAGCGCCCTGCTGACCACCGTGCCCATCACTCCGGGCGGGCTTGGTGTGGTGGAGCTAGGGGCCACTGGCCTTTTGATGCTGGAGCTGACCCGAGACGCGGCGGTGTCGGCAGTCCTCTTGGACCGCTCCATCAGCTACCTGAGCATCGTCGTGGTGGGGGCAGGCTTCTTCCTGGTGCAACAGGTCCGGGCTCGCCCAGGCCCGCTGGGCCGCCGTCAGAAGCCTATGCAGCAATGACAGCCCTAGAGAGCGTGGGTGCAGGTCGAAGACACTCGATGTATCGGTGGCACGCCATGCTGTTGTGCACTTCCTCGCCAGGTGGTATCCTTGACCCTTGCTGTGCGGTGGCGTCGTGGGGCGGATGGGGGTGATCGGGGAGTGCGAAGGCACGACCCCCGTAGGAGCGGAGAAGCAATCCGATCGTTGAAGGAGAACGACCGATGCACCTGATCGTAGACGGGTACGGCGCTGCCCTGGAGCGTCTCACAGACGCCGACTTTCTCTACCGGTTTCTGGACGACTATCCCGACAGCATCGGCATGACCAAGATCACCCAGCCTCAGGTGTTCACCTACAAGGGGGTCACGCCTCAGGATTGGGGCCTCTCGGGCTTCGTCCTCATCGCCGAGAGCCACATCAGCGTTCACACCTTCCCCGATCGCGGCTACCTCAACATTGACGTCTTCTCCTGCAAGGAGTTCGACCCCGAGGCCGCCCTGGCGTACCTGCGCGACCACTTTGGCGTCGAGAAGGTGCGCTCCTGGGTCCTGGACCGGGGGCTGGAGCACATTGACCCTCCCGAGGCGGTGGAGGTCATCACGGCGCAGCGTGGTCTCCTTGCCCGCACCTTGAAGGGGTAAGACCGTGCGGGAGCCGCGCCCTTCGGCTGACGTGCCCCTCGTGCCGTTCTCCTTCCTTGCCCTCTCGCCCCAGGAGTCGGCCCTCTCCACGGCGCGAGCCGTTCTTGTTCCTGTTCCCTACGACGGCGCGACCTCCTATCGCAGCGGCGCCCGCGAAGGCCCCAGCGCCATCATCGCCGCCTCCCGCGATCTGGAGGACTACGATGCCGAGCTTAAGGACGAGCCATCGCGCCTGGGCATCCACACCTACCCTGAAATTGAGCCCCACGTAGGGTCCCCCGATGCTATGGTGGAGCGCGTGGAGCGGGTGGTGCGGCCCTTGGTGGAGGCGGGCAAGCTGGTGGGCGTCCTGGGGGGCGACCACTCGGTGGCCGTGGGCTCGGTGCGGGCCTACCTGGAGCGATTCCCCGACCTGTCGGTCCTCTACCTGGACGCCCACGCCGACCTTCGGGACGAGTACCAGGGCAGCCGCTACAGCCACGCCTGCGCCGCCCGTCGGATGCACGAGCGCGTGCCCCTGGTGCAGGTGGGGGTCCGCAGCCTCAGCGTCGAAGAGCGCCGGTACATAGAGGCAAAGCAGGTCCCCGTGTACTTCTGGGACCCCGCGCCGGCTGCCTTCCGGCCCCAGGAGGTGGTGGCCCTGCTCTCGCCCCATGTGTACGTCAGCGTGGACCTGGACGTCTTCGACCCGTCGCTAATGCCGGCGGTGGGCACGCCTGAGCCCGGCGGCATGGCCTGGGAGCAGGTGGTGGGCCTGTTGCGGGCGGTGGCCGCAGAGCGGCGCATCGTGGGGTTTGACGTGGTGGAGCTGTGCCCCCGCGAGGGGCCCGCGGCCTGCGCCTTCACCGCCGCCAGACTGGTGTACAAGCTGATTGGGTACGCGCTGCTGCTGGGGGCAGAGCGTGCCCTGCACCCACAGCAGAGCGTATAATACGTCTGCAGCAAGGGTATATGGGAGGGGGTACTATGGGCACTAATGAAAGTGGCGTAAACTACCAAAACCTAATTCGAAACTTGGCCGAGATGTATCCTTAAGAAGGTCATCCTCCTCAGGAGCACCGTATGGCAGAGGCGCCCCACAAGCTCATCTACATGGACCATGCGGCCACCACGCCCCTCCGGCGCGAGGCCTTGGAGGCCATGCTGCCCTACTTCTCGCAGAGTTTCGGCAACCCCTCCAGCCTCTACACCCTGGCCCAGGAGTCGCGCAAGGCGGTGGATGAGGCCCGCGAGGCGGTGGCCGCCGTGCTGGGCTGCCGCTCCAGCGAGGTGGTGTTCACCAGCGGGGGCACGGAGTCGGACAACACGGCCCTCAAGGGCGTGGCCTTCGCCCTGAAGCAGACGGGCAACCACATCATCACCTCGGCCATCGAGCACCATGCCGTGCTGCACACCTGCCATCAGTTGGAGCAGTTTGGCTTCGATGTGACCTACCTGCCCGTGGACCGCCAGGGCCTGTTGGACCCCGAGCAGGTGGCCGCCGCCGTCAACGAGCGTACCATCCTGGTGAGCGTGATGCTGGCCAACAACGAGATCGGCACGGTGGAGCCCATTGCCGAGATCGCCAAGGCGGTGAAGGAGCGGGCCCGCCACATGCGCCGCACCATCGTCATGCACACCGATGCGGTCCAGGGGGCAGGCCTGCTGGACCTGGATGTCCAGCGGCTGGGGGTGGACCTCCTCAGCCTGTCGGGGCACAAGTTCTACGGCCCCAAGGGCACCGGGGTCCTGTACATCCGGCGGCGCACGCCCTTCACGCCTCAGATGATGGGCGGCGGGCAGGAGCGGGAGCGGCGCTCGGGCACGGAGAACGTCGCGGGCATCGCGGGAATGGCCGTGGCCCTTCGCTTGGCGGAGGAGGAGCGGAGTTGGGTGACGCCCCACTGCCAGGAGCTGCGAGATCGCATGATCACGGGCATCCAGAAGTCCATCCCTGGGGCTCACCTGAACGGGCACCCTACCCAGCGGCTGGCCAACAACGTGAACTTCTCCTTCGAGAGGATCGAGGCGGAGCCGGTGCTGGTGGGGCTGGACTTCAAGGGCATTGCTGCGTCCAGCGGGAGCGCCTGCACCTCGGCCACCCTGGAGCCCTCCCACGTCCTCATCGCCCTGGGGCAGCCGGCGGAGCTGGCCGAGGGGAGCCTGCGCCTGACGCTGGGGAAGGAGAATACGCAGGGGGAGGCGGATGAGTTTCTTGCCCTGCTGCCGGACCTGGTGGGCCGGCTTCGGGCCATGCCATCACTATCCGCTGCTGGTGATTAGTGGTTCCTCCCACGAGTATTCAAACCACTCTATTCCCTGTCCCACGGCTATCGTCCAGATTGGTGGAAACGACTACGAGCCGGTTGTATAAAGTCCGCTGGGGTGTCCTCGGCATTGGGGCCGCGGTCCTCCTGGCCCTCTTGGGATTGGGCTGCTACAATTCGCAGCTTGCGTCCCAGTGGGTGAGGGGATCGCAGTTCAGCATGGGCGTGGGCGCTCTCCGCGTCACCGACCAGGTGGTCTTCACCAAAGAGGGAAAAGACCTGGTGGTGCGCCCAGCAGAAGGGCAGACCCTGGTGGCCATCCCGATACGGCTCCGCAACGACCGCACGGGCAAGGCCCTCCTTCTCATCAACGAAGACGCGGCGCTGCTGCGGGACCGGGCCGGTCGGCAGTACACTCCCGTCGACCCCTTTGCCCGGGCGGTGGCCCTGGACGGGTCCTTGGACCAGAGCAAAGTGGTCGCGCCCTTCCTGTGGGGCAAGATCTCTCTTGACCAGAACTACCAGCTCTCAGGGTGGCTCCTTTTTGAGGCGCTGCCCAACCGTGAGTGGCAGGAGTTGGAGTGGCGTCAGGGCGACACCATCGTAGCCCGCTTCGGCGGCTACCCCTAGACAGGGCGCGCCCTAAGGCATTTTTGATTTTCGTCACCTGTTACGGTAAAATATACGGGTGGTGAGGGCTGAACCGAGGGGATAGGCCCCTGGTGGAGAAGAGTGATGAACCCCCGTTGGGTACGACAGAGCTTCGTCTATGTGCTGATCGCACTGGCGGTCCTGGGTATTCTCTTTGTGTTCCGAGCGCCCACCAGCGAGATCAGACCCTTTAGCGATGTCATCCAGTTGGCCCAAGAGGGCAACGTCCAGAAAATCGAGGTGCGCCAGGACCAGTTGACGGTCTACGCCAAGGACGGCGCTGTCTACAAGTCTTCCAAAGAGCCCACCGCCGTCATGTACGATATCTTGACCAAGGCGGGAGTGGTGGTTGGCGCCAAGGGGGTCCAGCTAGAGGTGAAGGGGTCAAGCGGCTGGGACGGGTTTTTGGGCCTGGCCATTAACTTCCTGCCCCTCGTACTCCTTGGCTTCCTCCTCCTCTTCATCATGCGCCAGGCCCAGGGAGGCGCCAACCAGACCTTAAGCTTTGGTCGGACCCGGGCTCGAATGCTCGTGGCCAACAAGCCCACCGTGACCTTTGACGACGTGGCAGGAGTCGAGGAGGCCAAGCGGGAGCTCCAGGAGGTGGTGGAGTTTCTACGCTTTCCGGAACGGTTCGTCGCGCTGGGAGCACGCATCCCCAGGGGGGTGCTTCTGGTGGGCGCCCCCGGCACCGGCAAGACCTTGATGGCCAAGGCCGTAGCCGGGGAAGCCGGCGTCCCCTTCTTCTCCCTCAGCGGCAGCGAGTTTGTGGAGATGTTTGTTGGTGTGGGGGCCGCTCGGGTTCGGGACCTGTTTGACCAGGCCAAGCGCGGTGCCCCCTGCATCATCTTCGTTGATGAGATCGACGCCGTGGGGCGCCATCGAGGCGCAGGACTGGGAGGGGGCCACGACGAGCGGGAGCAGACCCTCAACCAGATCCTGGTGGAGATGGACGGCTTTGACAGCAGTACCAACGTCATCGTCCTGGCTGCCACCAACCGCCCCGACATCCTGGACCCGGCCCTTCTGCGGCCTGGCCGGTTTGACCGGAGAGTGGTCCTGGACCCGCCGGACATCAAGGGGCGCGAGGCTATCCTGGCGGTTCACTCTAAGGGGAAGCCCGTGGACCCTGAGGTGGACATGAAGGTCATCTCCCGGGAGACGTCTGGGTTCACCGGAGCAGACCTGGCCAACGTTCTCAACGAGGCGGCCTTGATGGCGGCCCGCCTGGGGAAGACGACCATTGGCAAGGCTGAGTTCGAGGAGGCCATCGAGCGGGTGGTGGCGGGCCCCGAACGCAAGAGCAGGGTCGCCTCCTCTCGGGAGAAGGAGATCACCGCCTATCACGAGGCGGGCCATGCCCTTGTGGGGTGGAGCCTCCCGAATGCCGATCCCGTGCACAAGATTTCCATCGTGGCCCGTGGCATGGCCGGGGGCTACACTCGGTTCCTGCCCGAGGAGGACCGGAACCTGATGGCCAGGTCGCAGTTTGAGGACATGCTGGCGACGGCCCTGGGCGGTCGTGTGGCCGAGGAGGCGGTTTTTAGCGACGTCACCACCGGGGCCAGCAACGACTTGGAGCAGGCTACTCGAATAGCGCGGCAGATGGTCACCCGTTTCGCAATGAGCGACCTGACCATCTACAAGGAGATGGCCATCAACGAGGTCATTGACAGGGCCGTGGCGGGGCAGGTGGCCTCCATTGAGGTGTACGGGAACGACCTCCTGGTGCGGACCACCGATGGAGACGTACACGTGTCTCGCAAGGAGGAGGAGTTCAGCTTGGTGGACTATCTCCAGCAGCAGAAGGCCCGCCACAACGGTGTGGTCTGGCCCCAGGTTCATGTCAAGCCCGCCAAAAAGTTGGGAGGCTTGGGGCCCCGCACCTTTGGCCGCCGTGAGGAGTTGATCTTCCTGGGCACGGCGATCTCTGAGCAGCGGGACTACAGCGAGCAGGTGGCCCAGGAGATTGACGAGCAGGTGCACTCCATAATCCAGCGGGCCTACGAGCGGGCCCGGGAGATCATCACCGCCAAGCGGGCAAAGCTGGCCCAGGTCGCCAAGTACCTCATTGTGAACGAGACGGTGGATGGGCAGGCGCTGAAGGACCTGTTTGAAAGCGAGCCTTCATCGTCGCCAGCGCCAAGCTGATAATCGGCGGGGCCTATACCATTCGCTTCCGAAACGACGACGCCGTCAGCACAATAACTATTGCTGCCTTCAGCTCCTCCGGAGCCATCACGGGCACCTGGATCAACACCACCACCTTCAAGGGTTACCTGATCACCTCGACCGCAGGGGCATGGACGCTTACGGTGCTTGCCAGGCAGAGCCCTGGCGCAACACAGATCACTCGCGCCGTCCAACTGTCCTCTTGGAAGAACTGATCCGGCACGGGTTACTTCGTGAGCGAAGGCGAGGAGGCATCTCAGCGGGGGCGCCAAGTCAGGCCGCAAAAAGTTCGAGTACTGTCCACAGAGGCCCACCGTGCAGGACTCGAACCCAAAGGTGGTCCGAGCGATGGCGGAATCTTACTGCCCATGATGGCGGCGTTTGATTAAGGCCTTTGTGAGCTGGTAATCGGTTTCCAGGTTGAGCCAGAACCTGGCTGCGATCTCCGGCATCACTGCCTCAAGCTGCACGGCCGTCGCGGCGGTAATAGCCTTTTTCCCGTTGATGATCTCGTTGATGGTGTTCACTGGCCGTCCCATGCGCTTGGCTAGCTCTTTTAGGGAGATGCCTCGTCCCTCAATCTCCTCCGCAAGGTATTCTCAGGGAGGGACAGCGACGTCATGGGCTGCTGGGGGTGCCAATCCACCGTCCTGCTGGGCGAGGGCCTTGTTGCGGCGCCTCTCGGTACGCCGTGCGGTCTTGCGCTCCACGGTGCATTGTGGATGGCGCTTTGCCTTGTTGGACCTAGCGACACCCGGTTTGCGGCACTAGTCGCAGGTGAAGTGATAGGGCTGGCGGGCCTGCTGTTGTGGGGTGGTGGTCATGGCTAGGCTCCTTTCTCGTCCCCGGCGCAGTGGCCGTCGGCACGGATGTTGTCGCAGGGCGGGGCGTAGGCGTAGCCTTGGGAGCGCCACCTTGTGAGCGTCATGCTTTGTAGCGGCCCCGCCAGCGGTCGTCCCTACAGGGCCTCTATCTCCTCCATCAGGGCCGTGAGCATCTGGGACTCCTCCACCACCCGCACCTTCTTGCCCTTCCTGAAGATGATGGCACGCCCGTTGCCCCCGGCGATGCCTACATCGGCGTCCTTGGCCTCGCCGGGCCCGTTGACCTCGCACCCCATGACCGCCACCTTCACCTGCTTGCCCAGCTTCTTCACCAGGGCGTCCACCTGGTTAGCGAGCTTGATGACGTCCACGTCGGCGCGACCGCAGCTGGGGCAGGCGATGAGGGTGACGCCTTTCTGGCGCAGGTTGAGGGACTTGAGGATGTCAAACCCGGCGGACACCTCCTCACGCGAGTCGTCGCTCAGGGAGACGCGGATGGTGTCGCCGATGCCCTCATAGAGGAGGAGGCCCAGGCCCACGGCGCTTCGGATGGAGCCGGCCCTGGCGGTGCCCGCCTCGGTGATGCCCAGGTGTAGGGGGTAGGGCACCATCTTGCCGATGCGGCGGTAGGCCTCCACCGTGGTGGGCACGTCGAAGGCCTTGAGGGAGAGCTTGATGAGGTCGAAGTCCAGGTCCTCTAGGATGGCGATCTCCCAAAGGGCGGTGTCCACCATGTGGTCCACTATGGTGTAGGCGCCGGCCTCGGCCTCGGCGCGGCCCCACTTGGGGAGGGTGTTCACTGCGTCATCCAGGCGATGCAGGCCCCTCGTCTGGCCGATCTTGCCCACGGGTGGGAGGCTCCCAAAGTTCACGCCAATGCGGATGGGCACCTGTCGCTCCTTGGCCTCCCGGACCACTGTCTCCACCTGCTCGCGGCTGCGCAGGTTGCCCGGGTTCAGGCGCAGGCAGTCCACCCCCTGGCGGAGGGCCTCCAGGGCCAGTTGGTAGTGGAAGTGGATATCGGCTATCAGGGGGATGCCGATCTGACGCTTGATCTCCCCCAGGGCCTGGGCCGCCTCCATGTCGGGCACGGCGGCCCGAATGATCTCGCACCCCACCTCTTCCAGGCCCTTGATTTGGGCTACGGTGGCTTTCACGTCCCGGGTGTCCGTTTTGGTCATGGACTGGACGGTGATAGGGGCATCGCCCCCCACCTTGACGGGCCCAACGTAGACGGGTTTGCTGACACGGCGATGGATCATGGTGTTTCCTTTGATGGCTGGCTTCAATGTACCAGAGGAGGCCGAGGACGACAATGTGTTTGGTGCGAAGCCTACTGCAACAGGCTCTCCCCCCGTATGAGGCGCAGGATGTCCTGATAGCTGATGAGCGCGATGAGGGCCATCAGGGCCACGAACCCCACCATGTGCACCAGGCCTTCGCGCCTGGGCGAAATGCGCTTGCCCCGGCGCACCCCCTCCAGGAGCACGAACATCAGCCTCCCCCCGTCCAGCATAGGTATAGGCAGGATGTTCATGATTCCGAGGCTCAGGCTCAGGCCTGCCACCAGGCCCAAGAGGGGAAGGATACCGGTGTCGGCCACCTGGTCGGTGATCTGGGCAATGCCGATGGGTCCCGCTAGTTGGGGGCTGCCGGCGCCCATGACCCAGCGAGTCACCTCGTTCTTCGTCAGTGTGAAGCTTTCCCAGGTCTGCTGGAGCGCGTGGGGAAACGCCTCCCAAATGGGCTCGGAAACCACCGCCATGCGGGGGCTAACCTGCCCGATGACGATCCCTGTAGGCCCCTGGCCGGCTGGCCAGCGCCACCGCACCGCCACCGTGGCCTCCTCGATGATGGGCGACTCGGCGACAAACCCCCGCTGGTAGGTCCAGTGCGACTCTGCGCCCATGCGCAGGTACACCCTGTACAGAAGGTCTCCGCTGTTGCGGATGGGATGGCCATCCACCCTCAGGACGATGTCTCCCGGGCGCAGGCCCGCCGCCTGGGCGGGGGAGTCGGGTTCGACCTCCTGGATAGCCACCCGAGCAACTGTCTGCTCTTGGGGGACCGCCAGCAACAGGGTGAAGAGCACCACCACCAGCAGCACGTTCATGAAGGACCCGGCCGAAAGCACGATGGACCGCTGGAGCACGCTCCGGGAGGCCAGGCTCTTGGGGTGAGAGGGGTCCTCCTCTCCCAGGAGCTTGACGAATCCCCCCAGGGGCAGAAGGTTGATGGAATAGAGGGTGTCGCCCCGCCGCACGCCGAAGAGGCGCGGGGGGAAGCCTATGCCGAACTCCTGGACTTGGACGCCGAAGGCCTTGGCCGTCAGGAAATGCCCCAACTCGTGGACCAGCACCAGCACGGCCAGGACTCCCAGGAACCTGAGGGCCAGGACAAGAAAGTCCACGCTCACCTCACCCCTGCGAACGCGGTCTCCCGAGCCCAGGCGTCCGCTGCCAGGAGGTCGTCCAGGGAGGGGTTCTCCACCGGCTTGTGGCGCTCCAGGACCTTCGCCACGAGGCGGTAGATGTCCAGAAAGCCCATGCGCCCGGTCAGGAAGAGGTCAACAGCCACCTCGTCGGCTGCGGCCAGGACGGCAGGCCAGGCGCCTCCCCGCTTGGCTGCTTCTAGGGCCAGGGTGAAGCAGGGATACCGCTCGGGCACGAGGGGCTCGAAGGTCAAGGGGGAGCTGGCCAGCGGGTCGAACCGAGGCAACGATAGGTTGGTGCGGCGCTCGGGGTAGAAGAGGGCGTGTTGGATGGGAAGGTGCATGTCCGGTGGGCTTAGTTGGGCCTTCACGGAGCCGTCGGCGAACTCCACCAGGGAGTGGATGATGCTTTGGGGGTGGATGACCACCTGAATCCTCTCCCACGGCACGCCGAAGAGCCAGTGAATCTCCATCACCTCAAAGGCCTTGTTCATCAGCGTGGCCGAGTCCACGGTGACCTTCTTGCCCATCTTCCAGGTGGGGTGCTGCAGGGCCTCCTGGGGAGTGACCCGTTCCAGCTCCTGGGGTGACCTGCCACGGAAGGCCCCGCCCGAGGCGGTGAGCATGATGCGCCTCACCTCCTGGCCCTCTCCCCGAAGGCACTGCCAAATGGCGCTGGCCTCGCTGTCGATGGGGAGAAGGGGGGCGCTCTGCCGCTGGGCTTCCTGGCTGATGACCTCCCCCGCCATCACCAGGACCTCCTTGTTGGCCAGGGCGATGGGTTTGTGCGCCGCAATGGCCGCCAGGGTAGGGGCCAGGCCTGCCCGGCCAACCGTGGCCATGACCACCAGGTCAACGTCCGGATGGGTGGCCATCTCCTCGGCGGAAGCCCATCGGCATTCCGATGGAATCGGGACCAGGCCCCTGGCCGGAGCACTGGCGCAGGAGACCAGGTGAGGGCGGAACTCCTGAATCTGCCGGGCCAGGAGGTCGAGGTTGTTCCCGGCGCCCAGGCCTACCACCTGTAGGTCCCTGGGGAAGGCTCGAACCACCTCCAGGGTCTGGCAGCCGATGGAGCCGGTGGAGCCCAGAATGGCTAGTCGCTTCAACGCATCCCCCCGGTGATAGCTACGACTCCATAGTACACCACGGGTAGGGTGAGGACAACGGAGTCCAGCCTGTCCAGCAGGCCCCCGTGGCCGGGGATAAGGCTCCCGGCCTCCTTCACCTGGGCGCTGCGCTTGAAGAGGGACTCCACCAGGTCTCCCACCTGGGCGGCCACGGCCGCCACGCCTCCCAACGCCAGGGCTTTCCACCACAGAAGGCCAAGGGAGAGGACGAGGGCGAGGGCCACGGCGGCGGCGACGCCGGCGATCCATCCCCCCACGGCCCCTTCCCACGTCTTGCCCGGGCTGATGGAGGGCGCCATCTTGTGACGTCCCATCAGTCTTCCCACAAAGAAGGCCCCGGTATCCGTTGCGAAGGTGGTGAAGAGCCAGAGGAGCACCCACTCACGTCCCTGGGCCAGGGCGTAGAGGAGCGGCGCGTGGGCGAGGGTCAAGCCCAGGTAAAGGACCGGCGCGACGGTTCCACCCCATCTCGCCGAGGTGCTCTGAGGAGCTTTACGCACCAGAAGGAGGACCAGCGAGGCGAGGACACCCCCCGTCATCACCGCCAGCATGGCGTCGCTCCCGAACTGGCTGCTGACGACAAGGGCGCCTGTCCAGGGAAGGGCGATCCATGGCTGGGGCTGCAGGCCCGAGCGTGCCAGGAGGCGGCACATCTCCCACGCGCCTAGCACCGCCAGGGTGGCCACGGTGAGGGCGAAGAGCCAGGGAAGGTCCGCCCAGACCACCAAGAGGAGCATCGGTATTCCGATAGCAGCGCTGAGCAGGCGTGCCGTCATAAGGGGGGCCTTCTTGTGGGTTGAATGACTATGAGGGCCATCGCTTCAGCCAGGCACTCTCAGCCCACCGAAGCGGCGCTGCCGCTGGCTGTAGGCTTGAAGGGCTTTCTGAACCTCCGCCTCGTCGAAGTCGGGCCAGTAGCAGGGGGTGGTGTAGTACTCACTATAGGCGCTTTGCCACAGGAGGAAGTTGCTCAACCGCTCCTCGCCTCCCGTGCGGATGATCAGATCGGGGTCGGGAAGGCCGATGGTGTAGAGGTAGCGGCGGAGGGTCTCTTCGTTGACAGCTTCGGGAGGGATCCGCTCTTGCATCATGGCCTGATAGGCTTGGAGCAGCTCCTCGCGTCCGCCGTAGTCAAAGGCCACGTTCAGGGTCAGGCCTGTGTTGTCCTTGGTTCGTTCCAAGACGTTGGAGATGGCCTTGCGGAGGTCTGCAGTGAGACGGTCGAGCCTGCCGATGTGGCGCAGGCGCATATTCTCCTTGTGCAAGGTCTCAAGAAAGTCGGGCCTGGAGAGGGTCTCCCGCAAAATCTCCATCAGTCCCTGGACCTCCAGTTGAGGACGGCTCCAGTTCTCGGTGGAGAAGGCATAGACGGTGAGATATGAGATGCCATGAGCCCAAAAGGCCCTCGCCACGCGGGGGAGGTTGTCTCCGCCGGCACGGTGGCCTGCGAGCCGCGGGAGACCCTTGCTCTCGGCCCACCTTCCGTTGCCGTCCATGATGATCCCAACGTGAGTGGGGAGCTTGTCGATGTTGTTGCGCTTCTCTTCGGCCGTCACTCTTCGCACCTACCTTAGGATCACTGTTGTGAGCAGGGTGATGACAAACCCTTTCAACCATCCCCTTGGCCCCCTTCCTGGAAGGAAGGGGGGAGATTTAGTGATGGGGGACATCCCCATACCCCCGGCCTGCGGCGCTTTCTGCGCCGACAGCTCAATACCGCTTTAGATGCACTTCACTAGGGGCCTCCCCCCTCGGTTGGCGGGTCCCCTCAGTTTCTTCTGGATATAACGTAGTCGGCAAAGCCCCCCAGGAGCTTTTGAAGGGTGGGGTCAGGGGTGATGGAGGGGATGTGGCGTTTTCCCGCCTCCAGCAGCCCTCTAGCGAGGGTTTCACAGAAGGAGGCCGCGCCCGAGGCCCGCACGATGGACCTGACGCGCTCCATCACCTCCTCCCGGTTACCGGCGTCGCTGGGGAGGTCTTTTCCCAGCACTTGTTGCAGGAACTCTCTGTCGGCGCCATCGGCCCCTTCGAGGGTCTTCAGCATGAGGAGGGTCTTCTTCCCCTCCTTGATGTCGGAGCCCACCGGCTTTCCCAGTTCATTCTCCGTGCCAAAAACACCAAGCAGGTCATCGGCGATCTGGAACGCCTGGCCAACGGGCAAGCCGTAGTTGTGGATGGGAACAAGGTCGGCGTCATCGGCAGCTCCCAGGATGGCTCCAATTTGCAGGGGACAGACAACGGTGTACAAGGCGGTTTTGTTGGTGTAGACCACCATGATCTGCTCTTCGGTTGCCTGGCTTTCGTACTGTAGGGACACGTCCTGTACCTGCCCAAGGGTGGTCCTGATGATGGTCCTGGTAAGGAGCTCCTGGGCCCTGCTCCGTTTTGCAAGGGCGAAAGGCTGCCGGTTCCAGTGGTTCAGCGCGAGGAATGCCCCCAGGTCGCCGGCGTTGATGGCCATGGAGAGGCCGAACTGGCCTCTATCCCCCATGAGGTGGAGGGCATTGTGCCAGTTGGCAAAGTGAACGTGGAACGTGTCCCTGCCACGCCTTGTTTCATCCCGGTCCATGATGTCGTCGTGGATGAGAAAAGAGGCGTGGATGAGCTCCATGACCAGGGAGGCGTCCAGCACGGCGTTGTGCTGTTTGCGTTTGGGGGCGAAGCACTCATACCCCAACAGGACCAGGCCGCCCCGCAGCTTCTTGCCGCCTCGGGAGAGGACGCGAAGCTGGCTGACCAGGGCTAGTGCCGAAGTGTGCAAGTCCATGCCCGCAACCAGGCTATCCGCCTGGTCGAAGAGCCGCTCTAAAAGAGGCTCGGCCTCCTTTCGGTAGCTCTGGAAATAGGTGTCTACGTCTGTGGTGATCTTGGGCACGGCTAGCCTGTGGGGCCTGGCGACAAATGGGCGATAACGTCGCTGCGGAAGTCGACACGCCTGAACCGTATGCCGCTCTCGTCGGCCACTTGGACCTCCTCGATGCTGGCGCCATGTTCCTCTCGCAGCCTTTTGAGAAGCTTCTGCACCACCTCATCGGGTGTGGATGCCCCCGATGAGACGCCGACGCACTCCTTGCCGTCCAGCCATTTGGGGTCAAACTCGCTTTCGTCCAACAGGCGCTGGGCTTCTGCGCCGTGGCTCTTGGCCACGTCTACCATACGCTGGGAGTTGGAGGACTCTTCGTCACCCAGGATGAGGACGAGCCGTGCACCCTGTCGCACCATCTCCACCACGGCGTCCTGGCGGTTGGAGACGGCGTAGCAGATGTCGTCCCGGACCACGGCGTCGGGATAGCGCTGGCGCAGGCGGGCCACGGCGTCGGCTACGTCGTACTTGGAGAGGGTGGTCTGGGTGAGGATGGCCACGGGTCCCTTGAGCGTTGGCGGCTCGGACTCCTCAGAGAGGAGGGTCATGGGGATCTGGCCCGTGGTTCCGCGCACCTCCTGGTGGCCCTGGTGGCCTATGAGGACCACCTGATGCCCCTCCCGAGAGTACCGCTTCGCCTCGTTGTGGACCTTGGTGACCAGGGGGCAGGTGGTATCGACGACCCTGAGTCGCTTTTGCCGAGCCAAGGCGAAGTCCTCGGGAGGCGACCCGTGGGCCGAGAAGACGCATACGGCGCCGTCGGGCACGTCGCTCACTCCCTTCACCTCCACGGCCCCTTGCGCCTTCAGCTGCTCCATGACCGTGGCGTTGTGCACGACGGGATGGGGAAGGTAGACAGGGGGGCCGTACTCCTTCAGGGCCGCCTTCACGGCCTCGACGGCCCGGTCTACGCCCTGGCAGAAGCCTCGTGGGTTCGCCACCAGCACGCGCATCAGTCGCTGACCACCGTTACACCGGAGAGTCTTGGAGGGATTATAGCTCAGGCGCAGCAACAGGTGTGGATGAGAACACGGATTATGTTCGGAGCGAAGCCTTGTAGCATGGCCAGGAGGTTCGGGAGATGAAGGGCGGATGGGATTCCGGCCACCGTGCTACCCCGCCAACACCTCGGCCTCTTTGGTTCCCAGGAGCTGGTCCATCTGTTCGACGAAGGAGTCGGTGAGGCGCTGGAGCCGGTCGGTGGCCCGGTGGCTCTCGTCCTGGGAGATCTCCTTCTCCTTCTCCATCGCCCGGAACCGCTCCAGGGCGTCCCTGCGGACGTTGCGGACAGACACTCTGCCCTCCTCCGTCTTTGCCCTCACCACCCGCGCCAGCTGCTTGCGCCGCTCCTCCGTCAAGATGGGCAGGGCCAGGCGCAGGACGGTCCCGTCGTTGGCGGGGGTGAGCCCCAGGTCCGAGTGCGACAGGGCCTTTTCAATCATGGGGAGGGCCTGCTTGTCCCACGGCTGCACCACCAGGAGGCGGGCCTCCGGCGATGTGATGGAGGCGAGCTGATTCAGGGGCATGGGGACGCCGTGGTAGTCCACCTGAAGGTGCTCGACCAGGCTGGGGTTGGCCCGGCCCGTGCGCACGCTGTCCAGCTCGTGTCGGAGGGCCTCCAGGGACTTCTTCATACGGGACTCAGCGTCGGCCAGGACAATCGGGGTCGTCACCATGGCTAGGATGCCTCCTCCCGCTGTTTCAACATGGCGATCTCCTCCTCCCCAGTGATCAAGGTTCCCAGGTGCTCCCCTTGAAGGAGCCGCGCCACGGCGCCGGGGACCCACAGGTCAAAGACCTTGATGGGAAGCTGGTTGTCCATGCACAGGGACAGGGCCGTGCGGTCCATTACCTCCAGGCCCAGGTTCAGGCCCTGGAGGTAGCTCATGTGGTGGAACTTCTTGGCATGGGCGTTCTTGTGAGGGTCTGAATCGTAGACGCCGTCCACGTTGTGCTTGGCCATGAGCAGCACCTCTGCGCCGATCTCCAGTGCCCGCAGCGCCGAGGCGGTGTCGGTGGTCATGAACGGGTTTCCTGTGCCGCCGGCAAAGATGACGACACGCCCCTCCTCCAGGTGGTGGATGGCGCGCAGGCGGATGTAGGGCTCTGCGACGGCCTGGATGGTGATGGCGGTCTGGACTCGGGTAGGGACGCCGCGCTGCTCCAGGGCGTCCTGGAGGGCGAGGGCGTTGATGGTGGTGGCAACCATGCCGGCGTAGTCGGCAGTGGCCCGGTCCATCCCCTTGGCCTCGGCCTCCTCGCCTCGCCAGATGTTGCCTCCCCCCACCACCACCGCCAACTGCACTTTCAGGGAGAAGGCCTCGTGGACCTCTTGAGCAGCGTAAGAGAGGGCGTCCCAGTCCACGCCGTAGGCGCTACCGCCTCGCAGCGACTCGCCGCTCAGCTTGAGCACGGCCCGGTGGTACTTGACAGGCGCCATAGGCGTGTTTTCGACCGTTCCCTTTCCCCAGGCCCTGAGAACGCGAGGCCTATGGATTGAAGTGACTTGGCCCGCCGAAGATGATGGCAGTGTCGGTCGTTACTATAACAGCTCAGCGGGCCTGGGATGGCCGAGCACGATGATGGCAGGTCCTATTCGCCCAGGCTGTACCGCTCGAACCGTCGGACGCGGATGTTCTCCCCCACCTTCGCCACGATCTCGTTGATGAGGTCGCGAACGGTCTTGGAGGAGTCCTTAATAAAGGGTTGCTCCAGCAGGCAGGCCTCTTCAGGGTTCACGTTCTCTCCGCTGGGGATCTCTTCACGGTTTATGTAAAGGGGCTGCATGGCGGCTACCTGCATGGCCAGGCTGTGGGCCAACGCGCGGAACTCCTCCGTGCGCGCCACGAAGTCCGTCTCGCAGTTCATCTCTATGAGAGCGCCCACCCGGCTTCCGGAGTGGATGTAGGACTCTACCACTCCGTCTTTGGTCTCCCGGGTCGCCTTCTTGGCCACGATAACGAGGCCCTGCGCTCGAAGGAGGGCAACGGCCTCATCAAGGTTGCCCCTGGTCTTCCGCAGGGCCTCTTTGCAAGCGAGAATGCCTGCACCTGTCTGCTCTCGCAGGGCTTTTATCTGCTCTACGGATATATCCAACCCTTCTCCTTGCCTGATTACCTGGGTGCAGCCAACCGCTCCGCCTGGATCGCCGCATCCTTGTCCATGCCATCTTTCTGGTCTTGGGCTGCCTGGTCCTCCCGCTGAGCCTCTTCCCACCGGCGCTGGCCTTCCAGCACCGCGTCGGCGATCCTAGAGGTCACCAGCTTGATGGAGCGTATGGCGTCGTCGTTCCCTGGGATGGGGTGATCGAGCAGATCTGGGTCGCAGTCGGTGTCCACCAGGCCCACCACGGGGATTCCCATGCGCCGTGCCTCGGTGACGGCGATGTGCTCCTTGGCGAGGTCCACTACGAACATGACATCGGGGACCCGGCGCATCTCTCTAATACCGCCCAGGTACCGGTAGAGCTTGACCAGCTTCTCCTCCAGCTTCTGGGCCTCCTTCTTTCCCAGTTGGTTGAAGGCGCCCCGCATCTTGCGCTCCTCCAGCGCCTGGAGATAGCGGATGCGGGTGGCGATGGTGGCGAAGTTGGTCAGGGTGCCTCCCAGCCAGCGGGAGTTCACGTAGTACATGCCGCAGCGCTGGGCCTCCTGCTGGGTGATTTCCTGGGCCTGGCGCTTGGTCCCTACGAAGATGACCCTTCCCCCCC
>SHYH01000059.1 GCA_009692865.1 Dehalococcoidia bacterium
ACTGTTCTGTACTGGCCGTATCTACAAGGTTGGGGGAGTGGATGAAGGCACCACCACCATGGACTGGATGGTCCAGGAGCGGGAGCGGGGGATTACCATCACCGCTGCCGCCACCACCTGCTCCTGGAAAGACTATCAGATCAACATCATCGACACCCCCGGCCATGTGGACTTCACCGCAGAGGTTGAACGCAGCCTCCGGGTGCTCGACGGGGGTGTCGTCGTGCTCGACGCCGTAGCGGGCGTCCAGCCCCAGTCCGAAACGGTGTGGCGCCAGGCCAACCGATACGGGGTTCCCCGTATCTGCTTCGTCAACAAGATGGACCGTCCTGGGGCCGATTTCCAGCACACACTGGACACCATCGCATCCCGCCTAAAGGCGAACCCCGTGGCCGTCCAGATACCCATAGGCGTGGACGCGTCCTTTAGAGGGGTCGTTGACCTCATCGATAGGAAGGCCTTTATCTTCTCCACCAGCGGAGGAGGCCGCACAACTCAAATCCCTGAGGAGATCCCCATCCCTCCAGAGCTGGACCAGCAGGTTCGCGACTACCGTGACCGGTTGGTCACCAAGATCGCCGAGACCGACGACGACCTCCTGACCAAGTACCTGCAGGAGGAGGAGATCGGCCCGGAGGAGTTGCGTTCGGCCCTCAGACGGGCCACCTTGAAGAGCACCCTCGTGCCCATCCTCTGCGGGTCCGCCCGCCAGGGCAAAGGGATTCAACCCCTCTTGGACGCCGTCCTCGACTACCTTCCCTCCCCCTTGGACGTCCCTCCGGTCACAGGCGTGGAGCCCGGAAGCGATGAGCCGGCACAGCGAAGCCCTGGGGATGGGCCCTTCACCGCCCTCGCGTTTAAGGTGGTTACCGACCCCTTCTCCGGCAGGGTCGTCTACCTGCGGGTCTACTCAGGACAGACCTCCCCGGGGGCCATCATTTACAACACCACCAAGGGGAAGCGCGAGCGCATGGGCCGGCTTCTCCAAATGCATGCCAACCGCAGAGAGGACCTGGACAGCGTCTCCAGCGGCGACATCGTCGCCGCCGTCGGACTGAAGGACACCTTCACCGGAGACACCCTCTGCGACTCCAGTGCCCCCATCATCCTGGAGACCATCAAGTTCCCCGAGCCCGTCATCGCCGTGGCGGTAGAGCCCAAGACCAAGTCGGACCAGGACAAGCTGGGAGACGCCCTCTCCAAGCTGTCGGACGAGGACCCCACCTTCCGAGTCAAGTTCGACTCCGAGACGGCCCAGACCGTCATCTCTGGGATGGGGGAGCTCCACCTTGAGGTGCTGGTGGACCGAATGCTGCGGGAGTTCGGCGTGGCCGCCACCGTAGGCAAGCCACGGGTCAGCTACCGTGAAACCATACTCCGGCCTGCCCGCGCCGAGGGTCGGTTCGTCCGCCAGACGGGAGGCCACGGGCAGTACGGCCACGTTTGGCTGGAGGTGGAGCCCCTGGAGCGCAACGCAGGCATCCAGTTTGAGAACCACGTCGTGGGCGGCACCATCCCCAAGGAGTACATCCCCGCCGTCCATGCCGGGGTGAAAGAGGCCCTAGAGAACGGCATCCTGGGTGCCTACCCCGTGGTGGACATGAAGGTGTCCCTGGTGGATGGAAGCTACCATGAGGTGGACTCCTCCGAGATCGCCTTCAAGATCGCCGGCTCCATGGCCGTCAAGGAGGCCATGCGCCGCGGGGGGCCGGTGCTTCTGGAGCCCATCATGGAGGTTGAGGTGGTCGCGCCCGGTGAGTACCTGGGCGAGGTGCTGGAGGACCTGAACCGGCGACGGGCCCAGATCCGCAATATGGAGGGGCTGGGCGACACCCAGATCGTGCAGGCCCACGTCCCCCTGGCCCAGATGTTCGGTTATGCCACCACCTTACGGTCCGCCACCCAGGGACGGGCTGTTCACTCCATGGGGTTCAGCCACTACCAGCAGGTCTCTTCATCGGAGGCCGAAAGGGTCCTCAGCGGCGTCGCGTAACGAGAAAGCAGAGCTCAACACCAGGGGCACCAAAGAGGCAGCATGGCGCGCCAGAAAATTCGCATCATCCTGAAGGCCTTCGATCACCGGACCCTCGACATGTCCTCCCTGCTGATTGTGGAGGCGGCCGAGCGCACCGGCGCAGCCGTCGTGGGGCCTGTACCCCTCCCCACGTCCATCAAACGGTTCTGCGTCATCCGCTCTCCCCACGTCGACAAGGACTCGCGGGAGCACTTTGAGCTGCGCCGCCACAAGCGCCTCATCGACATCATGGATCCCACGTCCAAGACGGTGGACGCCCTCACCCGGCTCAACGTCCCCGCCGGGGTCGACATCTCCATCAAGCTGTAGAAAAGTATGACCATCAACGGCATCCTGGCGAAAAAAATCGGCATGACCCGACTCTTCCTGGAGAATGGAAAGGTGACCTCTGTCACCATCCTCGAGGCAGGCCCCTGCATTGTGACCCAGGTGAAGACACGGGTGAAGGACGGGTATCAGGCCGTCCAACTGGGGTTTGAGGAGCACAAGCGAATCAACAAGCCCGAGGGGGGCCACCTCAAGAAGGCGGAGGCCCATCTCCGACACCTCCGGGAGGTGTCCGTGGATGAGTTGGGGGATATCCAGGTGGGACAGAAGGTGGACGTCACTATCTTCCAACCTGGGGAGCAGGTGGACGTCATCGGCGCCTCCAAGGGACGCGGATTCGCCGGGGTGGTCAAACGCCACAACTTCTCTGGAGGCCCAAAGACCCACGGCCAGTCCGACCGGCATAGAGCCCCGGGCTCCATTGGCTCGGGCACCTTCCCGGGCCGGGTCGTCAAGGGCATGCGAATGGCGGGCCACATGGGCAACCAGCGGGTCACAGCCCTCAACCTGCAGATCGCCCGTGTGGACCCGGAGAGAAATCTCCTGCTCATCGAGGGCGGCATACCGGGGGCCCCTGACGGCTTGGTCATCGTCCGCAGGGCCGTGAAGGGCAAGGGGAAGGCGTAAAAATATGCAGTACCCTCTGAAGAACATGACAGGCGAGGAGATCGGCGTCATCGAGTTGGCTGATGCCGTCTTTGCCCTCCCCATGAACCATGCGGTGGTGCACCAGGCGATGCTCGCCCAGCGCGCCAACGGCCGCAAGGGGACTGCGGCCACCAAGACTCGGAGCGAGGTCTCTGGGGGCGGCAAGAAGCCACGTCCCCAGAAGCACTCAGGCCGGTCCCGCCAGGGCAGCATTCGGGCGCCCCAATGGAAGGGGGGAGGCGTGGTCTTCGGCCCCCACCCTAGGAGCTACAGGCAGCACACCCCTAAGAAAATGAGGCGGCTGGCCATCAGGTGCCTCCTCAGCGAGAAGGCCTCCACCGGCCACCTCCTGGTGCTGGACCAGCTTGTTTTGGAGGCGCCCAGCACCAAGAAGCTCCAGGAGATTTTGAACACCCTGAGCACAGGCCCTTCGGTCCTCATCGCCCTGGAGGCGATGGAGTCGTCTGCTCACCTCTCGGCCCGCAACCTCCAGAGGGTTCGCGTGGCGCCGGCGGACCTCCTCAACGTCCTGGACCTGCTGAACTACGACCAACTGGTGATGACCCAGGCGGCGGTACAGAGGGTAGAGGACTTGTGGGCCCAGGAACGTTCGCATCGCAAAATCGCAGTGACTGCATAAGAGTGCCATGGAATCTTTAGACATACTCAGACGCCCGGTGATTACGGAGAAGAGCTCCCTCCTGCAGGAGGGAGGCCGATACGTGTTCGAGGTTGCCCGCTCGGCCAGCAAACCCCTGGTCAAAGAGGCCGTGGAGAGGGCCTTCAACGTCCACGTAGTAGGCGTCAACATCAGCAACGTCCACGGTAAACGGAAGCGGTTCGGCATACGGATCTCCCCCCAGTCCTCCTGGAAAAAGGCAGTGGTCACGTTGAAGCAAGGCGAGCGCATCGAAATCTTCGAGGGAGCCTAGCCCTATGCCGCTCAAGACCTATAGACCGACCTCCCCCGGCATCAGGGAACGGGTAGGCCCCACCTTTGAGGAGATCACCAAGGGCACCCCCGAGCGCTCCCTAACGGTGGGCCTGCGCAAGACGGGGGGAAGGAACTTCCGCGGCAAGATCACGGCCTTCCAGCACGGCGGTGGCCACAAGCGGAGGCTGCGGATCATTGATTTCAAACGGGACAAACTGAGGGTCCCGGGCACCGTCAAGGCCATTGAGTACGACCCCAACCGCTCGGCCCGCATCGCCCTGGTGTTCTACGCCGACGGCGAGAAGCGGTACATCCTAGCGCCCCAGGGCCTCAACGTAGGAGATAAAGTGGAGGCGGGCCCCGATGCGGAGATACGGGTCGGCAACGCCCTTCCCCTGCAGTACATCCCCACCGGCACCCTGGTGCACAACATAGAGCTGGAGCCCACCAAGGGGGGCCAGATTGTACGCAGCGCCGGAACCTCCGCCCAGGTCATGGCCCGAGAGGACACGTACACCCTGCTGCGCCTTCCCTCGGGGCAGATCCGACGGGTTCTTGGCACCTGCACGGCCACCATAGGCCAGGTGGGCAACATAGAGCATAAGAACGAGAAGCTGGGCAAGGCGGGAGCCAGCCGTCACCTGGGGCGTCGCCCCAAGATCCGGGGGTCCGCCACCAACCCGGTGGACCACCCCCACGGCGGGGGAGAGGGTCGCTCCCCCATCGGCATGCCTCACCCCAAGACCCCGTGGGGCAAAAACGCCAGGGGGGTCAAGACCCGCCGCAACAAGGTGAGCAATAAGTTCATCATGCGATCGAGAAGTTAAGGGAGACCGTCATGTCCCGATCCACCAAAAAAGGTCCCTATGTTCACCCTGCGCTGGCCAAGAAGGTAGAGCAGGTCCAGCGCACCGGCGGCCGGACCGTGATCCGCACCTGGGCGCGGGCCTCCACCATCATGCCGGAGATGGTGGGCATGACCATTGCCGTCCACGATGGCCGGCGCCACGTCCCCGTCTTCATGACCGAGAACATGGTGGGCCATCGCTTGGGGGAGTTCGCCCCCACCCGGACGTTCCGGGGCCACTCCGGGAGGACCGAGCAGACAGCTCGGCCCCCTCGCCCAGCCTAAAGAAGGAACCATGGCAGTCAGCGCTACAACCAAAAACCTAAAAGGCTCCGCCCAGAAGTACCGCCGGGTGGTGAACGTTATCCGGGGCCAGCGGGTGGAGGAGGCCTTGGGCCTCCTGTCGGTCCTCCCCAGCCCCATGGCCGCCACAGTAGCCAAGGTGGTGCGGTCGGCTGCGGCCAACGCCGAAAGCAACGAGATGATGGACCCCAGGGCTCTGAGGATCGTCAGCGCCTACGCCGACGAGGGCCCCCGCATCCGTCGGTTCCACGCCCAGGCCCGGGGACGGGTGCATCGCATCTTGAAGCGCAGGACCCATATCACCATCGTCGTGGACGAGGAGGCGTAAGTGGGCCACAAGACCCATCCTATCGGCTTTCGCCTAGGGGTGATCCCCGGAGGCAGAACGTGGCAGGCCCGATGGTTTGCCCCCAAGGCCTCCGACTATCGCCGCCTGCTGTTGGAGGACTTTAAGATTCGAGACTACATCAACAACTCCTACCCCGATGCGGGGATCGCCTCCGTGGAGATCGAACGGGGCAGCCAGGACCTGACCGTCCAGATCCTGACCGCCCGGCCCGGCATCGTCATCGGCCGCCAGGGGCAGCGGGTGGACCAGCTCCGAGTGTACCTGGAGAAGCAGACGGCCAAGAAAATCCGCGTCAACGTCCAGGAGCTGCGCGCGTCGGAGCTGAACGCCCTCCTGGTGGCACGGAACATCGCCGAGCAGATAGAACGCCGCGTGGCCTTCCGACGTGCCATGCGCCAATCGGCGACCCGCACCCTCCAGGCCGGCGCCCAGGGGATCAAGGTCATATGCAGCGGCCGACTGGGTGGGGCCGAGATCGCCCGGCAGGAGAAGCTCCTGTTGGGGCGAGTGCCCCTCCACACCCTGCGGGCAGACATGGACTACGGCCTGGCCGAGGCGCGCACCCTCATGGGGCGCGTGGGGGTCAAGGTGTGGATCTACAAGGGCGACATCCTGCCCCCGCAACGGGAGACCAAAGAGACGGAGATCATGCCGCCCATCCAGGTGACCGTGACCCCCGATATGGACGAGGACACCGCCAATGCTACAGCCTAGCAGGGTCAAGTTCCGAAAAATACATCGGGGCAGGCGCAAGGGCGTCGCCACAACTGGCAGCGACGTTTCCTTTGGGGACTACGGCCTGAAGGCCCTTGAAAACGCCTGGATTACGGCCCGCCAGATTGAGGCGGCCCGGCGCACCATCACACGCCACATGAAACGCGGCGGCCAGGTGTGGATTCGAGTCTTCCCCGACAAACCCGCCACCAAAAGGCCGGCCGAGACCCGCATGGGCGGCGGCAAGGGCGCGCCTGACCACTGGGTGGCCGTGGTTAGACGAGGAAGGGTCATGTTCGAGGTGGGAGGCGTGCGGGAGGAGCTGGCCAAGGAGGCGCTAGAGTTGGCCGCTCACAAGCTCCCCATTCCCACTAAGATAGTCACACGAGAGGAGCGGTAGAGGGTGACCACGGAGCCTGACAAGGCGACGCCCGTAGAACAGTAGGAGAGAGTCCATGACCATGCAAGAGCTCCACCGCCTGAGCGGTGAGGACCTTCGAAAAGAGATAGAGGAATCGTATCGGGAGCTGAGGAACGTCCGGTTCCGTCTGGCTACCCGGCAACTGACCAATGTCCACGAGGAGAGCAAGGTGAAAAAGCGGATTGCCCGCATGAAGACGCTGCAGCGACAGCGGCAGTTGGGGATCAACCAATGAGCCCAGGCACGAGAAGGTCCTTTACCGGCCAGGTCATCAGCAACAAGATGGCCAAGACGGTCGTGGTGGCCATCACCTGGCAGCAGACCCATCGTCTGTACCGGAAGGCGGTGCGGCGCATCACCAAGGCCTACGCCCATGACGAGGGCAACCAGTGCCGGGTAGGAGACCAGGTGCGCATCGAGGAGACCCGCCCCCTCTCCAGGCTGAAGCGCTGGCGGGTGGTGGAGGTCCTGGCGCGACGTGATCTGCCTGATGTGAGCCCAGCGGCGTTAGACCAGCAGGTGCTGGAGGCGATGGCGTCTGGGGCCCAGCCGGCACCAACGCCAACCGCAGGTGGGACCCAGGAGGCTCAGGGTAGCGGAAGCCCCCCGGGACAAGGGACCGAGCCCGTCTAGCAGGATGCTGAAGATCTGAAAAAGGGAGTGCGAAGGGGCTTCGCCCCTCTCCCAGGGGTCTGGGGGTGTCCCCCAGATATAATTCCCGCCCCCTTCCTGACCAGGAAGGGGGACAGGGGGATGGTCGGAAAAGGAGCAACGACATGATCCAAACGTATACGCGGCTCGTGGTCGCCGACAACTCCGGCGCCAAGGAGATCATGTGCATTAACATCCCCGGCGGCACCCGCCGACGGTACGCCAGCGTGGGAGACATCATCGTGGCCACCGTGAAAGAGGCTAACCCGGGCGGCGCCGCCAAGCTGCATGAGGTGGTCCGCGCCGTCGTTGTACGGACCACGTCTCCCATCGCCCGACCCGACGGCACCTACCTGCGCTTTGACGATAACGCCGCCGTCATCCTGAACGCTCAGCTCCTGCCGAGGGGAAGCCGCATCTTCGGCCCCGTGGCCCGAGAGCTGCGGGACAAGAACTTCCTGCGCATCATCTCCCTTGCCCCCGAGGTGCTGTAGCCATGAACATCCGGAGCAACGACACCATCGTTGTCCTCGGCGGGCGGGAGCGAGGAAAGCAGGGAAAGGTGCAGCGAGTCCTGCCCAAGGAAGGGCGGGTGGTGGTTGAGGGGGTTAACTTCGTCAAACGCCACACAAAACCAGGCCCCCAGATGCGACAGGCGGGCATTGTCCAAAAGGAGGCGCCCCTGCCCATCTCACGGGTAATGCTGGTGTGCCCCCACTGCAGCAAGCCCACCAGAGCAAGCATGACATTTCTTAACGTCTCAGGCCAGCAAGCCAAGGCAAGGGTGTGCAAGCAATGCCACGAAGTAATCGACCAGACAACCCAGTAGAGGGCACGCCTCCAGGGCCCCAAGCTGCCCGCCAGCGGGCCTCTGGAGGGGGAGGGGGAAGGCGCAGGGCGGTTCAGCCGCCTCCCACCCCTCAGGAGCCTCCCCCACAGGCGCCTGAGGCTGCACCGTTGGAGTTGCCCCGGATGCTCCAACGGTACCGGCAGCAGGTGATCGCTCGGCTCCAGGAGGAGTTCGGCTACACCAATTCCATGGCGGTGCCCAAGATGGAAAAAGTGGTCTTGAACGTTGGCCTGGGCGAGGCCATCACCAACGCCAAGGCCATGGAAACCGTCACCCGGGACCTGGGCATTGTCACAGGGCAAAAACCGGTGATCACCCGAGCCCGCAAGTCCATCGCCCAGTTCAAGATCCGTGAGGGGATGGCCATCGGCGTCATGGTCACCCTGCGAGGTCGGCGGATGTACGAGTTTTACGACAGGCTGGTCAGCGCCTCCC
>SHYH01000060.1 GCA_009692865.1 Dehalococcoidia bacterium
GCGCCTTTTCGCAAGGAGACGCTACTCCACCGTCGGGCGGATGCCATAGGGATTGCTGCCGTTGAGCATCGTCTCAACCCACTGGAGGGGCAGGACTCGGCTATAGGGGCGGGCCTCCAGATGGGCCGAAAGATCCCGATGGACCTCCTGGGCGGTCTTGGGTGTGTTGCCGCCGCGGAGAAAGATACGGAACACCGCTTCCATCAAGGTCATGTGGTCGCCCATGTACTCTTTCTTTCGGGAGCAGCCGCGAAGGATCTCGCGCAGGTGCTCCTCCACGCTCGCCGGGGTGTTCCCTCGTCGCAGCTCCGCCTGGCAGGAGGCGCACCGACGACTTTCAAGGAGCTTTGCCAGGGACCGGCCTGTGGTGTGGTACCATTCCAGGTCGATGGCGTAAAGACGCTGCCCCGCCGTTTGGTTGGCGGCGGTTTCTCGGCGCGTTCGTTGAGGTGTCATTGGTAACTCCCTTAGATGAGATGGAAAGGTGGTTCGTCGTTTTCTTTAGAGCCGCGCGGGTTCGGGTCGAGAGCCAGGGGCCTAGACCTCCACCTCCTCAGGCCAATCGAGCATCCAGACCTGGACTCGCTGTCCCGCCTGGATTCCTGGGGTGTCCTCCGGGCAGATGGCCAGGCCCTTGGCCTTGGCCATTGAGGTGAGGAGGTTGGAGCCCTGGGCGCCGGTGGTCCGGGCGTAGTAGGCCCCGTTGCGTCGGGCCACGGTGACACGGGCGTAGACGCGTCTCCCATCGTTGTTGTGGATGGGGTCCTCCAGCACCGCCTCGATGGTGGGCTTGCGGAGACGAGTCTTGCCCTGCATCTTGAGGATGGCCGGCCGGGCGAAGGCCTCAAAGGCCACCATCGCGCTCACCGGGTTTCCCGGCAGCCCCAGGTGGGGCACTTGGCGACCCCCCGGCCCCCGCAGAAGCCCGAAGGCCAGGGGCTTGGCGGGGCGCATGCGGACCGACCAGAAGCCGATGTGCCCCTGCCGCATGAGCACGTCCTTCACCACGTCGTAGTCGCCTTTGGACACCCCGGCGGAGGTGATCAGGAGGTCGGCGTGAAGGCCTCCGGCCACCTTTGCCTCCATGTCCTCAAGGTTGTCGCGGGCGATGCCGAGCAGGTGGGGGACACCGCCGTAGCGCAGGACGGCGGCGGCAACGCTGTAGGTGTTGCTGTCGTAGATCTTGCCGGGGCCCAGTGGTTGGCCCAGCTCTTCCAGCTCGTCTCCGGTGGCGAGGACCGCCACCACGGGCCGCCGGATGACCATCACCCGGCTGTGTCCCAAAGAGGCCAGCACCCCAAGCTCCTGGGGGCGGAGGATGGTGCCCTTGGACAGCACCTTCTCCCTTCGGGCCACGTCCTCTCCTGCCGGCCGCACCGAGGCGCCCCGGCCCACGTCCAGGCGAATGGCGATCTCCTGGAGGGAGCGGCCCGCCGCCTTGCGCTGAAGTTCGTCGGTGTCCTCAAAGGGGACGACGGTGTCGGCGCCGGCGGGAATGGGGGCTCCTGTCATAATGCGAATGGCCGTGCCGGGGGCCACCGCTTGCTGGGGGACCTGGCCCGCCGCCACCAGGCCGATGACCCTGAGGGTCTTGGGGGATGTGGCGCTCGCGCCGCGGATGTCGTCGTGGCGCACCGCGTACCCGTCCATCGCCGAGTTGGGCAGGGGTGGGATGTCGAAGGCGGCCACAGCGTCCTCGGCTAGAACCTGCCCCAGGGCTTCCAGAAGAGGCTTCTCCTCCGGCGCCAGGGGGGAGAAGACGGTCAGGATGCGCTCCAGGGCCTCCTCTACCGAAAGCATGTCCTCGCCGTAGTGGCGATGGGCGTGGTCGCTGGTCATTCGTGCCTTCCCATTGAGAACAGTGGGTTGGATCCCTAGCAGGCTGCGGAACAACCCTTTCGACCATCCCCCTTCCTGGCCAGAAAGGGGGATGCGTTTATTTCCGGGGGACACCCCCAGACCCCTGGCAAAAGGGCTTCGCCCCTCTGCACTCCCCTTGTTCAGCAAACTGCTGGGTTCTTATTGTAGCAGAGAAAAGATGGCTTTATACACGCAACCTGGCGCCTACCTCCCGCTCCAGGATGCGCAGGACGCGCTCCAGGGCCTGGCTCACCTCCTCGGACGTGAGGGTCCGGTCCGGGGCCTGAAACAGGATTCGGTAGGCCAGGGAGCGCTTGCCTGGGGGGACACCCTCGCCGGTGTAGACGTCGAAGAGGGTGACTCGCGCTACAAGGGGATGGCCTTCGATAAGGGCCTGCACCCGGGCCGCGGGCACGTCGGCGTTCACCACCAGGGCCAGGTCGCGCCAGGCGCCGGGCATTCGGGCGATGGGCTGGAAGGCGTTGGCCTGGGGGCGAAGGAGCGCCAGCTGCTCCAGGTCCAGCTCGAAGAAGGCCACGGGGGCGAGGCCGATGTCGAACCGCTCCAGGACCTCGGGGCGGACCTCGCCCACCACCCCCACGGGTGTATCGCCTGCCAGGAGGCGCGCGCCTCTTCCGGGATGGAGGAAGGGGTCATGGTGGGCCTCGAAGGCTACTGAGAGCCCCAGCCCCGCCAGGAGGGCCTCCACCACCCCCTTGGCGTCGTAAAAGTCCAGGGCGCCATCCTCGGCGAGCCAGGAGGCCTCGCCCCGGGGCCCGGCCAGTATCCCTACCACCATCTCCTTTTCATGGGGAAGGTTTGCGCCCTGGGGCAGGTAGACGCGTCCCGCCTCAAAGAGACGGGGGCTCCGCTCCTGGCGCCGCAGGTTGTAGGACAGGGTTCCGAGGACGCTGGCCCGCAGGGTGGTGCGCAGGTACTCCAACTCCCGGCTCATGGGGTTGGCCACCTTTAGGGGATCCACCCCCTTTTGGAGGGCCTCCACACGCTCCAGGGCCTCGCGGCTGGTCAAGGGGTAGCTGATGGTCTCCTGCATACCTACCTTCACCAGGAGATCCTTCACCTCCTCCCTGAAGTCGCGGAGCGAGGTGGGCTGGCGGTAGGGGATGGGTGTGGAGAGCATAGTGGTGGGCACGGCGTCGTAGCCGATGATGCGCGCCACCTCCTCCACCAGGTCGTCCTCGATGGCGACGTCGCTGCGCCAGTAGGGCACCGTAACGCGGAGGGCTGTCCTACCCGCTGGCTCGCACTGGAAGCCCAGGGAGGCGAGGACGCTTTTCACCCGCTTCAGGGGGAGAGCTAACCCCAGGACCTTCTTTACGCGCTGGAGGGTGAGGGTGATTTGGAGGGGCTGGCTGTTGCCTGGGAAGACGTCTATGTGCCCCTGGGCCGCCGTGCCGCCGGCCAGCTCCAGGATGAGTTGGGTGGCGCGGCGCAAGGCCACGGGCGCAAGGTGGGGCCGCAGCCCCTTCTCAAACCGTAGCGATGCCTCGGTGCGCAGGCCCAGCCCCCGCGAGGTGCTCCGGATGGTGGTGGGGGCGAAGCTGGCCGACTCGATGAGGAGTGTGGTGGTGAGTATGTCCACCTCCGCGAGCGTGCTGCCCATGACGCCGGCCAGGGCGATGGGGTCCTCGGCGTCGGCGATGGTGAGCATGGAGGGCTGCAGAGGGCGATCCTGTTCGTCCAGGGTCTCGATGTGCTCGCCGGAGCGGGCCCGCCGCACCACGATGCGGCTTCCCTCGAGCTTCTGGAAATCGAAGGCGTGGAGGGGCTGGCCGTACTCCAGGAGGACGTAGTTGGTGATGTCCACCACATTGTTGATGGGCCGCATCCCCGCCTTGCGTAGCCGGTCCTGAAGCCAGGGCGGCGATGGCCTGACGGTGACGCCCATGACTACGCTGCACATATAGCGGAGGCACAGGTCGGTGTCTTGGACCTCGACCGAGGTGAGGGATGAGATGGGCCTGCTCCCCTCGGGGTAGGCGAGGCTCGGCTCCTTTAAGGGTGCGCCTGTGAGGGCGGCCACCTCCCGCGCTACGCCCACCACCGAGAGGCAGTCGGGCCGGTTGGCCGTCACCTCCAGGTCGAGCACTACGTCGCCCAGGTAGTCGGCCAGGGGCATGCCCAGCGGGGCATCGGCGGGCAGCACCACGATGCCGGTGTGGTCCTCTCCCAGGCCCAGCTCCCGCTGCGAGCAGATCATCCCCTCGGAGGTCACGCCTCGGATGCGGGCGGCTTTGAGGGTCTCGGATGCGCCGGTCTCGGTGTTGATGAGGGAGGCGCCCACCTGAGCGAAGGCTATCTTCTGCCCTGCGGCAACGTTGGGAGCGCCGCACACCACGCGCCAGGTCGGGCCGCCCATATCCACGGTGCACAGGGTCAGGCGGTCGGCGTTGGGGTGGGGCTCCACCTGGGCCACCTGGCCCACGAAGACGTGCTCCCATGCGCTGCCGTAGGGGATGATCGCCCCTACCTCCACGCCCGCCATGGTGAGCCGATGCGCCAGCTCCTGGGGGGAGATGGCGATGGTCACGTACTCTTTTAGCCAGGACAGGGGGATGAGCATGGGGGCGATGACTCCTGGAGTGAGCGACTAGCGCAGTTGAGCGATCAGATCCTCTTTGGACATGACGTTCCAGATGCTGACTTTCGTCAATACGTCGTTGATGGTCCCTTTGGCGATCACCCGATGTGCTGGCACGGTGATGTGATGCTCGCCAGCAGATGTCATCTTGGTCAACCAGATGTGGCTGCCACGTTGTCGAACAACTGCGTAGCCTAGACGAAGCAGCAGCCGTACCACAGCCTCCCCACTGACCTGTGGGAGCCCATCAGGCACTTCTTACCTCTGTCTCGGACAGCAGGAGGATGCTAAGAGTCTCGCCACGGTGGAGTCTATCCTCGAGATGCAGGGAGACGGCCTCTCGGACGTTCTCCATGAGTTCATCGAGAGTCTTTCCTTGGGTGAAGATATCCTCCCCAATGCCTCGGCCACACCAGTACTCGCCGTCGTAGTAGGCCTCCACCTTGAGTAGCATCGGTAGCTAGCTCCTGTCCGGGTTCTCGGGCGTCTGGGCTGTCGGGTTGAGGAGCTTGCCTCCTCGCTTAAAACTGCCTCAGGAACCGCAGATCGTTGGCGTAGAAGTGGCGGATGTCGTCAATGCCGTACTTGAGCATGGCGATGCGCTCCGGCCCCAGGCCGAAGGCGAAGCCGGTGTAGACGTTGGGGTCGTAGCCCACGCCCTCCAGCACCTTGGGGTGCACCATTCCCGCGCCCAGTATCTCGATCCACCCCGTGTTCTTGCACAGGCTGCACCCTTGCCCCTTGCAACGGAAGCAGTCAATGGACATGTCCACGCCGGGCTCCACGAAAGGGAAGTAGTCGACGCGGAAGCGCACCTTGCGCTCGGCGCCGAAGATGCGGCGGGCTAGCTCGTAGAGGGTGCCCTTGAGGTCGGCGAAGGTGATGCCCTCGTCCACGGCCAGCCCCTCGATCTGGTGGAAGTGCCACTCGTGGGTGGCGTCGGTGGCCTCGTACCGGTAGCACTTGCCCGGCACTACCACTCGCACGGGGGGCCGCGTCTGCTCCATGATGCGCGCCTGCATGGGTGAGGTGTGGGTGCGAAGAAGCATGGTGCGCTCGCCCAGGTCGTCCACCCGGTCGATCCACAGGGTGTCCCACATGTCGCGGGCTGGGTGCTCCTTGGGGATGTTCAGCATCTCGAAGTTGTACCGGTCCCACTCCACCTCAGGGCCCTCCATCACCTGGAACCCCATGGACACGAAGATGTTGCAGATCTCCCTCACCATCTGGGTGGTGGGGTGGAGGCGGCCCAGATTCAGGGTGCGCCCAGGAAGGGTCACGTCCAAGCGCTCCTCCGCTAGGCCGCGCTCCAGGGCGGTGGCCTTCAGCTCCTCTTGGCGACGCTCCAGGGCCGACTCCAGGGCCTCCTTGGCGCGGTTGGCGGCTGCGCCGCCTGCGGGCCGCTCCTCCGCGGAGAGGGCTCCCACGCTTCGGAGCATCTGGGTGAGCTGCCCTCGACGCCCCAGGTAGGAGACGCGCCACGCCTCCAGGGCCTCCAGGTCTCGCGCGGCCTGGAGCTCCCGGAGGGCCCGGGTGGTGAGGGCCTCGATAGTTTGGAGGAGATCTTGGGTGGTCACAACCGTTGGGAACCTTTTGCTGGTTTCTGGCGTTCTTAACTAATGGGTGCCTATGAAGGCGCTCGGGAGACAGCCGAGCACACAGTATAAGTTTCAGTCGTGTAGGGGTCAAGAAGCCTTGAGGGTGGGCCACGGAAGGCAGGGGCCTTAAGACCGACGGATTCGGCAGGGGTTGGCGGGAGGCCCGCTCCTTTAGGGGGCTGCGGGAAAGGGGTGTCCAGAGGGGCGCAGCCCCGGAGCCTGCCCTGAGCGAGGCCGAAGGGGCAGGGGTCTTGGGGTATGCCCCCAGATACAATTGCCACCCCCTTCCTGGCCAGGAAGGAGGATATGGGGATGGTCGCAAGGGTTTTTAGCACCCTGCTAAATGTAAGCTGTTGTTGAAGTAGGGAGGCCTTGGAATGACCATGAGCCGGTTGCTACGGGCCAAAGGACTGAGAAAAATGGGTTTATGGCTCTTGACAACATCCGCTTCTCTACGATATAGTCTCGTCGATATGCGTGTCCAGGCCGTGGGTTGGCCTGGGCGGGCGTTCACTGTGTGGAAGCTGGCGAGGAGCACTTATCTGATGGTTCTTCTCTTCTGCCCGTCCCGGGCCGGCCCCACCGGTGAGGCGCCGTGGCCTCGAAGCCCTGATGAAGGTGGCGGGGCTTGTGTCTTGTATTCGGCAGCTAGTAATTTCGCAAGGATAAGGGGGTAAGAGGTGAACCAGCGCAAGGTGCGATCAACGATAGGCATCATGGGTGTGCTTCTGCTGCTGCTGTCACTGGTGACAGTGATGCCGGTAGGCGCAGCGGTTGCCGGCACGGTGGCCTTGGACAAGGCCTTCATTAACACGACCGGGACGCTGACCATCACCCTGACGGACGCGGACCTGAACGCGGCGGTAACCCAGACCAACGAGGCCACGGACTTCAACGGGGCCGCCTACTCCTTCCCCTTCACGGCCGGCAACGACGCCGGCACCCAGCAGCAGATCCGGGTGAAGAAGTTCCCGATCCTGGACCTCGGCACGGATGTGACCGTCAACTTCCTGGACGTAACGGATAGCCTGCTCGACCTGGAGGTCCTCGCGGTCTCCGCTAACGATGGTCTGGTTACCGTGCGGGGCAAGACCGGCGAGGCCACCGCCGCCGCCGCGGCATACACGCTGACCTATAAGGCGGCCGAGGTGCAGAAGACACCTTCATTGGCTGGCAGCGGCGCTGTGAGGGTCACTAGCTCCCAGGACACCACGGGATTTGTCATCGTCCTGATGGAGACGGGCCCCGATACGGGCATCTTCAAGGCCACCTTCAAGACGGCGGCCGCGACGGTTACGACCGGTGCGGATGACGCCGACAACGCGACGCGCCCAACTATCGCCACCGTCAGCGGCAATATCATCACGGTGAGCTACGCCGACGCGAGCCCCGCGGGCACTCGGTCGGCCACGGTCACGGTGGAGAACAATAAGCCTGTTGCGACGGTAGTGTCGCCGGCCACCGGGTCGGCCACCCAGAACGTCAACCCCAAACTGACCGCCAGCTTCACCGATGCTGAGGCGGGGGTTGATAGCACCACCATCACCTTCGTCATCACGGCGGGCGGCGCAACAGTCGGAGCTATCTCCACCACGACGATCTCCGGCGGATTCCAGGCCGAGACCACCCTCTCGGGCCTCGCGGCCGGTGAGACCACGGTGTCGTGGTACGCCCAGGCCACGGACAAGGCCGGGAATGTTGGGCGCACCGACTCCAACACGACCACGGTTAACGACCAGGACCACAGCCTGCGGGTGGACACCGTATCGCCTGACTTCGCCTCCCCTGGGGCCACTACAGGCCAGTGGTGGGACGTCGCCAAGACCGCCACGGACAAGACCGAGACCAGTGCCATCTTGGCCAAGACCACCAGCATCCGGTTGATTTTCAACGAGTCGTTGGATGCGGCCAGCGTGAGCAGCGGCGACTTCACGGTGGATGGCGTCCCACCGGCAGGTGCGGAGGTGTTCTCCGGCGCCCCGGCTAGCGTGTTCCTGACGGTGCCCGCCATGGCTGCGGATAAGAGACCTGCCATCGTGCTGGTCGGCGCGGTCTCGGATAAGGCGGGCAACAGCCGCGCCAGCAGCGCCGCCAACCCGACTGCGACGGATGGTATTGCTCCCACCATTACGGTGGCCGTCAATCCCTCCTTGGTGAAGGCTAGCGCGAATGTGACCATTGAAGTGGGCTCTAACGAGACCCTCCTGACGGCTCCAACCATCCTCGTGAACGAAATAGCCCAGGGTTCCGCGTCCCTGGTGGGGACCAACCTGTTCCGGCTGACCTTCACCAACGCGTCGGCAGCCCGCTACAATGTTCAGGTGACGGCCCAGGATGCGGCGGGCAACGCCCGGACTGCGGGTAATGCCGATCCAGCAGTGACCACGGCTGTCCTCTTCCAGGTTGACGCCGCCCTGCCGGCGGTGACCAGTACCACGCCTACCACC
>SHYH01000008.1 GCA_009692865.1 Dehalococcoidia bacterium
GCTCGGCTGTGTTCGTACTGGAGGCGCAGGCGGCTTAGATCATCCATGGAAAGCTATTAAGGCCTTAGGTCGGTAATCTCAACCAGTGTGTTGGTTTCTGGCTGGAGCGGGAGATGGGAATTGAACCCACGACAACCTGCTTGGAAGGCAGGCGCTCTACCACTGAGCTACTCCCGCTCGGAGAGGGGTGCGCAACGAAAAGCGACAGGGCACGTCCGTCGGATGCCTTTTTCATTGTAACGAACGGTGAAAGCCTTGTCGAGGCGGGAGGCCTGTTTCCTGCTGCGCTCTCCCTACTTGTACCGTAGGGCCGTAGGATGCTAAAATCGCTCGGTTGTATCTTGGAAGCGTGGGGGCAGCGGCAGCTTGGTAACGTTTCAGGACATGAATTTCAGCTTTGTGGCCCCCAACGTCCTTGCCGGCACCCGTACACCGTGGAGAGAGGCGGAGGTGCGTTTCCTGAGGGAACAGGGAATCACCACCCTGATCCGGCTGCAGGAGCCGGAGCGCCTGCTCTATTCCAACGAGGCCATAGAGCAGCTAGGCGTCGAAGTGTTTCACTACTCCATCCCCGACGGCGGGGCTCCGTCGGTTCGGGGGACCCAGAAGATCATCGAGTTCCTTCAAGAGGCCCTTGCCCAGGGAAAAGTGGTTGCCGTGAGCTGCGGGGCAGGCGTTGGGCGGACCGGCACCATCCTGGCCTGTTACCTGGTGACCCAGGGCATGACGGCAGAGCAGGCTATCCCTGCCCTCAGGGGCATTCGCTCGCCCTCCATCGAGACAGTATCCCAGGTCACCGCCGTGTATGACTATGAGCAATTCCTCCTCTCCCAAGCCACCGCTGCCCTCGGCGCCACACGTCCCCAGCCCGTGGACGTGGGCGCGGAAGCTCCCCCCTCGAGCCACGATGTGAAAGCGGAGGCAACCGACGCAAGCGGCGCCCTGGCCCGCAAAGAGTAACAAGTCCCGACTCACCGTTTCCAACCTCTCAGGATGTTGGTGTCTTCTCCCTTGACTGAATCTGCTGTTCTCCTTGCCTATCTGTCACCCGCCTGGAGCATCCGTCGTGCGATACAATAGGGTTTCCCATGTTGCACTCTGAAGAGCAGGGTGTCGTGGCGCCAGAGCGGAGCCCGGCTGGACCCCACAGCCGGCGCGTCGCCTTCCCCCTTGTCCTCCTTCTTCTGCTGCTCTTGGCCGTAGCCCTAGGAATGCGCCTCTATGGCCTGAACTGGGACCAGGGCGGCCTGTTCCACCCCGACGAGCGCGCCATCTACATGAAGGTGTGGGACATGGCATTCCCCACCAACGACCTCAGCCTCCTCCTGAAGGCCGACGAGAGCCCCTGGAACCCCCGCTGGTTCCCCTATGGCAGCCTCCCCCTCTACCTGCTCAAGGCCGGTCAGGAGCTTGTGTCTCCTTTCATGGCCCTGGATTTGTGGGGCCTGCGCTGGGTCGGGAGGGCCCTCTCGGCGCTGGCGGACACGGGCACCGTGGCGGTGATCTTCCTGATGGGGAGGCGCCTCTTTGGCCTTCGCACCGGCCTGCTGGCGGCCCTCCTGCTGGCCTTTGCCGTCATCCACGTTCAGCTCAGCCACTTCTTCGCCGTGGAGACCCTCTTCACCCTCTTCATCGCCCTAGCCCTGTTCTTCCTGCTTCGAGTGATGGAGAGGGGCAGGCGCCGCGACTCGGCCTGGGCGGGCGTCTTCGTGGGCCTGGCCCTGGCCACCAAGGTGAGCGCAGTCCCCGTGCTGGCGGCGGTGGGGGTAGCCTATCTGGTGTACGCTCTTTCACCAGAGGGGCAGCGCTTCTCTCTTGGGCGACCCGCGTGGCGACAGTTGGGACTGGCCCTTCTCGGTGGACTCCTCACTCTGGGGGTGGCAGGAGTCTCCTTCACGATAGCTGCCCCCTATGCCCTCCTGGACTGGCGCACCTTCCTTGCGGACGTGCTCTACCAGGGGAACATGGTGACCCGCGAGTACGACCTTCCCTACACACGCCAGTACATAGACACCCCGGCCTACTGGTACCAGGTCCAGCAGCTTGCCACCTGGGGCCTGGGCCTTCCCCTGGGCATCGTGGCCTGGGCGGGGCTCCTCTTTGCCCTGGTGTACGGGTGGCGAAGCAGGAGCAAGGGGGTGCTTCTTCTCCTGGCGTGGGGCATCCCCTACCTTCTCATCACCGGCGCCTTCCAGGTCAAGTTCCTACGGTACCTCCTGCCCATCACGCCTTTCCTGGTACTCTTCGGCGCTCACCTTTTGGTGATGGCCGTTGACGCCGTGGCGTCGCGCCGCCCCCGATGGCTGTTCCTCGCCCAGGGTGGCGTGCTCCTGGTACTGGCGGCCACGGCCTTCTACGCCTTCGCCTACCTCGGCATCTACGCGCAGCCCCATACGGCCAACCGCGCCTCCCAGTGGGTCCAGGACAACGTCTCCCGTGGCTCTGTCCTCCTCACCGAGCACTGGGAGGAGGGGTTCCCCAACCTGAAGGACTGCCGGCATTATCCCTCCGACTGCTACCGGTTCCGCGTACTGCCCATGCATGAGGCAGACACCCCTGGGAAAGAGACCGACCTTGCGCAATCCCTGGCCGAGGGGGACTACCTCCTCTTCTTCAGCAACCGCCTCTACGGGACCATCCCGCGACTGCCAGGGCGGTACCCCATGAGCACCCGCTACTACCAGGCCCTCTTCTCCGGGGAGCTGGGGTACGAGCTTGTCCACCAGGAGACCTCCTACCCAAACCTGATGGGGGTCTCCTTCGTGGACGACACCTTTAGCCGCCCTCGACTGCCCGTCCCTGCGCCGCCGCAAGGATACCAGCCATCGCCGGTGAGCTTGGACCTGGGCTACGCCGACGAGGTCTTCATCAACTACGACCATCCCAAGGTGCTCATCTTGAGGAACGTTCAGCGCCTCAGTCGAGACCGGCTGCTGGCGTTGCTGGATGTTCCCCCCTACCTAGGGCCATCGGGGCGTTCTTCCCAGATAGAACGCGCGGGTGGGCCCCTGCTGGGGCTGATGCTGACGCCTGAGGAGGTCCAGGACCAGCAAGAGGGTGGCACCTGGGGGGACATCGTTCACCCCGAGGGATGGGGCAGCCGGTTCGTCCCCTGGAGTTGGCTCTTGCTGCTGGCGGCGATCACGGGAGCAGGGCTGCCTCTCGCCCTGCTCCTTTTCCGGTCCCTGCCCGACAAGGGCTACCTGTTCGCCAAGCCCTTGAGCGTCCTCGTGGTTGCCTACGTCGTATGGCTGCTGGCGAGCCTGAAAGTCGCCTCCTTCTCTGCCCCCACCATCTATCTGGCTATTCTGGGAGTGGCGGGCGTCTCCTTGGGCCTGGCCTATTTCCAGCGCCAGCGATTGTTGGCCACAGTGAAGGAGCATTGGCGGCTGTGGCTGGTGGAGGAGGCGGTGTTCCTCGTGGCGTTTTTCGCCTTCCTCCTCATCCGCCTGGCCAACCCCGACCTGTTTCACCCGTGGCGGGGCGGCGAGAAGTTCATGGAGCTAGCCTATCTGACGGCTGTCACCAAGTCCATCTTCATGCCTCCCTACGACCCCTGGTTTGCGGGTGGCGTTCTCAACTACTACTACTACGGGTATTTCATCATCGCCGTGTTCATCAAGGCACTGGCAATAGCGCCTGCGGTGGCCTTCAACCTGGCCATCCCCCTCCTCTTTGCCCTCATGGTAGGGGGCGCCTTCTCCCTCGTGTACAACCTGACGGCCCTCTCTCCTCGCAAAAGGGGGCTGGGAGGGCTGGCTTGGGCGGCCCTGGGGGCTGGGCTCACCGGGGCCCTGTTCGTGGCGGTCCTAGGCAACCTGGACGGAATGGCCCAGGTCCTCCAAAACCTCTGGAGGGCGGCGCAGGGCCAGGGCCTCATTCCCTTTGACTTCTGGCGGAGCAGCCGGATGATGCCCCCGGACCCCCCTGGCTGGGAAATCACCGAGTTCCCCTTCTGGTCCTACCTCTTCGCCGACCTGCACCCCCACATGATGGCCATTCCCTTTACCCTCCTGTCCCTGGGATTGGCGCTGACGGCCTTCCTGGAGCTCCAGAAGAGAGGATGGTGGCGAACGGTACCCGTGTCGTGTGCTCTCGCCCTTGCCCTGGGCTCTCTGTGGCCCCTCAACACCTGGGACTACCCCACCTATGCTGGGATAGGCGTGGCGGCCCTGGTGCTGGGTGTCCTCGTTCGAAGGGGGGTGAGCCGTGGCGCCTTGGGGGTAGGCCTGGCGTTTGCAGGCGTGACGCTGGCCGTGAGCTACCTGCTCTTCCTGCCCTTCCACCTTCGATTCCAGGGATTCAGCGGGCTGGTCCTGAGCGAGACCCAGACGGCCCTCTGGCAGTACCTGGCCATCCACGGGCTCTTTGTGTTCATTGTGGGCGCCTATCTCGTAAAGGAGGCGGGCCCCGGCCTCTTGCGCCCCGATGCAGCATCGGGGTCAAGAGCTACCCGCCTTTCAGGGCCTCTGCCGTCAGCAGAGGTAAGTCCTGCCTCCTCTTCGTCAGGTGATGCCTTCACCGGTGAGGGTGAGATGCCTGGGACGGTGGCCTCACCCGCTGCTGAAGGCCCTGCTCGCGAGCAGGCCTTCTCCGCCCTCGTTCGCAGACCTTTCCCCCCTGGCTGGCTGGCCTTTTTCCTCGCCACGGGCGTGATGGCGCTGGCGGCCGGCCTGGCGGTGGCAGGGTGCCTCGTGGCAGGCGTGCTCCTGGTGGGCCTGGGGCTCGTCCTGCACCTCTTGTGGAGAACCATCGCTTCCCAACGAGAGGGCTTTGCCTTAAAAGTCCCGGAGAGGAGGAGTTCAGTGGGAATGGGCTCGCCCACACCCACGTCGGCGATAGCCAGCACAGGGCACGCCCTGCCTCCAACCCTTTTCGCCCTCCTCCTGCTCGGGATGGGGCTGGCCGTCGGTATAGGGGTCGAGTTGGTGACGGTGAAGCCCGACGTAGACAGGATGAACACCGTGTTCAAGTTCTACGAGCAGGCCTGGGTCCTCCTGGCGTTGGCCTCGGCCTTCCTCTTGTGGCGCCTCCGATGGGGGCTGGCGCTCTCTCCTGTCCTTCGACGAGTGCCTAAAGGGATATGGATGGTGTTCCTGGGGCTCCTGTTGGTCTCCGCCCTGGTATTCCCCGTCCTTGGCGCCAGGTCCCGCTTGCAAGACCGGTTTCAGGTGCTGCCCTGGACCCTCGACGGGACGGCCTACATGCAGGGGGCCGTCTACAACGACCCCCTGGGAGGCGCCCTGGAGCTGTGGTGGGACCTGGAGGCCATCAGCTGGCTCCAGGAGAACGTCAAGGGGTCCCCAGTCGTGCTGGAGGGCGTCACGCCCCTCTACCGTTGGGGTAATCGCATCTCGGTCTACACAGGTTTGCCTGCCATAGTGGGGTGGGACTATCACCAGGCCCAGCAGCGGGGGATCCATAGCTGGGAGGTGCAACGACGGAGAGCCGTGGTGGACCAACTCTACACCACCACGAACGTCGCGCTCACCCTGCGACTGCTGGGAGAGCATCAGGTGCAGTACATCGTCGTGGGCGATCTGGAGCGGCTCTACTATCACGCCGAGGGGTTGGAGAAGTTTGCTAAGATGGAGGGGCAGAGCCTGGAGCGGGTGTACCCTGCTAACCTCGGAGAGGGGAAAACCGTTATCTATCAAGTGAAGGGTTGATGTACAATGCCCCTTCGCTAGTGTCCCGTATCGGAGATTCTCCGAAGAATCCCGGGGGATCGGTAAGGGGGGATACCCCCTTACCGGGGGTCTGGGGGTATCCCCCAGATACAATACCCCCCCCTCTCCTGCAGGAGAGGGGGCCAGGGGGTGAGATATACGCCCTGGAGATGGGGCACTCCCTGTGCTGAGATTTCAGGGACGGAACACTAGACACTAGAAGGTGTCCCGCAATCGACGCCTGGGGAACGCAGGCCCGGTCTCGCCTGAGCGGGAGGACTATCGGGAGGCTGGGGGTGAACCCCGCTTGCCTGGGAGCAGGCATAAGGGTACGCTGATGAAGACAGCATTGAGGTGATAGGTTGATGTTCCTTTTGAAGCTCTTCTGGCAGGCGGCGGTGCTCCTCCGCGACCTGGTCAACGACTTCCTGGGCAAGAACTGTATGCAGTTGGCCGCGGCGATAGCCTTTTACGCCCTCTTCTCCCTCTTTCCCCTGGTGCTGGCGCTGCTCGCTGCCCTGGCATTCCTGTCCGGCTCCGGCACAATGGCGCCCCAACTGGCGCGCGAGATCGGAGCGCTGATTCCTGTCTCCAGCGACGTCTTGAGCAACACCCTGGAAGGGCTCATCCGCGCTCCTGCTGTGACGGGGGTCTTTGGTGTCCTCGGCCTCCTTTGGGCCTCCACTGTGGTTTTCGGCGCTATCCGGAAGGGGATCAACGCCGCCTGGGGCATTGCTCAGCCTCGCCCCTTCCTCCAGGAGCGCCTGATGGACTTCTCCCTCCTCCTGGGCGCCGGCGGCCTGCTGCTCATTCCCATTGTCGCGGCGATGGTGGCGCCGGCCGTGCAGCAGGCTGGCAGCCTGCTATTCTCAGCCGATGCATTTTCGGGGGAAAGGCTGTGGGGCCTAGGGCAGTCGTTAGTCGGGTCCCTTCTGGCCTTCCTTACCTTCCTCGCCCTCTACTTCTATCTTCCCAACACTCCCGTTCGCCTCCGGGTGGTGTGGCCCGGGGCCCTGTTAGCCACGGCGGCCTTTGAGGTAGCCGAGGGTGTTTTTGTGTGGTATGTGGAGGCATACCCCTTCTACGAAGGGGTCTACGGGCCTATCGGGTGGGTGGTGGCCCTCCTGGCCTTCGTCTACGTCTCAGCGGTGATCCTCCTCTTTGGAGCCGTGGCCACTGCTCACTGGGCGGCCTGGGTCTCTGCCCGAGGCGGCGTGGAGACTCCAGAACGTGGACGTGGCAGCGAGAGCGCCCCTGCGGCCCCTATGAAAGGAAGGTAGGTTATGAGCTGGCGGCACTGGGCATCGGCTCTTCTGGTGGCATCCCTGGCGGGGTCCTGCGTCACCCCTACTTCTACTCCCCTGCCCACGGTGACGCCTTCACCCACCTCCTCGGCTGTCCCCTTGTCCCCCTCAGCCCTGGAACAAGGGTTGCCCAGCGTCGCCTCCGTGGTGGAGAGGGTGACGCCTGCCGTTGTGGCCGTGAGCACCGAAGAGGTGCAATCGCAGTTCTTCTTCCAGGTCATCGTCCCTGGAGCGGGCACCGGCGTCATCATCCGCTCCGACGGGTACATCGTCACCAACAACCACGTAATCGAAGGGGCCCAGCAGGTTACCGTCACCATGGCCGACGGGCGCTCCTTCACCGCCACGGTGGTGGGGCGGGACCCCGAGGGAGACCTGGCCGTCATCAAGATCGACGCCCAAGACCTCCCCACGATCTCCTTTGGCAGCTCTGACGGGCTCCGCGTGGGTGACTGGGTCATCGCCTTGGGCAACGCCCTGGGATTGGAGGGAGGGTCTACCGTCACCCTGGGCATCGTCAGCGCTCGGGGGCGCACCATCCTGACCGATCCGGTGCGGCGCATCTACCTGTTTGACGCCATTCAGACGGATGCCGCAATCAATCCGGGGAACAGCGGTGGGCCTCTGGTGAACCTACAAGGCGAGCTGGTGGGCATTAGCACTGCCATTGAGTCTAATGCGCAGGGCATTGGCTTTGCCATCCCGTCGGAAGTGGTGAAAGCCACCGTCGCCAACCTCATCAGTAGTGGGCGCGTGACCAGGGCCTACCTGGGGGTAGAGACTGAAGAGATGACGCCCAGGATCGCCCGCCAGATGGGGGTGGAGTTCCAGCCCGGCATTGTGGTGCTGAGGGCTGTGTCGAGCACCCCGGCCGGCCGCGCGGGCCTTCAGCAGGGGGACATCCTGATCAAGCTGGGCGGTGAAAGGATCAAGAGCGATGCGGAGTTTCGGCGGGCCCTGTGGAGGTACCAGCCAAGGGATACGGTGGAGATGGAGTTCCTCCGCGACGGGAACGCTCGCACCACAGCTGTCACCCTGGGAGAGCGGCCACCCACAGCGGCCCTGCTGGGGCAGGTGAGCCTGGCGTAGCCCGTGCGCTCATCCTTCGACGGGCTCAGGATGAGCGAGGTTTTAAGGCCGCTCGTGGTTCGACAGGCTCACCATGAGCGGCTCACCCTTCGACACGCTCAGGGCGAGCGGACCTGGGGCGAAAGACCTTCCTAAACATGGGTGCAGGGCAAGCCATGTCCCTCTTACCCACCAGTCCGCTTCGCCCCCAGGGTCACCTCTTCGCCCTCCAGGGTCAGGGCCTCTGTGAAGGCCCCGGCTGGGGGGACGCCCTCAACGAGCCGCTCCGCCAGGGTCTCCTGCTGGATGTAGTCGGCGAACCGCTCCACCACTTGCCGGACACGGGCAGAGCCGCCGTACCAGAGGGTGATGCGGTCTGCGATGTCGAAGCCCGCCTCGCGGCGCAGGTTCTGGACCCGGTGCACCAGCTCCCGGGCCAGGCCCTCCTCCAGCAACTCCGGCGTAAGGGTTGTCTCCAGGGCCACCAGGTAGCCTCCCTCCTGAGCCACCGCAAAGCCATGTCCCTCTTGGGACTCCACCAGCAGGTCGTCGGGCTGAAGGTGCAGCCCGTCGATCTCCACCGTGTCTCCGGCCCGCACCCTGCGCGCAATGGCTGATGCGTCCTCCTGAGCCAAGGCTCTGGCCAGTTGGGGCGTGCGGGACCCGTAGCGGGGGCCCGCCACGGCCTGGTTCAGGCGCACCCGGAACTGCAGCACCTGCTCCTCCTCCTCCAGAAGGGCCAGTTCTGAAACGTTCAGTTCGTCAGATACCTGGTCCGCCACCCTTTGGAGGAGTGCTTCCTCATCCCGTGTGCGGGGCTTCACCCAGACTCGGCGCAAGGGCTGCCGCACCTTCACCTTGGCCTTGCTGCGGGCGGCTCGGCCCAGGGAGGCGATCTGTATGGCCAGGGCGGTGGCCTTGACCAGCTCCTCGTCCACCAGAGACGGGTCTGCCTTGGGCCAAGGGGAGAGGTGGACGCTGTCGAGCGCCTGAGGGTCTACCGAGCGCACCAGGTTCTGGTACATCGCCTCGGCCAGGAAGGGCGTGAAGGGGGCCATGAGGTGGGCCACGGTCACCATGCACTGGTAGAGGGTGGCGTAGGCTGATGCCTTATCGGCGTCGTTCCCGCTCTTCCAGAAGCGGCGTCGGCTGCGGCGGACGTACCAGTTGGACATCTCCTCCGTGAACTCCTCGATGCGGCGTCCTGCATCTGTGGGGTTGTACTCGTCCAGGAGGGCGGTCACCTCGGTCACCAGCGTGTTCAGGCGACTGAGGGCCCACCGGTCCAGGTTCGAGGTGGGCTGGGCTGCCTGGGCGGCCTTGGGGTCGTAGCCGTCCAGGTTGGCGTAGGTGACGAAGAAGCTGTAGGTGTTCCAGAGGGTCAGGAAGAATCGACGCACCGTCTCGCCCACCAGTGGAGAGGAGAAGCGGCGGGCGTTGCCAGGCGCAGTGGCGGTATACAGATACCACCGCAGGGGGTCTGCCCCGTGGGCGCGGATCACCTCCCAGGGGTTCACCACGTTGCCCCGGCTCTTGCTCATCTTCTCGCCCTGCTCGTCCAGAATCAGCCCCAGGCAGATGACGTTGCGGTAGCTCGGCTCGCCGATGATGAGGGTGGACAGGGCGTGAAGGGTGTAGAACCAGCCCCGGGTCTGGTCCACGGCCTCGCAGATGTAGTCGGCGGGGAAGAGATGCTGCTCCCTTAGCTCCTTGAAATCGCCGTCGGACATGACATGGGCCTGGGCGAAGGGCATAGCACCGGAGTCAAACCAGGCGTCCATGACGTCCGGGATGCGGCGCATGGCGCCACCGCACTGGGTGCAGCGGAGGACGACCGCGTCTATGAACGGCCGGTGCAGGTCTGGGAGCGCTGCGGCGTTATCTTCCTGTATCCGGAGGCCTTGCAGCTCCTCCACGCTGCCAACGCAGTCAAGGTGCTGTGGGTCCCTTTCGCACCGCCAGACCGGCATGGGAGTCCCCCAATACCGCTCCCGGGACAAGGCCCAGTCAACGTTGCCCCGAAGCCATTCGCCGAACCGTCCCTCTTTGACGTGCTCCGGATACCAGTTGATCTCCTGGTTGCCGGAGATAAGCCTATCTTTCACATTGGTGGTCCTGATGTACCAGGATGACTTGGCGTAGTAGAGCAACGGCGTGTTGCAGCGCCAGCAGAAGGGGTAGGTGTGACGGATGACCTCGCGTTTATAGAGGAGGCCACGCTGGTGGAGGTCTTGCATGATGTCCTCGTCGGCCTCTTTGACGAACTTACCTGAGCCTGGCAGCCCTTCCTTGGCAAGGTTGCCCTGAAGGTCAACGGTGTGGAGCGTGGGCAGGGAGTAGGCGCGTCCCAATTCCATATCCTCTGCGCCGTAGGCGGGGGCGATGTGCACGACGCCCGTGCCGTCCTCCATAGATACGAAGTCGGCTGGAACAACGTGGTGAAGGTAGCCGGCTAGAGCGGTAGGGTAGAGGGGATTGTAGAAGAGGCCATGCAAATCGCTGCCCTTCATGGAACAGATTTCCGCCCAGTCTGGGCCAAGCACGGCGTCTTTCCGTGCCTTCGCAATGATCAGGCGTTCCTGCACCTTCCCGAGGGGAGCCTGAACAAGCGCGTACTCCTCATCGGGATTCACGGCCAGAGCCACGTTGGCCGTCAACGTCCACGGGGTGGTCGTCCAGGCCAGAATACACGGCCTTTCCTCTTCCCAAACACCTCTTCTGTAGCCCAAGGGAGCAAGGGCAAACCCAGTGCCCCCAGAACCAGTACCCTGAATGTCGGAAAGCCTGAAGCGCACAAACGCAGACGGGTCGGGGGTGTTCTCCTGGTAGCCCAGGGCCACCTCGTGGGAGCTGAGGCTGGTCACGCACCGTGGGCAATGGGGTGTCACCCGGAAGCCTTCGTACAGCAGGTCACGCTCCCAAAGCCGCTTGATGATCCACCAGCAGCTCTCCATGTAGTCCCTGTCCAGGGTGACGTACGGGTGCTTCATGTCTACCCAGTAGCCCACCCGCTCAGTCAGGGCCTCCCACTCTTGAACGTAACGAAACACACTCTCCCGGCAGCGGGCGTTGAAGGCCTCGATGCCGTACTCCTCGACCTGCTGCTTGGTGGTGATACCCAGCTCCTTCTCCACCTCCAGCTCCACCGGCAGGCCATGGGTGTCCCAGCCCCCTTTGCGAATGGGGCGATACCCCTGCATGGCCTTGTAGCGGGGGATGATGTCCTTGAACACCCTGGAGAGAACGTGGTGGATGCCCGGGTTGCCGTTGGCCGTGGGCGGGCCGTCGAAGAGCATGAAGGTGGGGGCATCGGCGGGCTTCTCCTCCTCGCTGCGGCGCTGGATGTCCCGCTCCCTCCAGAGCTGCAGGACCTCCTCTTCGAGCAGGGCGAAGTTGACTCGGCTGGATACGGGTTTGAACATATGCTGCACCGCCTTAATGGCACTAGAGTACGGAGGATGCTCAAGGGTGTCAAGAGGAGGGCTACTGCTCAGGAACTGGCACCAATCCCTATCTGCACCGCACCCTTCAGGGTGCGGCATTATGCCCCCGCCTTCAGGCGGGGGTACGGGAAAACCCTGTTGAGATAGAACCTCCGCCCGTAGAAGGTGACAAGCTGCGCCCAGCGTGATACTTTGGGAGTGTTGGGGAATATACCCAAGACCAGACCCAGGCGAGGTGTTGCTATGACTTCGAAAAGGCTCCCCGTTGTGGACCTTTCCATCTACCTGACCCCCGAGTTGGAGGAGGACCTCAAAAATCGCCTCAGCCGCATCGAGGGCCACGTCCGTGGCGTCAAGAATATGCTGGCCGAGCACCGCGACTGCGACGACATCCTCACCCAGGTGGCGGGAGTCCAGGCCGCCACGCGACAGGTGGCCATCCTCCTCCTGGAGGGGCACCTGGAGACCTGCGTCGCCGAGGCTATGCGCATCGGCGGCAACGGGAGCCCTGCCGTAAGCCGGTTCAAGGAGAGCCTGGCCCGGGTCCTGAAGTAGCACACTCCAGGTTCCCACTGTCCAGCGAGACGCCAGCCCTCTTTACAAGCCGGCGTTTCTTGTTTTGAGGAGGAAAACGTGGGGCAGGCTCGCCCACATCCACGCCCCGGCTATCGAGGCCTCTGCACTCTACCTGAGCGTTTGCCCTGAGTCACCGATCGTAGCGTGGGTCCAGGGCACGCCCTGGTGGGATGCGGTATAGTAGTGCTCATGAGCACCGAACAGAAGGAACCCCGGCACCAGGCCACCCTCCAAGAAGAACCGCAGCGCCTCACCGTCGCCCTGGTGGGAATGGGCAAGCAGGGCGAGGCTCTGGCTTACTACCAGGGTGAGCCGCTTCTGGTCCTGGGAGGCATCCCCGGCGAAGAGGTGGTGGTAGAGGTCCTGAGGACCCGTCGGGCCAGGGCCGCCCAGGTGGTCCAGGTGCTCAAGCCCTCTCCCCATCGGGTAACACCGCCCTGCCCTTATTATGGCCCCTGCACCGGCTGCCAGTGGCAACACATCGCCTATGAGCACCAGTTGGAGCTCAAGCGCCAGCGGCTTCAACGGGAGTTCGATCGTGCGCCCGAGATCGGCCCCGTCGCCGTCCAGCCGACGCTTCCCGCCCCTGAGCCCTACAACTATCGCAACCACGCCAGGTTCACCATCAAGAGAGGAGCCCTGGGCTTTGTCAACCGGTTCACCCGACGCTTCCTCAGCGTGGAGCAGTGCCTGCTCATGCACCCGTGGATTAACGAGGCCCTGGCCCAGCTTCAAGACCGGTGCGAGGAGACCACCCAGATCTCCATCCGCTATGGCGAAAACACAGCCTCCTGGCTTATCCAACCCCGCCTGAAGCGGCCCGACATCTCCCTGGCCACAGGCCAGACCCACTACGAGGAAGCCCTGTTAGGGAACCGGTTCCGGGTCGCCGGCTCCTCCTTCTTTCAAGTCAACACGCGCCAGACAGAGCGGCTGGTGCAGTTGGTGGTGGACCGTCTCCGCCTTTCGGGGCAAGAGTTCCTGGTGGACGCCTACGCGGGTGTGGGGACGCTGGCCATCCTCCTGGCCCCCTATGCGCGGCGCGTCCTGGCTATTGAGGACTCGGCCTCGGCGGTGAGAGACGCCATCGCCAACGCCCACGGATTGGCCCAGGTGGAGTTCCTCCAGGCCAAGACGGAAGAGGCTCTTGGACAGCTTCCCGAGCGTCCGGACGCTGTGGTGTTGGACCCTCCGAGGGTGGGATGCCGCCCCGAGGCCCTGGAGGCCCTGAAGCGCCTGGCGCCCCGCCGGGTGGTGTACATCTCCTGCGATCCCGAGGCCCTCGTGAGGGACCTTCGTCAGCTTTGCCCGGACCCCTATCGTGTGGAGGAGGTCCAGCCCGTGGACATGTTTCCCCAGACCCATCACATCGAGGCCGTCGCTACCCTGGCCTTGCGCGAGGGGAGCTAGGACTGGATTGCGTAAGTCCACGCGCACAAGATCCTGCCCTGCCCCGCTCACCCTGAGAGCGGGTGAGGGAATTGTCATTGCGAGAACGTCCCCGCCCGTGGCAATCTGGGGCAGGGCCCCCTCATGTGCCGAGTCCGTGATTCCCTCACAGGCTCTGAGCCTGTCGAACCATGAACGGCTTCCTCTATCGCGCTTTTTTGCAAAGATGTGCTAGGAGCGGTGGCGGTCTCATGAACCCTTCATCCATGCAGCCCGCTGGACAAACAGCCGTCAGCCCTTACCGGTGGGTGATCTTGGGTCTTCTTCTGCCTCTCAACATGGCCACTGGCCTCAACTTTCTGGCGCCCACCCCCCTGTTCCCCCTGATCATGGAGGACTACGGGCTCAACCGTGGGATCGTGAGCCTTCTGGTGGTGGCGGTTGCGGTTGTCTTTACGATCTTCCTCATCCCGGGAGGCCTCATCGTGGCAAAGCTGGGTCCCAGGAAGACCATCGTGATAGGGGGGTCCCTGGTGGCGGCAAGTGTCCTAACGCCACTGGCCCCTAATTTCTGGGTCCTAGTAGCCTTGAGATTGGCCTTTGGCGTCGGCGCCAGCATTCTGTTTCCCTCCACCAGTGCGGTGGTGGTCCAGTGGTTTCGGCGCCAGGAGCTGCCGGTGGTCAACGGCCTCAACCTGGCGGGCCAGACCGGTGGAGTTGCCCTGGCCCTGTTTCTCAGCGTTCCTCTGGCCGACGCCCTGGGGTGGAGGTCGGCTCTTGGGGCCTTTGGGGCTATGGCCCTTCTGGGCACCGGGGCCTGGCTGCTCATGGGGCGCTCAAGCCCTGCCCAGTCCCGCCTGAGCAGGACGACTCCCTCCTTGGGAGAGGTGGTCCGGACCTTGAAAGGGAAAACGCCCCTGCTGCTGGCCTTCGCCACCGTGGGGCCCAACGCCCTGTTCATTGGCTTCAGCTCCTGGTTGCCCACCTACTACAACGAGGCCAAGGGGATACCCCTGGCCCAGGCCGGGCCCCTGGTGGGCCTGATCTCCCTGATAGGCATTGTCATGAACCCCCTGAGCGGCGTGCTCCATGCAAGGGTGGGCCTCCGCCGGCCCTTCCTGGCGCTGGCAGGGGTCCTCATCCCCCTGGCGGCCCTGGGAGCCATCCTGTTCCAAAACGTTGCGCTCCTGGCCGCCTCTGCCCTGATCCTGGGGGGCGCCTCGTGCCTCTTCCTCACGGCACTCCTGACCATCCCCATGGAGCTCCCGGGGGTCACCTTGGAGAAGGTGGCGGTAGTGACGGCCGGTATCCTGACCCTGGGGAACGTCACCACCATCCTTTCGCCCCTCTTCGTCGGCATGATGACCGACGCCCTGGGCTCCTACCTCCCCAGCCTACTGATCCTGGCCCTCATGCCCATTACTCTCGTCATCGCGGCGGCCTTCTTGCCGGAGACGGGCCCTCGAGCTGCCAGAACGTCTGGCACTCCTGTCCCAGGCAGCTAGCAGGTGGGATGGTGTGTGGATGGAGGGCTAAAGGCCGCGGGGCAATGGGAGTCCAGTCCCGACTCATCGGGATTGGCAGGGGTCTTCCCGACTTGTCGGGACAGATACAATTCCTACCCCCTTCCTGGCCAGGAAGGGGGTAGGGGGATGGTCGAAAAAGCTCTTCATCATTTTGCTCGTGAAGGAATGGTAGGGAGATGAAAAGGCTAGTCCTGGCGTCGGCGTCTCCCCGGCGGCGGGATCTCCTAGCCCTCCTGGGCCTTCCCTTTGAAGTGCGGATCGCTCCAGGGGAGGAGTCGAAGCCGCAGTCAGGCGAGCTTGCTGAAGGGTCGGTGCGGCGTCTGGCGCTGGAGAAGGCCCAGGCGGTGGCGAACAACTCAGGGGACGCCTTGGTGCTTGGGGCAGACACCCTGGTGGCCTTGAAGGGAGAGGTCCTGGGCAAGCCCGCAACGCCTGCCGCGGCCATCTCCATGTTGCAGCGCTTGCGAGGGAGGCGGCACCGCGTGATGACAGGCGTCGCCCTGGTTGATAGCCTCACAGGAAGTACATGGGTGGACCACCGGGCCTCCACCGTGGCGATGAGACGCTACACCAGCGAGGAGATGCGCCGATACGTGGCCTCGAGCGAGCCGATGGACAAGGCGGGCGCCTACGCCGTGCAGGACCCCTCCTTTGCACCGGCGGAGCGAGTGGAGGGGTGCTTGCTCAATGTAGTGGGGCTTCCCCTCTGCCTAGTGGCGTTCATGCTGAGGCAGGCGGGCCTGAGCCCAGCGGTGAAGGAGAAGGAAGTGGCGGCCCGGTGTCCTGACTGCGCGCTAGTCAAGGGAGGGTAGCCGTGTTCGGCATGGGGTGGATGGAGATTCTCTTTATCCTGGTCATCGCCATGGTGTTCCTGGGGCCCGACAAGGTGGTGGATGCAGGCCGCATGCTGGGGAGAATGTTGGGGGAGATTCGCCGCAGCACCGATGAGGTGACCCGCACCCTCTCCCTGGACCAGGCGTTCCTGGGGGACGACCAGAGGGCCAAAGCGCCTCAGGCGCCGCCTCTTGCACCCGAGGGGAGCCAGCCGCGGGTCGAGGATGTCCCCCCAAAGGCGGTCCCCCCAGAGGCAAGCGAGAAGAACGGCTAGCCCCTGGGCGCCCTTTTGGCTATACTTCTTTTGGCGCTCCGCCGCAGCTCCGCCAATCACCAGGGCAGGGCCACCGTAGCTCAGTGGCAGAGCAGCTGTTTCGTAAACAGCAGGTCCTCGGTTCAAATCCGAGCGGTGGCTCCAGACAACCACACCATCAGGGACGATCTCGTTACCCCTCCCCACGCCGACGACAACCCAGCAAGGTGAGGAATGACGCGAAGGGCTGGCTTCGTCTATAGCGACATCCTCTCCCGGCACATCCTGCGGAAGAACCACGTCATGGTGCCCACCCGCCTTCGCTACACCTACGAACTCCTGGAGGCCTATGACGTGTTCCAGCAGCCCGGCGTCCAGGTGGTGGAGCCTCGCCAGGCCACCGAGGCGGAGCTGTTGACCTTCCACTCCCAGGAGTACGTCGACGCCGTCAGAAGCCTCAGTCGAGGGGAGGGCACCTACCCGCCTGGCCGCTACGGCTTCAGCCAGAAGGGGGACAACCCCATCTTCTCCGGCATGTACGGGGCCTACCTTTGGAGCACTGGGGCCTCGGTGAAGGCGGCGGAGCTGGTGGCCGGCGGGCAGTTGGACGTGGCCTTCAACGCCTCGGGGGGCCTCCACCACGCCATGCCCGACCACGCCTCAGGCTTCTGCGTCTTCAACGACCCCGTCATCGCCATCAACGCGCTCTTAGGCCGGGGCCTTCGTGTGGCCTACGTGGACATTGACGCCCACCACGGCGATGGCGTCCAGCACGCCTTTTACGGCACCGACCGCGTGCTGACCATCTCCCTCCACGAGGCGGGGACCTTCCTCTTCCCCGGCACGGGCTTCCCCGACGAGAGCGGAACGGGCCAGGGAGTTGGCTACGCCGTGAACGTGCCCCTCTACCCCTACACCGACGACGCGCTGTACCTGTGGGCCTTGCGCGAGGTGGTGCTGCCCCTGGTGCGCCGCTTCCAGCCCGACGTGCTGGTCACCCAGCTTGGCATTGACACCCACGTTCAGGACCCCATCACCCATCTGGTCCTCACGGTCCAGGGGTTCGCCCAGGTGGTGAAGGAGTTGGGGGAGATGGGCTACCCGTGGCTGGCCCTGGGCGGTGGCGGCTATGACCTCCCGGCTGTGGCGAGGGGCTGGACGCTGGCCTTCGCCGCCATGGCGGGCGTGGATCTGCCCGATGAGATTCCCCAAGAGTACCAGGAGCGGTACGGGATCAAGCGCCTGCGGGACCCTGAGCCGCCCCAGGTGGACTCCCAGATGCGCGACCAGGCCCGGCGCTACGCCGAGCAGACCGTGGCCTCGGTGAAGCGTCTCATCTTCCCCCGCCACGGGCTGTAGGGCGCTTAGGGCCTAGGCGGCCAGTGAGTTGTACGGTCTCAAAGCCGATGACGTATGTCCACCGGCTATGGGCTCTGGCGTCGGAACAAGCTCCCCTGCCGCAGGCCGGCTTCGTAGGAAACATCCTGCCACGTGGTTCGGATGTAGCTGAGGATAGGGTCTTGCTGTGTGCGGCCCGGCGGCCCCGTGCCCCCTGCTTCGCCTGGCATTAGAAAGTAGCGCAGGTCGCCTCGCGCCACCATCGCCTTGAAGGAGGCGACCGTGAAAATCGGATCGCTGCCGGAGAACCCGCCGATGGCCACCGCAGGGAATCCGGCGATGATGAAAGGCGCCGCCTCCCGCGCAGAAACCGTTCCTAGGTCGTACCTGGCGCCGGCATCGCCCTGCTGGAGGATAAACGCTTCGATAACGAGTTCACGCTGTCCGGCTGGGCCGCCTGCCAACCCTTGAGGCGGACCCTGGGGGCCAATGCTGGCGCCAGGACCCGCTCCAGCTATTCGTCCACCAAAGTGAAGGCCAAACACCAGAGGTATTGCCAGGAGGGCCACGCCTCCGATGGCCATGCCGACTCCCGCCAATGAGGTCTCAGCCAGCCTTCTCCATAGAGCCGATGCTAGGACGGTGCAGGCCAGGAGCGCGGTGACAAGAGCTACCGCGACGATCAGGTCTCCCACTAAACCTTGGGACAGGAGTGCCTGGTACACCACGCCGCCAAGCAAGGCCGCAGGCGCAACCCAGGACAACAGCGAACCCCTGCGAAACGTTTGCCACACCGCTCCAAACCCTATGCCGATGACCGCTGCCATAGGCGTCGCCATGCCCACCAGATAGTAAGGGTGCGTGGTGGTTGCGTTGGCCACACCGAACACGACGGCCGCCGTGACCAGCCATCCCACCCACAGGACAGTCTGTCCTCTGGCGGAAGAACCCCTGAAAACCCTCAGAAGTTCGAGGGGACCCCTATAGAGGCGTTCCGACAACAGAGCCGTTATGGCGACAACGAGCATCAGGATGGCCATTGGAAACAGCCAACCCAGTTGGGCCGCCAGAGGATTGACAAACAGGCCGAGCACACCGCGGTCTGCGACATCGGGGTTGATGCCAGGCGGCCCCAGAGGGGTGCCGTTGGCCTGGTTGCCAGTGGCCTGATAGGGTGGAACCCTCTGCAGCGGTCCAGGGGTCTGCTGAGCTCCTGGAGGGAGGAGAAGGTCTCCTGCCGCACCCTGCTGAGGCTGGGCTGGCCGGGCGCCTATGAAGGCCCCGAAGCGATTAAGGCCGTTGTATTCAAAGATCAGGGTCCAGATGGAGTTGTCTCGCGTTGAGCCGATGTAGGGCCGGCTGTCAGCAGGCGTAAGGGCAACAAAGGTGGCCCAAGAGAATGAGATTGCGAGCAGCACGGCTATCGTAACCGTAGTCCGGATGGCCAATGTACGGCCAGGGACTCTGGCGCTCAAGAGATAGTAGAGCAAGAAAGCCGGCAGCGGTACGAAGGCGACGAGCATCTTGATGTTGAAGGCAAGCCCGACGAATAGACTGAACGCGAGTAACCACCGACGCTTGCCAGTTTGCGCAGCACGGATGATGCATACCGCCGCCAGCAAGAGCGCAAAGCTGAGCAGACCATCGGGCTCATTTCGACTGTCAATGACTATGCTGACAGGTGCCACCACAAGGACTGCCGCGGCCGCCACTGCAGCAATCCGCCCGAACCCCCTCTTGATGACGACGTAGAGGACGATTGGCGCCAGGATACCCACAATCGCTTGTGGCAGATTCACCGACCACGCGCTGACGCCGAAAAAGCGGGCAAAGACAGCGTGAACCCAGAATGCCCCAGGGGGTTTGTCCACCATGACAGCGCCCCCCGGGTCAAAGGAGCCGAACAGGAAATTGTGGGGGCTGTGGAGCATGGAGGCGACCGTTGCAGTGTAGTACTGGTTGTCAAACTCACCTACACGGCTGAACCGTGCCCACACCCCCACGACGACAGCCAAAGCGAGCCACACGTCGACTGCCTGGACCGACCTTCTTGCTGCAGCTAACCTTGCCGTCAACGATCGCATAAGCCGACCTCAAGCCTATTCGACAAGAAGCGGACTGCCGTGTGTCCTCCTCTACCACGAGCCTCGGGCAACCCCCCTCACCCTGATCTTGTCGAAAGGTGAGCCCACAGGTAGCGCAGGTATCGGCCCCCCTCAATACCCGACCGCCCCGCCAAAACGAAGCCGTCCCGATGCAGCATCGGGACGGCTTCGTGCGTATTGCGAAAATGTCCCAGCGCCGCTAGGAGCCCTGGGCTTGGCCTGAGAGGACGGCCCGCGCCTCCTCCTTCAGCTCCTGGTCGTCGCAGTCCTGGAGGGTGGAGTAGATGGCCTTCTTGATCATCTGGAGCTTGGCGGCGTCGGGCTGTGAAGAACCTTCATACTCCTTCAGGAGCCGCTTCAACTGTTCCAGACGCTCCAGGAAGTGGAGCTGGACCTGCGTGTACGGGCGGGCTTCGGAGCCCTCAGTGGGATTCCCGGATTGGGTCATGTGCTGTTGCCGATCTTCGCTCATCGCCCTCACCCCCTTTTGGTGTCCGAGGGATGTGGAGACAGCTCCACCTCCCAGTGTACAGGCCCCACGGAGCCGTTGCAAGTGCTCCAGGACAGCCAAAGGTATGCTTTTCTCTGGCCTTTGCCTAAAATACCATCCTGAGCGGATGTGAGGTTTTGTCCCCTCTCCCTCACGGAGGGAGAGAGTTGGAGTGAGGGGGCTTACACCCTCACCCTTCCCCTCTCCCTCCGTGAGGGAGAGGGGATTTCGTCACGATCTCTGAGCGAAGCGAAGAATCTAAGACCCCTCGCACCCAAAAATCGCCGTCTGCCCTAAACCACCTACCGTAGCGTGGGTGCAGGGCCCGCCCTGCTAAATCTCCCGGAACTCGCCCTCCACCGTGCCGCTCCCAGGGGGAGGCTTCGGCCCACCCTCAGGGCCTGGTCCCCCTCCCGCGCCCGACCCCGCCTGGCTGTACACCGCCGCGCCAACCGTCTGCACCGCCTGGCCCAAGTCCTCGAAGCGGGAGCGAATGGCGGCGAAATCCTCTTTCTGGAGGGCTAAGCGCAGATCAGCGATCTTCTGCTCGATCTCCTTCTTGAGGTCTTCCGGCACCTTGTCCTTGCGCTCTATAAGGAGCTTCTCAGCGCTGTAGGCAAGGCCATCGGCCTGGTTGCGCAGCTCCACCTCCTCCTTATGGCGCCGGTCCTCCTCGGCGTGCTGCTCACCCTCGCGAACCATCTTGTCGATCTCCTGCTGGTTCAGACCCGAGCTTGGATGAATGGTGATGCGCTGCTGCTTCTCGGTGGCTTTGTCCCTGGCCGATACGCTGAGGATGCCGTTTTCGTCGATGTCAAAGCTCACCTCGACCTGGGGCAAGCCGCGAGGCGCGGGCAGGATGCCGTCCAGGATGAACCGCCCGATGGACTTGTTGTCCCTGGCCAGGGGGCGCTCCCCCTGCAGGACGTGAATCTCCACGGAGGTCTGGTTGTCGGCGGCGGTGGTGAAGTTCTCCGCCTTGGCGGTCGGAATGGTGGAGTTCCTGGAGATGAGGGTGGTCATCACGCCGCCCAGGGTCTCCAGCCCCAGGGTCAGCGGCGTCACGTCCAGCAGCAGGATGTCCTTGACCTCCCCCTGCAGAACGCCGGCCTGAATGGCCGCGCCGACAGCCACCACCTCGTCGGGGTTCACACCCTTATTGGGCTCCTTGCCAAACACCTCCCGCACCTTCTGGATCACGGCGGGCATACGGGTCATGCCACCCACCAGGACCACCTCGTTGATCTTGTCGCGAGTCATGCCTGCGTCTTTCAGGGCCTGGATGCAGGGGCCCACGCTCCGCTCGATGAGGTCGGCCACCAGCTGCTCCAGCTTGGCGCGGGTCAGGGTCTTCACCAGGTGCTTGGGCCCGGTGGCGTCGGCCGTGATGAAAGGCAGGTTGATCTCCGTCTGCAGCACGCTGGACAGCTCGATCTTGGCCTTCTCGGACGCCTCCCGCAGGCGCTGGAGGGCCATCCGGTCCCTGCGGAGGTCGATGCCCTGCTCCTTCTGGAATTCGTCGCACATCCAGTCCATGACACGCTGGTCGAAGTCGTCGCCGCCCAGGAAGGTATCGCCGTTGGTGGCCTTCACCTCGAACACACCATCGCCCAGCTGGAGGACGGAGACGTCAAAGGTGCCTCCCCCCAGGTCGTAGACGGCGATGGTCTCGTCCTTCTTCTTATCCAGGCCGTAGGCCAGAGCGGCCGCCGTGGGCTCGTTGATAATGCGCAGCACCTCCAGCCCGGCAATGCGTCCGGCGTCGCGAGTGGCCTGGCGCTGGCTATCGTTGAAGTAGGCGGGAACGGTGATGACCGCCTGGGTGATCTTCTCCCCAAGCTTGGCCTCGGCGTCGGCCCGCATCTTCTGAAGGATCATGGCCGACACCTCTGGCGGGGCGTGGGTGTGGCCCCCCATCTCCACCTGGGCGTCGCCGAGGGCGTTCCTGGTCACCTTGTAGGGCAACCGCTTGATGGCGTCCTGGGCCTGGGGGTCGTCGTGCTTGCGGCCCATGAACCGCTTGATGGAGAAGACGGTGTTCTCCGGGTTGGTGATGGCCTGCCGCTTTGCGGCATCCCCCACGTACCGCTCCCCCGTCTTGGGGTTGATGGCTACCACCGAGGGCGTCACGCGGCGGCCCTCTGCGTTCTCGATGACCTCGGGCTCGCCTGCCTCGATGACCGCCATGCAGGAGTTCGTCGTGCCCAGGTCAATTCCCAAAACCTTTGGCATAAGTTACGCCTCCTCCGAAGGAATGTCTCGCTTTTCTTGTGATGCCTTTTGCTCTGCCTCGGCCCGTTTGGCCACCACCACCTGGGCGGGCCGCAGCACCTTGCCGTGCAGCTTGTACCCCTCCTGGACCACGCCGATCACCTCGCCATCCGCGTGGTCCGGGCTCTCCTGAAAGAGCAGGGCCTCGTGCTCCCAGGGGTCATGGCTCTTCCCAAAGGCTTCGATGGTCGTCACCCCCTCCCGCTCCAGGACACGCCACAGCTTGCGGTGGATGAGCTCTACCCCCTCGCTCCAGGAGGCGTGGTCCCCCTCGGCGGGGGCGCTCTCCAAGGCGCGGCGGAAGTCGTCCACGACGGTCAGCAAATCCAGGATCAGGCGGGCGTTGGCGCTCCGCTGGATCTCCTGTCGCTCCTCCTCCATACGACGGCGGTAGTTGATGAAATCGGCCTGAGTGCGTTGCGCCAGAGCGCGGAACTGGTCCCGCTCGCGGCTCGCTTCCTCCAGCTCCGCCCTAAGCTGCTCCAAGGTAGAAGCCTGGGCCTCCTGTGGCTGCTCCCCTCGCTCTTCCTGGTTCATATGGGCTTCCCATCCGTGACGTACGCTTGCATTATCGCTGGGGCTCCTTGGGAATGGAAAGGTTCAGCAGGGCGAACATCTCGTCAATGTGGCGAGTGACCAGCTCGATAGCCTGGCTAGGGTCTGGGGCCTTCCCCATCTCCCAGCGAAGGCGCAGGAGGTGGTTGACCAGCTCCAGGACAAGCTCCACCCCCGCCAGGTTCATCCCTCGGTCGTCCACCAGATGCTTGATGAGGCGCAACCGGGCGATGTCTTCCTCGGAGTAGAGGCGCAGCATGCCCCCCGTCCGGTTGGGGGCCACCAACCCCACTCGCTCGTACTTCCGCAGGGTCTGGGGGTGCATGGAGAGGAGGCGGGCGGCAACGCTGATGATGTAGACACCTTCGATCTCGACCGCATAGACCCGTCCCGTCACCTGAGCGCCAGGGAAAGGGACAGGAACGTCCGAGGAGCTTGCCGCAGCTTCCTGCGGCGCTTCCCTCTCAGACGGAGCGGGGGACGGAATAAATGTCCAGGCCCGTTGCCGCCGGGTCTCCCTAGGAGGACGCTCCATCGTTTCTCACCGCCGCACCGGGAGGCCTTGACCCCACCGGGTGATCGCATGTAGTATATCCCTTGACATGATCCATGTCAAGGGATATACTACCCTTCGAGTCGACCATAGCACTGTTGGGCGGGAGAGGGAGAGCCCCACAAGGCCAGGAGGATCCTGAAAAAGGGGAGTGCACTCCCAACTCATCGGGATTGCCGGGGGTTTGGGGGTGTCCTCCAGATATGGTTTCCACCCCCTTCCTGACCAGGAAGGGGGACAGGGGGATGGTCGGATGGGTTTTCATCACCCTGCAGAAGGATCCAAACGCACACACGGAACGTTTAACAAGTGAGAGTCAGGAGCGGGCCGAGGCCCGCAAGCGAAGAAGGAGGTGATGGAGATGTTACTTCTCAAGGCTTGTCCCAAGTGCGGCGGCGACATGCACGTTGGCGGAGACCTGTACGGGTCCTACGCCAGCTGCTTGAACTGTGGGTATCTCAAGGACGTTGAGGACGGCGACGACGTTCGGAAGCGCCTGAAGGTAGTAGCGACCCTGCGAGAGCAAACGCAGAAGCAGGCGGCGTAAGGGCGGCTTGTCGTGGACCAAATGAAGCCCCCCGTTGGAACGGGGGGCTTCATTTTTCTCGGGTCAGCGTTGGGCTGCCACCTGTTCCGTTACAAACCGGTACAGCTCCAGAAGCGCGTGCACGGTGGCCGCCCGCTTCACCAGGGGCCTTCCCCTGATATAGCGTCCCTCGACGCTCCTCGTCCTGCCCTGGAACGAGAGGCCCAGGAAGGCCATCCCCGGTGGCCTTCCTTCCAGGGAAGCGGGCCCCGCAACCCCGGTGATGCCCAGGCCCACATCGGCCTCGGCCCGCATGCGGGCCGCCTCGGCCATGGCCTCGGCCACAGGGGCGCTCACCACGCCATGCACCTGGATCAGCTCCGGCGGCACACCGTGGGCGATCTTCATGGCAGCGGTGTAGGCCACAAAGCCCCCCTTGAAGTAGTCGGAGCTTCCCTGCACGTCGGTGATGCTGCTGGCCAGGGCGCCGCCCGTAAGGGACTCCATGGTCGCCAGGGTCAGGTGATGCTCTCGCAGCAGGGCGCCCACTCGTGTCTCGGGGGTCTCGTCGTCCACGCCCCAGAGGTAGCTCTCCAGGGCTTGGCGTATCTCCGCCTCCATAGGGGCAATCAGCCTCTGGGCCTCCGCCGGGGTGGCAGCGCGGGCGATGATGCGGAGGTGGACGCCGTCGGCCTTGGCATAGATGCCCAGGTAGGGGTTCTCCTGGCCAAACAGGCCGTGGATGGCAGCGTCGATGGCCAACTCCCCCAGGCCGAAGGTCTTCAGGGTACGGGTCACGATGACCGCGTCCTGGGGCCGTTGCTGAAGGCGGGGCAGCACCTCCTGCTCCCACAGGCCCTGCATCTCGTGAGGCGGGCCCGGCAGTGCGATGATGAGTTTGCCGTCCTTCTGAACCCACAAGCCGGGGGCGGTGCCTTGCCGGTTGGGGAGGGCCTGGGCCGACGGGATGCGATAGGCCTGGCGTAGGTTTGCAGGGGTCATGGTAGCCCCCCGGCCGGCGAAGAGGGACCGCAGCCCCTCGACCAGAGCCTCATCCAGCTGGAGCTCCTCTTTCAGGAGGCGGGCGATGGCTTCGCGGGTCAGGTCGTCCTGGGTGGGTCCCAGGCCGCCAGTGGTGATGACCACGTCAGACCGCTGGAGGGCCCGCGCCAGCGCCTCTGCCAGGTCCTCCACGCTATCCCCCACCTGAGCAATACCGCGAACGGTGAGGCCCAAGGCGGGCATGCGGGCCGCCAGGAAGGGAGCGTTTGTGTCCACCAACTCGCCCATGAGAATCTCCGTCCCAATGGAGAGAATCTCCACGTTCATACCCGTCTCCCCTGTCCGAAATTTGAAGGGGTTTCTAGTGCCACGTCAGGCTATGGGGGCATTCCTCCAGGGGTGCAGGGGGAGAAGCCCCCGCCGGGGGCCTGGGGATGTCCCCCAGATACTATAACTCCCCCTCTCCTGCAGGAGAGGGGGTCAGGGGGTGAGGCATACACTCTTAGTAAAGGATGCGCTCAATGTACCCTGCTCTGGGTGGCGGGGCACTAGCCGCTTCCACGGAACGCCCCATGCCTTAGCTGGATGGGCGCCCTGCCGCCGGGGCGTGAGGCGGGTTCTGAGCTATGGCCGTGAGGCCCTCCACCCAGTGCGTGTCCACCACGACCAGGGGGGGGAACCCTAGGAGCTTGGCGTAGTAGCCCTGGCCGTCCTCCGTCTTCCTGCCTATGTCCCACTCCAGACTGCGGAACGCCGGCACGTTGCCTTCCTCGGTGGACACGATGCCCAGGAACTGAATGCGAATGACCGCTGTAGGGTTGTGCAGGCCATACGCATCGGTGCCCTTCAGGTCGGGAGCAGCCTGGTATTGCAGGGTCGGCCCTGCCAGGAGAGAGATCACCTCCGTGTCCCAGCGCTGCGTGTCCACAGAAGGCCGCAGTTCCGCATCGTCGCTTGTGTTGAACTGCCAACCGCGATCGCTGTCCTGGATGAAAGCCACCTTGGCGCCCCGATAGGTCACGTCAATCTGGTCTACCAGATCGGCGGGGCCCTGGAAATACCACTGAGGGTAGGGGGGCCGAGTCACCATGGCCGCAAGGACATCCCCCCATGAGGAGTCCACCAGGTACACCTCGGGCGAGCCCTCCAGTTTAGCGTAGTGGTTGGCGCCGTCCTCGGTCGTATTCCCTAGCAGAACATTGAGCTCGCGGTTTCCCTTAGCGCGGATGCTGATCCGCCCCTGCGGGTCTGCCAGTCCGTAAGGGGCCAGGTCCTCCACCTGCTCGAACAGCAAGCGGTTTGTTCCAGGCCCAGAGAGGAGGAGGGTGGTGCCCGCCCATCGGTCGATGTCCACGGGGGTCTTATGGGCATCTTCAAAGTACCAGTCGGCCCGCGTTGCCCCCTGGACAAAGGTGTACTCCTTGCCCTGGGAGAACACCGTCACCTGGTTGATATCGGCGTCGCTGAGGGCGTAGAAGAACCTGGTGATCCGCTGGCCCTCCTGGGGCGGGGGGTGAAGCTTGTTCAACACCAGGTAGCCGGCCACCAACGCCAGGAGCAATAGCAGGATCAGCGAGGTTCGAAGGCTCATGGTAAGGCAAGTTCCTGGAGAGGTTCTGGGATTACTGGCGGCGCCACCACACCACGGCCCCAAAAAGCAGGATTGACGCCGGCAGCAGGAAGAGGCTGGAGTAGCGAATGAAGTCAAACTCCTGCTTGTTGGTCACCAGCTCCCGAAAGACCACGGGCTTGGGGCGAATGGAGATGAGGTTGTAGTCCTGGGCCAGCCAGTTGAGGGCATTCAGGAAGAAGTCGCCGTTGCTGTAGGCGTAAAAATACTTGTTGGTGGCGAAGTCCGTGTCACCGAAGACGACGATCCTCGTGGGGTTTGCATCCCCTCCTGGCGCGACGGCGTTGGCGTCTCCACCAATGGGAGCTACCGCCTCCGCCGCCAGGGCCACCACGTGAGGTCCCAACGTGTCCCGCGTGGAATCCAGGGCGTTGTCGGCCTGGTCCGGCGTCAACCAGCTATCCGCGGTGGTGTGGGCCAAAACAGTCACCCGCAGGGTCTGGGGTAGCTCCTTCAGGGCAGGCGCCACGGCTACGGACCCAGGATAGAAGGTCACGTCCAACTCCCGGGTGATGGTGACAGGGTTCTCGCGGGGAAACTCGGCGGACACCGACGCTTCGGACCGCTCGTACTGGTTGCGCTGGAGGATGGGAGTCCTGGGATCGCTGGTGACGGAGCTCCCCTTATCCACAACGAACCCCGGGTTCTGGTCTACCAGGGCCAGCGCGCGCTCCAGGGGGTCCTTGATCTTCGCCAGGTCTCTCTCGTCGGGAGGCTGCCCCGGAAGCACAGCCACACCCCAGTGGGCCAGGAGCTGACGCCAGGCCCGCGGGACGGTGGTGTCCACCAGGAACAGGGCGTTGCCGCCCTTCGCCAAGTACCCCTCCAGCAGCGCTCGCTCGTTCACAGGCAGCGTGAGGAAGCCGTTCTCCGGCCCTGCTATCACCAGCACCGCGGCCTCTTCCAGCTTCCGCTCGGCCCCCTCCTCGCTGAGGCTCAAAGGCTCCACCTGATAGTTGTCGGCCGCTACCCCCTGGGCTGCCAGGCCGAGGCCCGTGTCCTCCGTGACCTCTTGAATGCTCCGCTCACCGTGGCCGGCCAGGAAGAACACCTTCTTCCGCTGCTCTCCCGTGACGATGAGAAGGGCGCTGGTGAAATCCTGCTCGGTCACCGGGGGCGTGTACACGGTAGAGTTGGTCCCCGGTCCTGTGGCCTCAAAGACGATGCTGCTGAACTGGGTAACGCCGTACTGGCGCGCAGTGGAAGGGTCCCGCTCCGGGTCCACAAAACGGTAGGTGAACTGCGGTGAGCGTCGCTTGAACTCGTAGAGGAGATCTTCGGCCTGGCGGCGCAGGGGGGCCTGGGTGCTCTCGGTCGGCACGTAGAAGGCGGTGGCCTGTACGGGCTGTTGCAACCCCTCCAACACCTTCACCGTGTGGTCGGAGAGGGTGAACTGGCGGGTGGCGGTGCTGTCGTAGCGAAGCTCCCTCTGGAACAGGATGATGTTAGCCACTGCCAGGAAGGCAAAGAGGAGGGCCACCATAGCCAGGGTGTTGGCGCTGTACCGGCCACGGCGACCCGTCACGGTGGCAATGACCGTCCCAAGAGAGGCCAGGCCCGCCAGGACCAGGAGCGCCAGTCCCACGAGAACCACCGCCTGGGCGAAGGGCTGGAGGTCCTTGGACCACAGGAAGAGCGCGCTCCCTCCCACCGTGGCGATGGCGCCCGCGGCCGCCAGGATGGGGCTCAACTCCCTCAGAAGCCTGCGGGCGCGCTGAAAGAGGGAGAGTTCTTCTGCGTTTTGAGGGGCAGGGCTCGTGCGTCTGCTCACGGCCTATCTCCACCTCCGGCTTTCCACCAGACGTACGGTAAGGAACAGGAACAGAGCGACGAGGCTCACGTAGTACCCGACGTCTTTGGTGGAAAGGATGCCCCGGAGGAAGTCGTCCATGTGGCCGGTGAGAGCCACCTCGCCCAGGATCGTCGAGGCCGCCCCCTTTACCTGGTCCGCCGCCTGCTGCATGAAGGTCAGCAGCAGCAGAACGCCAAAGCCCACGGCGGCGGCGACGATCTGATTGGGGGAGAGGGAGGAGGCCAGAAGCCCCACGGCCAGGGCGGCGGCCCCGTACAGAATGAAGCCCAGGTAGGCCACCAGAAGCGGCAGTGGGTCGGGGTCGCCGAAGAAGAAGAGGAGGAGTACGAACCAAAGGGTGAGCAGCAGAGTGCCCAGGAAGATGAACAGCGTAGCCAGGAACTTGCCCAGAACGATCTCGTAGTCTCGCACGGGGGCGGTCATCAGGAGCTCCAAGGTCCCCAGCTTCTGCTCCTCGGCAAGGAGGCGCATAGTGATGATGGGGGCCCACACCGGCATGACCAGGAGCACGGCCCGGTCCAGGAATCCGCGCACCGAGGCCACAGGGAAGGGAACGCTAATGGCGTCCACAAAGAAGAACCCCGTGATGCCCACGAAGACTGCGCCAACGATGTACGCCATGGGAGACGCAAAGTAGGTCTTGGTCTCCTTCCAGGCGATGGCCCAGATGTTCCGCATCGCTACTGCTCCTCGGAGGTGGTGAGGCGCAGGAAGATCTCCTCCAGGCTCATCTCCACCGACTGGAGCCTCAGGAGTCCCCAGCCGCGCTGCACCACCAGGGTGGCGATGGGCTCCCGCAGGTCCGCTCCCGGGCGAGCCTCGATGACGTAGGTGGCCACAAGGCCATCCCCCTGGCGGCGCACGTCCTGCACGCCGTTCAGCTCTCGCAAAAGGGGCATAACCTCGGCGCTGGGGCCGCGGACCTCCGCCTCGATCCGCTGAGTGCTCCGGAGATGCGCTGACAGGTTGGCCGGGGTGTCTATGGCCACCACCCGGCCTTCGTGAATAATGAGCACACGGTCGCACACCATGCTGACTTCAGGCAGAATGTGGGAGCTCAGGATGACGGTGTGGTTGCCCCCCAGGCCTTTGATAAGCTGCCGGGTCTCCACCACCTGGATGGGGTCAATGCCGATGGTGGGCTCGTCCAGAATCAGAACGTCGGGCTCGTGAAGGATGGCCTGGGCGATGCCAACCCGTTGGCGGAAGCCCTTGGAGAGCTTGCTAATATAGGTGAGGCGGTACTCCTCCAAGTGGCAGACGCCAATGACCTCGGCGATGCGATGGGCCATCTGCTTGCTCGCCATCCCCCGCAGGGTGCCCATGTAGGTCAGGTAGTCGGTCACCGTCATTTCCGTATAGAGGGGCACCGTCTCGGGCAGATAGCCGATGTGCCTGCGGGCCTCCAGGGACTGGGTGTTGACGTCATACCCGGCGATCCTGGCGCTCCCCGAGGTCGGGGGCATGAACCCTGTGAGGATGCGCATGGCGGTGGTCTTGCCTGCGCCGTTGGGCCCCAGGAACCCCAGGACCTCCCCCCGTTCCATTTGGAAGCTCAACCCCTGGATCCCCAGGAGGCTCCCGTAGTACTTCGTCAGGTTGTCGGCTTCGATCATTGCTGGCATGGGAAACCCCTTTGGGACAGAGAACCCGTAGGACACTCAGAGGGGAGAATCGCCCCGCCACCCCATACCCAAAAGACCGTGGAGAACAAGATCGGCGTAAGAGAGCCCATCCGATAATTATAGGCCATTGACGACAAAGGCTGCAACATGCCCGCTTGTGGCTGTCTGAAGGTGTCACATACACTACGATGGGCTGTGGGCATCGGATTCTTTCTCCAAGGCCTCCCTCTGGTACAATAGGCGTAGGGTAAAATCTCGTTCAAGCCACCAATTCAGCTTTGGAGCAGGTTGAGTCCCGACACATCGGGATCGAGTGTTGCAGGTTCTTTCGGAGAGGCACGGGGAACCATTTCTTGCAAGAAAGCGTTCCCCGAAAGCCCTTCCCCACGAACCCTCATCCCCTGCTCGTCCCAGGTGGCCGTATTGGGGCTTTACCCATAGGTTTATTCTTTGGAGGGCGGGCCGTGTACGTCGCCTCCCTGCACCTGCGCAACTTCCGCAACTACCAGCGCCTGGACATCACGCTGCCCCAGGGCCTGGTGGTCTTCACCGGCGCCAACGCCCAGGGGAAGAGCAACCTTTTGGAGGCCGTCTACCTGCTGGCCATCGGCCGCTCGACACGGGCCGGCAACGAGGGGGAGATGGTAGGCTGGTGGGCCTCTGGATCGCCTCCCCATACCCAGGCGATGGCCGCCGTCGCCACCTGCCAGGGCAGCCTTCAGCTCCAAGTGGACCTGGTAGGCCAGGCACAGGTGGCGGGAGACGGTTCAGGCAGCGCGAATCCCTCCCCCTCGGTGCAGAAGCGGGTCCGCGTCAACGGTGTGCCCCGCCTGGTCTCCGGGCTGGTGGGCCAGTTCAACGCCGTCCTGTTCGACGCCTCGGACATCCAGGTGATCGAAGGGGCCCCTGCCCTGAGGCGCCGATACCTGGACGTTCTCCTCTCCCAGGTGGACCCCGCCTACCTCCGAGCCCTCCTGCGGTACCAGCGTGTTCTGGCCCAGCGAAACCAGCTCCTGCGCCTCATTCGAGAGGGCCGCGCCAGGGGGCTGGAGCTGGAGTTCTGGGACGGTGAACTGGCCCAACAGGGGGCCTACCTGGTGGCCTCCCGGCTTCAGGCGATGGCCGGCCTGATGCAGTTGGCGGGCCCCATGTACGCCCGGTTGAAGGGCGGCGAGGAGCAGCTTCAGCTAGAGTACCTGGCCACCGGGCCGCAATCCCAGGAGCAGGAGGAGCTGCGGCAAGGCCTCATGGAGGCCCTAGTGCGGGGAAGGCAGCGGGAGGTGGCCTTAGGGTCAACTCAGGTGGGCCCCCACCGAGATGATATGCGGATCACAGTCGCAGGCCGTGAGCTCGGCGTCTTCGGGTCCAGGGGGGAGCGACGCTTGGCCGCCCTGGCCCTCCGCCTGGCGGAGGGGGAGTTCCTGGCCCAGCGCCGGGGCGAGCAGCCGGTGATGCTCCTGGACGACATCCTCTCGGAGCTGGACCAGGTGCGCGGCATGCAGGTGATGGAGGCAGTGGCCCGCTACCAGCAGGTCTTGCTCACCACCACCGAGGCGCCCCCTCTGGCATGGGGGGCCATCACGCCTACGGCGACCTTCCGCGTGGCGCACGGAACGGTGACACCCTTGCCGGGTGTACCCTGAGGCACGGCCCGTTATGGGGTTCCCGAAGTTCGCCGTCAATGTCATTGCGAGCCCCGATGCGACATCGGGGCGTGGCAATCTGGCTGCGGGGGGCATCCTTCCACCAGATTGTCCCGATGCCATCGGGATCGTCCCGACTTGTCGTGACTCCTCGCAATGACAATTTGTAGGCGTAGTTTAGGTACAGGCTCCCTGGGAGGGTGAACAGCAACATGGATTGGCGAGTCTCCATAGCTCTGCTTCTGGCCGGCCTGGTGACAGGCCCTCTCATCATTCTGGCCCTTCTTCTCTCCGCCCCGCCTGACCTGGGATCAACTGCCATTGCCTATAGCCTCTTTGCGCTGCTCCTGGGCGGCCTTGCCTCCCTGGTCCCAATCACTATTGTGGCCCTGACTCACGCGCGATCACAGCCTCGCTGGTTCCGTGCGAGCCTGCTCTTTCTGGGCCTGCCTGTTCTGTTGATCGCGGCGGGGGCTGCTTGGGCCGTCCTTCGAGTGTGGGGCTAAACGCCTCGGTCCTTTTCCGGCTGAACCCCGAGCTCGCTTACCTTACAACCTTGACGCTTGCCGTCAAGCGCGGGCCCTGCCTTTGAATTGTCCTCTCCCTTTTAGGGAGAGGACTGGGGCGAGGGTACCCGCGCCCTACCCCTCTTGACAGACGCCGCCTGAGCATTTAGTATGCCTTACTGCGTATCGCACTATTCCTTATACTGGCCCTGCGGGCGGCTGTTCCCGAGACCCAGCGGGTCACAGTCCTGAACGAACGGTAGGCCCTCAATAACAAGGGGGGATGGTGGCACAAGGCGGACAGGCCGCGACCCAACGCCGTGGGGGCTACTACCTCAGCCTGGCGGCTTTTGCTGCATCGGTGGCCCTCCTGCTTTTCACTGTCGTCGACATTCGAAGGGCCTTCCTGTTTCCTGCAGCCGACTACTTCAGGGTCGGGTCTCCCTCCACCATCCTCTCCCTTGACGCGCGCCATGTGCCCCTCCTCGCCCTCGGCATCCTGGGGGCATGGCTTGCCTACGGCTTTATGGTCCGACTGGAGCGTCGCCTCAAAGGCCCTGAATCGAACCTGAGTACCCTGGCCCGACTCCTTGCCGTTGTCATCGGTGTGTTGCTGGTGGCCGATCTGTTCATCTATAGAGGGGTCCCGGCGGCGAGAATCGCCGAGACTGGGAAGCTGGCAGTGGGGCAGGCGATCCCGCCCTACGCCTTTCAAGGATGGCTTTTGCCTCTAGGACAGGGCCTCAACTACATGGCCCTGGTGTGGCACGCCACCGCGCTGGGGATCCTTCTTGGCGCTCTGTTCCTGTGCGTCGGCCAGGAGTTTCTCACGCGACTGCTGGGAGGGAAGGGCTTCAAGGCCCATGTGGCCGGGGTCGTCCTCGCCGTTCCCCAGCCCTTCTGCTCGTGCTGTGCCGCGCCCGTCGGCGCAGCCCTCTATCGAGGGGGGGCTTCCTTAGGGCCGACCCTGGCTTTCGTGGTGTCGTCGCCCATGCTGAACCCCACCGCCCTGATTCTGGCCACCCTGCTCCTGCCCGGCGAGTACGCCCTGCTCCGAATCGCCGGCGGGCTAGCGGTGGGCGTCCTCTTGACCTACGTCGTTTCCCTGGTGGCCTCCCGGTGGGTCACGATCCCACTGGTGGAAACCAGACCGAACCGCCTTGCGAAGGCCTCTACCAGGCTGTTGGAGGGCTATGCTCGGCTGTTCCGCTTCGGGGACGACCTTGGAAGGGTCGTGGACTCCCCGGCGAACCTGGTCTCCAGTTGGCTGTCCATGGCGTGGAAACTCGCCAGAGTGGTGGTCCCAGTCCTCCTGGTCAGCTCCGTGGTGACGGCAGCCATCGTCATGGCGTTGCCGTTGCCTAGCGGCAACCTTCTGGGGGTGATCGCCGCCGCTGCCTTTGGCACCCTCCTGATGGTTCCCACGTGGACGGAGATTCCCATCGCGGCGGGGCTCATAAAGGAGGGCCTGTCCGGGCCGGCAGCCGCACTTCTCTTGACCCTGCCTGCAGTCAGCGTTCCGGGCCTGGCCATAGTTGCGGGCGCCGTCCGAAGCCTGCGGGTGGCCCTGCTTCTGGGGCTCTCGATCTTCGTGGCGGGTGTGGGAGCAGGTGTTCTCTTCCTGGGGGCGTAGGGGAAGACCCTTGCGCTCTGGCCAGGATGTACCGTCTTCGCCGCTCGTTGCTGCCTTTGCTGCATCACCAAGAGCGTTCCCCCTTACAACTGGTGAACAACCGTTAGCAAGGGAGGCCGCCCACCGACTTTTCTGTATCCGGGCTGGATTTCCTTCCGGTACCACTGTGATAGTGCCCGCTTCTTGCTGGGAGCGAAGTGAGCGATTGCCAGCGTCGTTGCAGAAAGGCCAAAGGAGAGAGCAAAGCTCGTTTCTCGCTGCGCATGACTCGGGTCACGTAGCTGAACGAACGCAGCCTTACCATCGGAAGCAGCCAGGATTCCACCCGAACGGATATCAATAACGTGCACCTGACTCGACCAATAGCGATACATGATCTGGTAGATTGCGGACATCCCGACTCGATCTGCTAACTACTCAATGCTCGAGGGGCCATTGAATAACCTGTACCATTCGGGACCCCCGCGCTTATTGACTGCCTTAATCTTCTGGACCTCCTCTTCGATCGAAGCATATTTCGGCGATTCCAAGGCCTTCTCGAGATCTTGAACCGATTCCTGTCCATTTTCGAGCAACGGCATGGCAAAAGTATCTCGAAGATACACATCCCTGTCCTTCGCCGCCAGTAGGGCGATCCTCTCTGGGGGACCCTCAATACCCAATTGTCCAAGTTTCATTTGCCCGTGAATCTCCGCCAAGGTATAAGCTCTGGCTCTCCTAGAGCTGTCCTTTTCGAGAATGTAACGAACGTAGATCAGCGATTCGAGGGTTGCCCTCAGGAGGCTGAACGATGGATACGCCGCCGAACTCCGCACGAGAATCCCAACGCTGTCGAGCGTTTCCAAGATGTGACGATATAGTGGCATGACTGGATCATGCTCAACCCGGCCGCTCGTGTCATCGCCGCACCACGCGATGACATGGGTACCAAAGTAGACGACCTACTGAATCAAATCTGCGAAGCCTTGTAGAACAGGAGTCGCCTGCGCAGCTGTATCTGACAAGGGCCACCGATCCGAAATGGGTTTCGTTGGCACAGTCGAAGCATCCTCGGATTTTCTCTACTTTGCTCGATAGTCAGCCCCATGATACAACCGCAGACATTTGGCGTGACAGTGATCGGCGGGGGGGAGCTTTCGGAACAGTCGATGGGGTAGCGAGCCCTAGCAGGAATGCTGGGGAGGGTTGCGTGACGGGCGTCTGGTCAGCATCAATCGCGTTGAGGAACGACGCCACCGCCGCCAGCGTCACCGTCAGATAGGGGTATCGCCCCGCCAATCGCTTCCCTCGGTGAGGCGCAGGAAGTCGGCGTGAAGGGCAGGGTTGGCGGCAACGATGCTCTCGCTAGCGTGGGTGGCGGGCTTGCCATCCTTGTCCGTGATCACGCCCCCTGCCTCGCGCACCAGGAGAATCCCGCTGGCGATGTCCCAGGGCGAAAGCAGGTGGTGGAAGTACAGGTCGATGCGTCCGCTGGCCACGTAGGCCAACCCCAGGGCCGCCGACCCCAGGATGCGGATGGTCTGCATGCCGGGCCAGAGGTTCACCATCAGCTTCAGGGCGTTGCGGGCCCGCTCGTCGCTGTACCCCATATCGAAGGCGAGCACCGCGTCCTTCACTCTGGCCTGGCGTGCCGCCTGGATGGGCTTACCGTTCAGGGTGGCTCCCTTCCCAGTCTCGGCCAGAAACAACTCATCCCGCAGCGGATCATAGGTCATGCCCAGGACAACCACATCTCCCCGGGCCAGGCCGAGGACCACGGAGAAGACAGGAAGACCTGAGGCGAAGTTCCGTGTGCCATCCAGGGGGTCCATAACCCAGGTGTAGCCGGAGTCCGATGGCACCTGGGCCGACTCCTCGGCCAGGATACCGAAGGAGGGAAACTCCCGTCGGAGAAGCCGGATGCTCTGCGCCTCCACCAGGTGGTCCAGGTCGGTAACCACGTTCCCGCGCCCCTTGGAGGTGACCTGGAGCTCTCCCTGGAAGTGGTCGCGCAAAAGGGCCCCTGCCTCCATCACCACCTGAAGGGCCACCTCGCGGGCGGTGCGGCCGCTGGCGGCGGGGGGGAATGGGGTGGAGGGGGTGGCGTTAGAAGTCACGAAGCGCTGCAAGGGAAGGATTCCCAAGGAGGCCCATCTTCTCCCGCACCTCGGCAATGGTCTCCCTGGCGATGACCGAGGCGCGGCGGGCCCCTTCGGCCAGGACCTCTTCGACGTAGCCGGAGCGGGCGGCGATCTCCCTGCGCCGCTCCCGGAACTCGGCCAGAGCATTGTTGATGCCCTCGGCCAGAATCCCCTTGCACTCCACGCAGCCTCGAGTGGCGCCGGTGCACTGCTGGTAGATGTCCTCCACCTTGCCCTGGCTGAACAGCTGGTGGAGCGCGTAGACGTTACACACCTCGGGACGCCCTGGGTCGGTGCGGCGGAGTCGTTGGGGGTCGGTGAAGGCGGTCAGCACCCGGCGGCGGGTCTCCTCGGGCGATACGGCCAGCTCCACGTGGTTGTCCAGGCTCTTGCTCATCTTCTGCTGGCCGTCCAGCCCCACAATGAGAGGCGTCTCGGTCAGCTTGCCCTTGGGCTCCGCGAAGGTGGGGCCGAACAGGTAGTTGAACCGCCGAACGATCTCCCGAGCCAGCTCCAGGTGGGGCATCTGGTCCTCGCCTACCGGTACGGTATCCGCCTTATACAGGATGATGTCGGCGGTCATGAGCACGGGGTAGCCCACCAGGCCGTAGCTGACGCTCTCCTCGGTCTCCTCCATCTGGCGGACGCGGTCCTTGAAAGTAGGCACACGGAGGAGCCAGCCCAGGGGGGTAACCATGCCCAGGAGCGTGTGGAGGACCATCACCTCCGGCACCCACGACTGAACGAAGACGATGCTGCGCTGGGGGTCGATGCCCGCCGCCAGCCAGTCCAGAGTCATCTCCCGGATGTTGGCCTGGATATCGCGAGTGTCGGCCGGGGTGCTGGTGGTCAGGGCATGGACGTCCACGGCGCAGAAGATGCACTCGTACTCCTCCTGGAGGGCCACCCAGTTCACCAGGGCGCCCATCCAGTTGCCGAGGTGCAGCCGTCCCGAGGGGCGCATGCCCGAGAAGACGCGTCCTCGATCCATTGGCCTATACCCCCTAGTCGTCGGCGAGTGTAGCATACGTACAGGGGGCCAGCAAGGCGAATTATAGCCACAGACAACGTTGCGAGAGGGCGTGTGCCCGCCTGAGGGGGTATTGAAGACTGTATAGTGTCAACAATGTCTTGACATCCTTGACATTTGTCATCATAGATCATAACACTAATTTCGTAACCCCCCCAGTTGCTTCGGTGCCTGGGCGCGAGACCCCCGCAAGGGGGTCTCTGCATGTTTATAGAGGTATGTTTCTCTTTGTCACAATGACTACCTATGTCTACATTGACGGCTTCAACCTTCACACCGGGGCTGTGAAGGACACGCCGTTCAAGTGGCTGAATCTTTCCGAGATGTGCCGTAGGCTGCTCCCAAGCCATCAAATTGCTCTTATCCGTTACTTCACTGCCCGTGTGATAGGGTTTGACCACGACCCGCAAACACCCGCTCGCCAGGACGTTTTTCTCAGGGCCCTACGAACACTACCCAATCTCGAAGTCCACGCTGATGGTTGGTTTGCGAGGCGTATTCAAAGGCTTCCTCAATATCCTTTGGTCTATCTGCCGGAAGGGCAGAAGCCACCTGTTAGACCCCCACAGCTAGTCCAGGTTCTGCGGTTCGAAGAAAAGAGAACCGATGTTGATATTGTCACACGCTTGCTGATGGACTGTTTCTTAGATCGCTTTGATGACGCTGTGGTCATTTCCAATGATGAAGACCTGGCTCTGCCCATCCAGATGGTTCGTAACGAATTCAAAAAGAGGATTGGGGTTATCAATCCTCACAACCGAGATGAGGTCAGCAGTGGCCTCAAAGCGGCTGCGAGCTACTCCTTTCGGACCATCAACAGGAAAATTCTGGCTGAATCCCAGTTCCCTCTAGTCCTAACAGACGCTCAATGCCCCTTCCAAAAACCTTCCTCCTGGTAATTTCCTTCCCCGCCACAAATGTGAATAACGCTCAAGGTGGCCGCTCGCCTTGTCTTGAGCCTAAACGGGTGCTACGATAGCTGCAGCTTATCAGGAGGCGCCAGCATAAAATTCATCGTCAAGAGCCCTCTCAACAAGGCGGACGTGGTGGAGGTCCGCTACGACTGCTTCTGTGGCTGCAAACCTCGGGCCCAGTACCAGCGAGGCACCGATGAGGCCAACCACGAGCACTGCTGCTGCGGCCAGGTCCACTTCGTGGGCGCTCAGGCCGAGGACCGCCTGAAGGCCTACCTTGCCGAGCGCGCCACCACGGGCATGGACGACGACGTAGGTGGCTACACCTTGCACGCCCAACAGGTGAAGGCCCCCTGGGGCGACCCCGTGGCCGTAGCCTACGCGGTGCCCCACCATCCTCGCAAACACTAACCTTCAGGGCGCCATCGTCTCCGCTCTATGAACCACCCCCCAATGCGCCTTCCGGCGCCCTCTCGGAGGAACAGGTGAGCCAAAAGCCTCTCTCGCAGCAACGGGAAAGGACACTGGGACTGTGGAACAACGGCTCTTTGCGCGCCGCTATCTTGGGCGTCAACGATGGGTTGGTCTCCAACTTCAGCCTGGTCATGGGGGTGGCTGGCGGCACTGGGGACCCGCGATTTGTGCTCTTAGCGGGAGGCGCCGGGCTCATGGCGGGCGCCTTCTCCATGGCCGCCGGAGAGTACGTCTCCATGCGGGCCCAGCGGGACCTCTCCGAGCGGTTGTTGGAGCTGGAGGCCCGCGAGCTCCTGGAAGAGCCCGAGGAGGAGACGGAGGAGCTTGTCCTCATCTACCAGCGCAAAGGGCTGACGAGGCAGGAGGCCGAGACGGTAGCCAAGCGCATCATGGCCGACCCGATAGTGGCCCTGGACACCCACGCCCGGGAGGAGCTGGGGCTTGACCCCTCGCAGCTCGGCTCGCCTTGGGCGGCGTCCCTCAGCTCCTTCGCTGCCTTTGCCGGTGGGGCCTTCGTGCCCATTCTCCCTTATCTGGCGTCTGTCGGAGACTCCGCGTTCCTGGTGAGCATCGTGCTCAGCGCGGTGGCCCTAGTGGCCGTGGGCACCCTCCTGGCCTACCTCTCAGGCAAACGGGTCTGGTGGGGCGCCCTGCGGATGCTTCTGGCGGGGGGCATTGCCGCCGGTGTCACCTTTACCATTGGGAGCCTCTTGGGCGTGGCCCTGGCGTAAGCCGGCAGCTACGCCTCCGCTTTCTGGACTGACCGCAGAGCCCGCCCTATTGCCTGTTCCCAGGAACGGACAGCAGCAACTGCTCCAGGGGCATATCCGCGAGAGAGGCCAGTCGAAGATCGGCCTGGTCCAGAGGAAGCTGGCGCGTCAATGGGTTCGGCACCGCCACACAGAAGACCCCCGCCCGTTGGGCAGCCATCACACCGTTCGGTGAGTCCTCCAGGGCCACGGCCTGATGGGCAAGCGAGCCAAGGGCAGCCAGCAGCAGGTGGTAGACCTGTGGGTCCGGCTTCGTAAGCCTGACGTCGTCAGAGCACTTGACGGCAACAAAGGCGTCCGCCAGGCCCAACCGGGCCAGGTGACCCGTCACCCACTCCCGCGAAGAGCTGGAGGCCACTCCCAGCTTCAAGCCCAATCGCCCAGCAGTGGCTATATACTGCACAACTCCTGGTAGGATGGCCTGGGCCTCGATAAGCTCCGTCGTACGCTGGCGGTACCTGACCCGCACCGCCTCCCGGTCCACCGGCCTGCCAAGCTGTCCCTCCAGGTAGGAATAGGGGTCAAAGGCGTCTGAGGTGCCGATGGCCTGCGCCCAGACGGAAAGCGGCAACGAGCTGCCATGCTCGTTGTAAATCTCCTGCCAGGCCCGGAATGCCGCGCCTTCGGTATCCAGGATCAGGCCGTCAAAGTCGAACAACACTGCTTGTATCATGCACTACCTACATGAGACGTTCCTGGCATACCACCGTCCTGCAGGCTATTCCAAAAGGGTAAAGCCCCGCTCGAGCCACTAATTCAGCTTTGGAGCAGTTTGAGCAATTCATTAAGTAGTGCGGGTTCTTTCGGAGAGGTCTGGGGAACCCTTTCTTACAAGAAAGGGTTCCCCACAAACCCTTCCCAAACAAATCTCACCCTTTGCTCGTCCCAGGTGGCTGTTTGGGGACTTTGCAATCACATCCGCGCCGGCGTCTCCATCCCCATGAGGTGCAGGCAGCGGGCCAGCGCGTAGCGGGCGGCGGCTGTCAGCTTCAGACGTGCCTTGGTGAGCGGCACGTCGGGCGAGATGACCCGGCACTGCTGGT
>SHYH01000061.1 GCA_009692865.1 Dehalococcoidia bacterium
TGGTGGGGCTCATCTTCGGCATCGCCGACTTCGCAGCGGCCATCGGGGTGCGGGAGATGGTAAAGGACCAGAACCAGAACTTCCACTACGCCAAGCAGGCGGTGGTGGTGGCGGCCAAAGCTGCGGGCCTCCACGCCATAGACAACGCCTTCCTGACCATCATTCGACGGGACGCCCCGCCAGAGGAGGCCGAGCGCATCCGGGGGGAGCTGCGACACAAGAACGTGGGGGCCGCCAACCTGGGCATGGACGGCACCTGGGTGATCCACCCCCAGCAGGCGGAGATCGCCAACGACTGCTTTACGCCCTCAGACGAGGAGGTCAGCGAAGCGAAACGGGCGGTAGACTACTACCATGAGCACGGAGGCGGCGCCCTGATGGACCCGAAGACGGGGGAGTTCCTGGACGAGGCCATCATCAAGGGGAAGCTCATGCACCTGGCCAAGGGGGTCCAAGGGGGCAGGGTGGACGCCTCCTACCTGGCGGAGGTGGCGGCCAAGTCGAAGGAGATCACGGGATACGACATTCTCCAGATGATGAAACGCGTGGCGTAGGAGGGATATTCTGGGAAACCTCTTGTGCACAAGAGGTTTCCCAGCCCCTTCCAGAAAACTCCAGGAGGAAAAGATGAGGTTCTATGAATACGAGGCTAAGGTCCTCTTAGGCAGGCAGGGGGTTCCCCTGCCCAAAGGCAGCAACGCCAAGACCCCCGAGGAGGCGGAGCAGGTCGCCGGTCAGATCGGGGGATCGTTGGTCCTGAAGTCCCAGGTGCTGACGGGCGGCCGCATGAAGGCCGGGGGCATCAAGTTCGCCACGTCGCCCCAGGAGGCCCGCAAGGAGGCCGCGGGCATACTGGCCCTGGCCATCAACGGCCAGAAGCCGCGCTCGGTCCTGGTGGAGGGCCGGGCTGCGGTGCGCCAGGAGTTCTACGTCGGCGTCATCTACGACGCCCTGGCCAAGCGGCCCCTGCTTATCCTCAGCGACATGGGCGGCATTGACATCGAGGAGGTGGCCGAGCGGCATCCTGAGCACATTGCCCGCCTTCACCTCTCCACCCTCGTCCCCTTCCAGGACTACCAGGCCAAGGAGGTCATCTCTAACCTGGGCATCACGGGCAACCGCCTGACACGCATGACTCCCATCCTGGCCCGCCTGGTCCGACTCTTCCTCCAATACAACCTCACCCTGGCGGAGATCAACCCCCTAGCGGAGCTGGAGGACGGCTCCTTCCTCTGCCTGGACTGCCACCTGGACATGGAGGAGGAGGCGAGAGACCGTCACGCACGCCTGCTCCAGGAGCTTGGAATAGGTCGCGACGAGAGCCGCCAGGCCCGCCCCCCCACGCCCTTTGAGGTGCGCGGCGCCCAGGTGGACGCCATTGACACCCGCGGAGTGGCAGGCCGCGTCGTGGAGTTCGACGGCGACCTGGGGCTCATCATCGGCGCAGGCGGGGGGAGCCTCACCCTCCTGGACGCCGTCCGTAAGCACGGGGGCAGGCCCGCCAACTACTGCGAGATCGGCGGCAACCCAAGTGTCCGCAAGGCCAGCGAGCTGACCAAGCTGGTCCTCTCCAAGCCAGGCGTAGAGAAGATCGCCGTGATGATGAACGTGGTGAGCAACACCCGCGTGGACATGATGGCGCGAGGGGTGATCAAAGGGGTCATCGAGTCGGGCTATGACCCCAAGGAGAAGATCGCCATCTTCCGCATCCCCGGCTCCTGGGAGGACGAGGGGTTCAAGATCCTGAGAAAGTACGGCGTGGAGTACGTGGACCGGACGGTGTCCCTGGACGAGGCCGCGCGCCGCGCCGTGGTCAAGATGGGGAGGAGGTAGGCATGTCCATACTTATAGACGAAAACACCACCTTTATCATCCAAGGCATCACAGGCCGCGAGGCGGTGAACATGACCCGCGAGTGCCTGGACTACGGCGCCAAGGTCGTGGGGGGCGTAACCCCCGGGCGCAAAGGGCGGGACGTGTACGGCGTGCCGGTGTACGACACGGTGCGGCAGATCACGGAGCAGATGCAGGTGGACGGGGCCGTGGTGTCAGTGCCTCCGGGCTTCGCGAAGGACGCCGCCCTGGAGGCGATTAGCGCGGGCATCAAGCTGATCGTTATCGTAACGGAGCGCATCCCTCGGGGCGAGGTGGCCGAGATTCTGGAGTTCGCCGAGGGAGGAGACGCGCGGGTCATCGGCCCCAACTGCCTGGGGATCATCACGCCGGGGAGGGCCAAGATGGGGGGCATCGGCGGCACCGCCGAGGACACTCGCAAGGCCTTCAAGCCGGGGGCCATAGGCGTGATGTCCCGGAGCGGCGGCATGACCACGGAGATCTGCAACACCCTGGGCGCCGCCGGCCTGGGGGTCACCACCGCCGTCAGTATCGGGGGCGACCCCCTCATCGGCAGCACCTACGCGGAGCTCATGCCCCTATACGAGGCGGACCCTGAGACCAGGGCCATCGTGATCTACTCGGAGCCGGGAGGACCCTTCGAGGCCCAGCTCGCCGCCTACCTGAAGGAGAAGAGGTCGCGCCTGCCGGTGGTGGCCTTCATGGCGGGGCGCTTTATGGACGAGATGCCAGGGATGCGGTTCGGCCACGCAGGGACCATTGTAGAGGGCCGGGCCGACACGTCGGCTGAGAAGATACGCCTGATGCAGGACGCAGGCATCACGGTGGCTGAATCCATCGCTGCCATTCCGGACCTGATCCGACAGCGCCTGAAAGAGAGGGGTAACTAAGATGGCCATGTTCGTTCGCGTCGAGGTAGCCCCCTCCGTCGCCAGCCAGCCGGAGCTGGCTCGAAAGCTGGTGGAGGTGTGCCCGGTGGACATCTTCGCCCAGAACCCGGACCGCACCGTTCGCATTGTGGAGGAGAACCTGGACGAGTGCGTGCTGTGCGACCTGTGCAGCCAGGCCTTCCCCCCAGGCACAGTTCGGGTGATCAAGCTATACGAGTAGCAGGGCGTGCCCTGCACCCACGCTACGGGCAGGCAAAAGGGCAAGCGATCAGGTTGCAAGTTCTTTCGGAAAGGTCTGGGGAACCCTTCCCAAAGAACTCTCACCCCTTGCTCGTCCCAGATGCCTCCTTTGGGACTGTACCCCTTGTACACTTCCCCCTGGTACTCTGAGGGATTGGAGATGAGGCGATGGCCCCCGAAGGCTATGCCCGGCCCGAGTTGCTAGTGGAGACTGACTGGCTGGAGGCCCACCTGGGGGACACCAACCTGCGCATCGTGGACTGCGACGTCGCGGACATGTACCGCCGGGCCCACATCAGGAACGCCGTGGGCATCCCAGAGCACCACTACCTCAAGCACCCCAGCTACGCCAACAACCCCAAGGGCTACCCTCTCGTGACGCCCCCTGATCCTTTCGCGCAACTCATGGAGCGGATGGGGATTGGAGACGATACACTGGTGGTGGCCTACGACGTCTCGGGCAGCCTGTACGCCGCACGCTTCTGGTGGGTGCTGAACCACTACGGGCACACCCAGGTGCGCGTGCTGAACGGCGGCTGGGACAAGTGGTTCGGCGAGAACCGGCCCATGAGCGTAGAGGCCCCCCGTCCACCCAGGGCCACCTTCACGCCTCGCCAGGACCCTAACCTGATCTGCACCCTAGACTACGGGGTGTCGCGTGTGGGAAAGCCGGAGACGGTCTTCCTGGACGTGCGGACCGACGCCGAGTGGGAGGGTGCCAACGATCGGGGGAACCTGCGGGCGGGCCACGTCCCCGGCGCCGTGCATCTGGAGTGGAGCCGTTTCATCGCATCCGACAGGCCGCGCACCTTCAAGCCCGCCCAGGAGCTTCGGGCCATGCTGGAGGAGCGGGGGGTGACCCCCGACAAGGAGATCATCACCTATTGACAGGCGGGCATCCGTGCGGCGCACGGAGCCTTTGTTCTGACCCTCCTGGGGTACCAGCGGGTGCGCACCTACGATGGCTCCATGGGGGAGTGGACGAACCGCCCGGACACGCCGTTGGTGAAAGAATCTGGATAAAGTCCCGTTCGAGCCACCAATTCAGCTTTGGAGCAGGTTAAGCAATGCGCTAAGTATTGCAGGTTCTTTCGGAGAGGTAGGGGGAACCCTTTCTTGCAAGAAAGGGTTCCCCCTACGCCCTTCCCAAAGAACTCTCACCCTTTGCTCGTCCCAGGTGGCTGTTTTGGGACTTTACCCAAGAGTCTTAATCGCTCTCCTTGAGCGGCAGCCTATGTCGGTCTTGGACACCTTGGAGGAAGAGGGGGAAGCATCATGGCAACTGTCAACACCGTGCTGGGGCCCGTCGACCCCAAAGCCCTAGGCTTCACCCTGATGCACGAGCATCTGGTTGCCAGCTCCGCGGGCATCCCCCACACCTTTCCTGAGCTTCTGGACCGGAGGGAGACCATCGCTCAGGGGGTAAAAGCCTTGCAAGAGGCGGCCGCCGAGGGGGTAGGCACTTACGTAGACGTGACCACCATGGACCTGGGGCGGGATGTGACCGTCCTGCGAGAGGTAGCGGAACAGGTGGGTGTCCATATCATCACGGCCACTGGCATCTGGCTGGACATCCCTCGGGCCATCGCCAATGCACTGACGCCGGACCAACTGGCTCGCCTCTTTGTTCGAGAGATAGAGGTGGGAATAGAGGGGACAGGCATTAAGGCAGGAGTCATTAAAGTAGCCACCTCCGAACAGGGGGTAACACCCGCCAACGAGCTGGTCCTGCGGGCAGCGGCCCGCGCCTCTAACTCCACAGGAGTCCCCATTACGACCCACACGGTTGCTACGACCAAGGTGGGCGAGGCACAAATGGCTATCTTCCAGGAGGAGCGGGTGGACCCACGGCGGGTCTGTATCGGCCATAGCAACAGCACCACCGACCTGGACTACCTGGCGGGCCTGGCCCGCCAGGGGTGCGTGCTGGGCATGGACCAGTACCCCGGAGGGCGCATGGGGAGCCTCAACTGGGAGGAGCGCACCCAGGTGGTGAAACGTCTGGTGGACATGGGGCTGGCCCAGCACGTGAGCTTTTCCCACGACCACCTCATCACCAGCCTGATGCGGCCTGAGATGCGCGAGGAGCGGCGGGCTTACAACCCCGATGGCATCTGTTTCATGAGCAGGAAGGTGCTCCCTCGCCTGCGCGAGCTTGGCGTCAGCGAGTCGGCCATCCGCGCCATGACAGTGGAGGCGCCTCGCCGCTTCTTTGGGGGGGAGTAGGCAGGAGAGTGCCCCTAGGAGGGTGCGGACAAACCCCTTCGACCATCCCCCTTACCCCCTTCCTGGCCAGGAAGGGGGTAATAGTTACATCTGGGGGATACCCCAAGACCCCCACCAAAGGGGCTAAGCCCCTCTGGACTCCTCCTTTTCAGCCTCCTAGCCGACCTTCCTACCCTCATAGTCCACCACCACCAGGAGAAGGCCCAGCTCTCTAAGCGGCGCCTCCACAACCTTCTGATCACCCACCACCAGGACGGTGAGGTGCTGGTCGTCCAGGTGGTCCCTAGCGGCCTGACGCACCTGCTCCAGGGTCAGGGCCTCCACTTGGGCGAAGGCCGTGGCGAAGTAGGCCTCAGGCAGGTCGAAGAGGGCCAGGTCCGTCAAGTGGTCCAAAACCTGGGCCAAGGTCTCGAAGGAACTGGGGAACCCTCGCAAGATCCCTGCTTTGGCCGCCTCAAACTCCTCCAGCGATATGGGGCGAGGCCCCCGTACATCGGCGATCTCCCGCAGTGTCTCCACCACGGACTCCTTGGTTACGGCGGTGTGGACCGATCCACCGACCATAAGGGCCGAGGAGCGCCGGTGCCACTCGATGAAGGAGCGATAGCCATAGCTATACCCCTTGGCCTGCCGCAGGTTCATGTTGAGACGCGCCGAGAACTGGCCCCCAAAGGCGTAGTTCAGAAGCGTCAGGGCATAGTAGTCGGGATGGCTGCGGGGCACGCCTACCTTGCCCGCCCGGATGACGGACTGGACCGCCCCAGGCTTGTCCGCGAGAAAGACGGTGGTAGCGCCGAGAGATGCGTCGTGAGTCAGGGCCGGGCTCTCCCCGTCTCTCGCCAACGAGGCCTTCCACTCCCCAAAGTGACGCTCTGCCCAGAAGACCGCCTCCTCCTGAGACACGTCGCCCACCACGGCAAGGGTGGCCCCTGCGGGGCCATACCGCCTTTGGAAGTGGCCCACCAGGTTCGCGCGCGTCAGTGCCTCCACCGCCTCTTCGGTGCCGGTCACTGGGTGCCCGTAGGGGGCACTGGGCCCGTAGAGAAGCATCCGCACCACCCGCTCCGCCACCGCCGTGGGTTCGTCCTTGATTCGCTGCAGGTTGGTCATATGCTCGCGGCGTACCCGCTCCAGCTCCTCTTCGGGGAAAGTGGGGCGTTGGATGATGTCCGCCACCAGCTCCAGGGCCTTGGGCCAGTGCTCCTTCAGGGTCTCGGCCGAGAGAAGGACGTGCTCTCGACCGGTGCTGGCCGAGAGGTGGCTTCCCATGTCTTCGAACTCGTCGGCGATCTGCTGGCTGGAGCGGGTGGTGGTGCCCTCATCTAGCATCAGGCTGGTCAGGTAAGCGAGCCCGGGCTGATGAGCGATGTCCGTAATGCTTCCCGCTCCCACCATGAGGCCGAAAGCCACCAGGGGCAACTCTCGGCGTTCCACCACCATGACCCGCAGGCCGTTGGGTAGGGTGTGGCTCTGGGGAACGGGAGGGGTAAAGGACGGGGGACGGCCCGCCCCAGGCATCGTAGAGCGGTCCAACCCGCTGGTGGAGGAGGCCCGCGCCGGCTCTGGCAGCACCTCCAGCTGCACTCTCCGCCCTCCCAAGAAGGTGGCGGCAGCCTGTTGAACGTGGATCGCCTCCACGGCCAGATACCGATCAAGGCTGGTGTTGATGCGGCCCGGGTCCCCCGCCAGCACGTTATAGGAGTTAAGGCGATCGGCCCTCCCGCCAAACCCACCTACGCGCTCTAGCTGGCGCACCGAGCTGGTGGTGATGGTGTTCTTGGCCCGAGCGATCTCCTGCGCCGTGGGAGGTTCCCGTCGCATCTTTTCCAGCTCCGTCTCGGTGATCTCCAGGAGCTCCTCCAGCGTGCTTCCCGGCGCCGCGGTCACCTCGATGGTGAACTCTCCGGCCAGCTCCGAGGGGCCGTGAAACGCGATGACGCTCTGAGCGACGCGCTTCTCATAGACCAGGGAGCGGTAGAGGCGGGAGCTCTTGCCGCTGGCCAGGATGTCCGCCAGGATGGTCAAGGGGGCATCGGCGGGGTCAAAGCGGGGCTGAGTGGGCCAGGCCAGATACAGGCGTGGGAGCTGGACCTTGTCGTACAGGGTCAGGCTCACGCGGCCCTGGAGGTCCGAGTCCCTACGGTTGAGCCGAGGAAGGGGTGGAAGCGGGGGCAGGTCATCGAAGTACCTGTGCACCAGGGCAAGGGCCTCGTCTCGCTTAAAGTCGCCGGCGATGGCGAGGCTGGCGTTGGAGGGGCCATAGAAGCGGCGGAAGAAGGCCTTGGCGTCCTCCAACGTCGCGGCGTCCAGGTCCGCCGGGTCGCCGATGGTCCACCAGTGGTAGGGATGGGGCCGAGGGTAGAGGGTGGCCTGGAGGTGGAAGCTGGCCATGCCGTAGGGGCGGTTCTCGTAGCTCTGACGCCGCTCGTTCTTCACCACGTCCCGCTGGATATCCAGTCGCGGCTGGTCCAGGGCATCCAGGAGGAACCCCATGCGGTCGGCCTCCAACCACAGGGCCAGCTCCAGGTAGTTGGAGGGGACGTTCTCCCAGTAATTGGTCCTATCGGTGTTGGTGGAGCCGTTCAGAGCAGCCCCCACCTTCTGGAGCGGCTCAAAGTGGCTTCGATTATGGTTCTTGGAGCCTTCGAACATCAGGTGCTCGAAGAGGTGGGCGAAGCCCGTGCGTCCCGGCTCCTCGTCCTTGGAGCCTACGTGGTACCAAACGTTGACCGCGACGACGGGCAGCGAGCGGTCCTGGTGAAGGATGACATCCAGCCCGTTGGAGAGGGTGAACTTCTCAAAGAAGATGGTGACCATTGACTCCTCCGTGTGGCAAGAGACGGCTGGAACGATTGTACCAAGGGAGGCCT
>SHYH01000009.1 GCA_009692865.1 Dehalococcoidia bacterium
AACTGTTAGGCGAGTCTTCAGGTCTGCCAGCGGCCCGTGCCGACGTGACCCTACTTCTACCGCCAGGCGTCGTCAATCCAGGCGGTGATGAGAGTCCGACCGCCTTCGGCTTGGAGCACGTTGTTAGATTGCTGGTAGTTCCGGACCCAGGGCTGGGTCGCGCCAACGGGGCACACCCCCAGACCCCGCAAGAGGCTTCGCTCCTCCGAACTCTCCTTGTGCACCAGCCCCCTAGACCCCTGGGTCCTCGAGGAAGGGAAGAACCGCCGCAGCGAACAGGTGGGGTTTGAAGTAGAGGAAGTTGGGGGGAACATCCGGAAGCTCCATCAGCTTGCCCCGGGGGAGGGTGTTGACCACGTCTGGCTGGCGGCGGTGGAAAGAGCCGGAGGGAATGGTGAACACCAGGGTGGGGCTCTGAACCAGTGGGAACCTGGCCTGGCTCTTATAGGTAAAGACGGCGAAGTGACTTTCTTCACCATGCTTAGGTGAAAGCTGGTTCTGAAGGCGGAGGACCACCCGGCGCTGGATGTCCTCCAGAGGAGCCCCCTCCAGTTGTCGGGCCACGCCCTGCCAGATCCGCAAGAGATGACTCCCATCGTCCTGGAGGGGAACCTGCGGGTAGTGCTCAAACTCTCGCAGGCGGTTCTCATCGTATTTCCAGTAGGGTTGGTTGTTGAGGACCAACTTGTCCACTCGCTCGGGGTGGGTGGCGGCAATCTCGACGGCCACATCACCCCCGGTAGTGTCACCGATGAGGCTGGCGCGGCGAACCCCCAAGGCGTCCATGAAGCCCAGGACGCTCTGAGCGTAGTCGGCCATGGTGTACTGGCGCGGCGCCGGGTCTGAGTCTCCGTAGCCTGGGAGATCCGGGGCAAGTACCCAGTAGTGCTGGGAGAGGAGGGGGATGAGCTGGACGAAGTGGAGCGACGAGGCCTGGGTCATGTGGAGAAGCAGGAGAGGCTCCCCTGCGCCCTCGGTCCTGTAGTGCATCTGGCCTTCTGGGAGGTCAACGAATCCCCGTTTCATGGTCCCCTCCTTGCTTCGGAAACTGGAAGGCGATGGCCCTACCCTACTGCCAGGGCAGGTGCTGAACAAGAACATGATACCCCCGCCTGCTGGCGCGTCAACCGTCTGTTCCCCGTCCAGCGCCACACTTTCGGGCGCTTCCAAAGCTTTCCTGGACCATTCTGGCGGTGGCTCTGGGGCCGCCGCTGACCTTGCAACCAGCTTTCCCTCTCGTGCCTGCGGGTCAGGTCTCGCAGTTGTTGCAGGGCCTCCTCGTCGCCAGGACTTGGGCACCACCGCCAGCGCCAGTTGCCCGCTGGCACCCCCGGGCGGTTCATCCGGGCCTCGCTCCCTAACCCAAGAACGTCTTGCCAGGGGATGATGGCCCTCTGGGCAACGGAGGCCATGGCCGCCGACTTCACCTGGGGCCGGTCGGCCCGGGCCTACCTGGACCTGTACCAAAAGCTCCTGGCCCGCTAGTTCTAACCAGGGTAAAGTCCCCTTCGAGCCACCAATTCAGCTTTGGAGCAAGTTGAGTAAACCGTTGAGTGTTGCAGGTTCTTTCGGAGAGGTAGGGGGAACCTTTCCTTGCAAGAAAGGGCTCCCCCTAAGCCCTTCCCAAAGAACTCTCACCCTTTCGAGAAGGGTGAGGTGAAGCCCCCGGCACGTCCTGGCCTGACCCCCAGCTCCTGGGCGAACTGGATGTAGCGAATGAGGTGCGCCCGGGTGAGGAGCCCCACCAGCTTTTCCCCCTGGAGCACCAGCACCTGGTTGATGTCGTGCTCGGCCAGCAGTTGCAGGGCCGTCGCCACGTCGTCCTCGGGCCGCACGCTGTAGAGAGGCGGGCGGGTCATGATCTCCGCCACCTGCGCCTGGGCCCACCGCTGCTGGGGTGCCCCCTTAACGTCGGTGAGGGTCACGATGCCTACCAGATGGTCCTCCTGGAACACAGGCATGGCGCAGCGGCCTCGCTGCAGGAACCACACCTCCACCAACGCAGCCACTGACGTCTCCGGTGTCACTGTGTCAAGAGAAGGGTCCATCACCTCCTGGACCCGCACGCCCTGAAACTGACCGCGCACACGCACCTCACGACGGCTGGCGTCGGCGGCGCTGTTGAGGAACCAGCCGATGAGGGCGATCCACAAGCCCCCGAACAGGTTGCCCTGGACCACCACCTGGAAAAACCCCCAGCCCATGAGGAGCCAGGCGCAGAGTTGTCCTGCCCCAGCAGCGATGTTGGTGGCCCGCACCAGGCTCCCCATAGTGGCCCAGAGGATGGAGCGCAGCACCCGGCCCCCGTCCAAGGGGAAGCCAGGCAGCATGTTGAACGCGGCCAGGAGGGCGTTGATGAGGGCAAGGTACTCAAGAGTCGCCGTCACGGGCCCTCGCCCGTTACCCAGCAGTTGCAGGAGCCCCCATGCCTCGCCAGCCTAGCACCAGGCTGGCGAGGGGGCCCACCACCGACACGGCGAACTCGTCCTGGGGCCTTTTTGCCTCGTCCCCCAAGTTGCTGACCCCGCCGAAAATGAAGAGGGTGATGCCATGGACGGTCATCCCTCGGGCACGGGCCACAACGGAGTGGGCCAACTCGTGGACAATGACCGACGCAAAGAGGAGAAGGGCTGCCAGAACACCCGTGGCCCAGTAGGTGGCCCTGCTCCCCCGGAACTCCGAGGGGAACAGGCCCTCGGCCAGGGACCAGGCGATGAGGGCGAAGGCAAAGAGCCAGGTGTAATGGACACCAATCTCAATGCCGGCAATGCGCCCAAGGCGTAGGGACGGCCTCACAATTCTCTCCTATCGTAGTCTGGTGCGTCACACCCACCATGGTACACTCTCCTACGACACTGGCGGTGCGCCACCCCCTAGACAAGGCGTTGGGCCAGTTCCACGCACGGTTGGCGGAACAGGCCCAGAACCCAACAGCGTCGGCCTTCAGGGCCCCCTCGTAGGAGGGTAATGAAGACGCCTTCAACCATCCCCCTTGTCCCCCTTCCTGGCCAGGAAGGGGGCGGGAATTATATCTGGGGGACACCCCCAAACCCCTGGCAGAGGGACTTCGCCCCTCTGCACTCCCCTTTTCGGCATTCTGTTAGGGGAGCGAGGCGATAAGGGCACGGAACTCCTGCTCGGTGAAGGCCTTCAGGGTGGTGCTGCGGATATTGCCCATGCCGCCGATGGTCAGCAGGAACCGGGCCGCCGCATCGTCGTTGGGGAACTCGGTCAAGGTCACCAGGTCGTACTGCCCCATCGTCAGGTAGAAGAAGATCATCCGCCCGCCCGCCGCCTGGATAGCCGCCTTGGCCGCGTCGAGCCGTTGGGGGCTCTGCTTGATGTTCTGTACACCATGCTCTGTCCAGTTGATCAACGAAAGGTAGCTTGGCATAGGGCCTCCCTTTCCGCGTGGTTTCCCGCCCCACAAAAGCCACAATGCTCCTGGGAGGTGAGAGTAGCGGGAGCTTACCCCTGGACACACTGCCTGTCAATGGCGATGGCGTTTGACGCCATCGCCAGCGCCGACGCCTCTACCTGGCCCACTACCTGGTAGGCTTCAGGGACGGCTGCTTCAACCTCCTGACCACGGGGACGCCACCTCGTCGGTGATTCGTTGTAAAATGTACTGTAGCAGGGTGCTGATAAACCCTTTCGACCATGCCCCTGCCCCCTTCCTGGTCAGGAAGGGGATGGGAATTATATCTGGGGGACACCCCCAGACCCCCAGCAAAGGGGCTTCGCCCCTCTGCACTCCCTTTTTTCAGCATCCTGCTAGACAAGCCGTCGGGCCGAAGAAGGACAAGAAGCATGGACCGCTACATGATTCAGGCATCCCACGACCCCAATCCTGGAGCCTGCCTGCGGATGCTGGATACCTTCCTGCGTGCAGGCGCTCACTACCTGACCAACGCCGAATGAGGGTGTATGGCGGGCGTCCACACCGCGTGGCTCCTCGTCGAGGCCGGCAGCGAGGCGGAGGCCCGGCTCATGGTGCCTCCAGCCATTCGCAACACGGCCTCGCTGGTGAAGATCACAAAGTTCACTCCTGAGCAGATCAGAGGACTGGCGAGCAAGGGCAAGGTCTAGCAGTCACGTTGGAGTCGAGCGCACTACACCAACCCTCCGGTGGGCGGGCCTGGGGAGTGGTGGAGGGTCCTACGAGAGGTCTTGTACGGCCTTGCCTGAGGCTCTCCACCTCTGTGGTATGATGCATAGCAAGCAGAGGGCAGCGACTCGCTTGCCCAGGAGCCCTGACTCATTCCACAAGAAGAGAGGTAAACTATGGCTGCGCAACCCGAGAACGCTGGGCGCCGGACCGGCAAGGTCCGTTGGATTCTCACCATCATAGGGGCGATTGCTTTTGTCGCTGGATTCCTTCTTTCGGTCATTGCGGGCATCTGGTATCCGGCCAACGTCAACCTCGCGGCTGCCCTGGTCATCCTGGGGCTGGTGGTAGGCTTGCTGAACATCACGGCGAGAGAGAGCCTGCCCTATCTGGTGGCGGCCACAGCCCTCGTGCTCGTCGGCTACATCGGGGCCTTTGGTCCGCTGAACGCTATCGGGGACAACTGGGGAGTCCTCAAAGGGCTGGGAGACACCATCAACAACATCTTGCGGATGGTGATGTTCTTCACGGCACCCGCCGCTGTGGTCAACGCCATCAAGGTGGCCCAGTCCATCGCACGACCGGGCGACTAGTCCCGCTGTCCGCAGACTCCTGCTCGTCACCAGGGGGCCAAGGTGCTCCAGGCTGAAACGTCTCACAAGATGGCCCATCCCTCCTTCTTCAAACTGGAGGGCGCCCCCAGCTTCCTGGAGTGGTTCTCGCGCTTCCTGCACATGCCCTACCCCGCTCTCCTGGACAGCGCCCTGGTCTCCCCTCCTATGGGAGAAGGGCGGCTTGGGCGCTTCTCCTACTTCACGGCAGACCCCTTCCTGGTCCTCCGCTCCAAAGGGCGGCAGGTGGAGATGGAGGCCAGGGGCAGCACTACGAGTGTAAACTCCGACCCCTTCCATGTCCTCCAGGACCTCCTGGGCCGCTTCTCGGTGGCCTCCCTCCCTGGCCTCCCTCCCTTTCAGGGGGGCGTCATAGGCTACTGGGCCTATGAGCTGGGCCACCATCTGGAGCGGCTGCCGCGCCGGGCTGTGGACGACCTGGACCTCCCTGAGATGAATGTCGCCTTCTATGACTGGGTCGTCGCCCAGGACCATGAGACGGGCAGCACCTGGGCCATCGCCACTGGGTTGCCCGAAGGAAGCGAAAAGGCGGCGCAGGAGCGGCTGGGCTGGATCAAGGACCTTCTGCGGCGAGGAGTGGCTACCCCTCCTTCCGCTGTGGTGCCCTTCCCACCCACCACGGACCTCACCTCCACCATGTCCCCCCACGACTACATGAAGGCGGTGGAGGCCGTCAAAGCCTACCTTGCCAGTGGCGACGTCTACCAGGTCAACGTCTCGCACCGGTTCGAGGCCACTATCTCCGGTGACCCGTTTTCGCTCTACCTGCGCCTGCGCCAGGTCAACCCTTCCCCCTTTGGCGCCTACCTGCGCTATCCTGAGGTGGCCGTCCTGAGTGCCTCGCCTGAACAGTTCCTCTGCCTGGAGCGTGGGATAGCCTCCACCCGGCCTATGAAAGGGACAAGGCCTCGGGGCAAGACCACCGACGAAGACCATCGCCTGGCCGCCGAACTCCTGGCCAGCGAGAAGGACCGGGCCGAAAACCTGATGATTGTAGACCTGCTGAGGAACGACCTGGGCAAGGTGTGTGTTCCCGGGTCCATCGAGGCGACTGAGCTGTTCGCTCTGGAGGAGTACGCCACGGTATTCCAAATGGTCTCCACCGTTCGGGGGCGGCTCCTGCCGGGGCTCGGCGCAATGGACCTCCTCAAGGCCTGCTTCCCCGGCGGCTCTGTGACCGGGGCGCCCAAGATACGCGCCATGGAGATCATTGACGAACTGGAGCCAACCCAGCGGAGCGTCTACTGCGGCGCCATCGGGTACATAGGCTTCGATGGCTCCATGCTCACGGCCGTGCCCATCCGCATCCTGCTGGCCAAAGGGAACAGGGTCTCTTTCCAGGTTGGGGCTGGAATTGTGGCCGACTCGGACCCCCAGTCTGAGTACGAGGAAACCATCCACAAGGCCCGCGGCTCCTTCGCGGCCCTGGGAATTGATGCCTGACACCCTTAGCTCTGTCCTCTTTGTGAACGGCCGCTTCGTCACCGAGGAGGAGCCCGCCATTTCCGCCCTCGACCGGGGGTTCACCCTGGGCGACGGCGTTTTCGAGACGATGCGCTCCGCCAACGGCCGCGTCTTCCGGCTCTCCCAGCACCTGGAACGGCTTCACCAGGGGGCCACGGTCCTCAAGCTGCCTCTCCCCCAAGAGGAGAAGCTGGCCGTGGCTCTTCAAGAGGTCCTTTCCCGCATTGCAGGCGCCCCAGCCATCATGCGGCTGACCATCACACGTGGGATAGACAAGGGGCGTGGCATCGCTATCCCAGCTACATCCACGCCCACTATAGCCATACGAGCCGGCCCTTTCGTTCCGCTGCCAGGGGAAGCCTACAATCAGGGCTTTCGTGCTTTCGTCTCCTCGCTTCGCCGCAACGAGACCTCGCCCCTCTCACGCATCAAGTCCTGTAACTATGGCGACAACATCCTTGCCCGCGAGGAGGCCCGTGAACGCGGCTACGACGAGGCCCTCCTCCTCAACACCAGGGGCGATGTTGCCTGCGCCACCACCGCAAACCTTTTCATGGTAACGAGAGGCAAGCTCTCTACCGCCCCGGTCGAGAGCGGCATCCTTCCCGGCATCACACGAGCGTGCATCCTGGATCTGGCGTCCTCGCTCCAGATTCCTACCGACGAGACGTCGTTCACCCTCACCTCTCTCCTTCAGGCCGACGAGGCTTTCCTCACCAACACCGCCATCGGCATCATGCCCTTGACCCGTGTAGGGGAACACGCCATTGGCTCAGGCAAGCCAGGGCCAGTGACCCAAAAGCTCGCTGCTGCCTACGAGAAGCAGCTTGAAGCTGAGCTCTCCGGCTAAAGACCTCTTTGGGAAGCCACCGGAGCGCCGTTGGGAGATGGTCAGGGGCGAAGGGCGCCGCAGGCATCCCCTTGCTTAACGATGGCTTTCAACGGGCATACCATGTCGCTGCGTCACAAGGGTCGCTCAAGGCGAAGGGGAGGAACACAGGCGTCAAGGCCTCAAACCAAAACACAGCAAGGAGGATACGTCCATGGCGCGCACTCAGGTCAACGCTCTCATAGACGGCTTGATAGCATCGTACAAGGAGACGGCGGAGACCGTCAGCCAGCTCTCCAACGAGCAGTTGGACACCCAGGTCCCGGGATTTGGCGGCCGGACCGCTCCCCTGCGCGGCTCAATCTACAGCCCCGTCTGGCAATCAAAGGAGCACGCGATTCACGTCACCAAGATTCTGCAGGTCACCCACTCCCCGGCGGCCCAGCCTACCGAGGCCCAGGCGATCCTCGCCGAGATGGGCCAGGCGATGGGCCAGTTCATTGGCCTGTTGGCCCGCCTGAGCGACGAGGACCTGGACCGGACCTTCGAAGACCAGACGCCGCGAAAAGTGGCCGAGCACGTGCGCAACACCATCGTCGGCGCACGGACACGCGCCCTCCCCGTCCTGGAAGGCAAGGCGACGGGCGCCTAGCAGGGTGTGGCAGGGCGTGCCATGCACCCACGCTCAAGGAGCGTCTTTCGCCACTGGACCAGTACCGGCGACAGTCAGCGTGGGTGTAGGGAGGCCGTCATCAAAAACGATGACGTAGACGGCAAGCCCAGGAGACCGCAGTAACAGGGGAGGCCCCAGAAGCAGAGAGGGGTGACTAGAGGACAGCCTTGGAGGGGAACCCCAGGACCGCCCTGCCCCGCACGTAGGGCTGGCCTTCGGTGGGCTCCAGGTAGATGTCCACCTCAACCTGTTGCTCGCCCTCGTTCTTGTCGGTGACGATGCCATAGACCTTGAAGTCAGCCCCCTGGTGGACCACCTGGCGCAGGATGACATCCAGCAGCTTGAGCTGAACGCCGGGGGCCCAATCGGTCATGGCCTTCGCGATGATGGCGATGATCATGGGGCCAGGGATAACCGGACCGGGAAGGCCCTCCTTCTTGGCCTGCTCAACGCTGTTGAAGCGAGAGGGCCGCTCCATCATCGGGCTCCCTGGGCCGTGAATCGCCTCCCAGAAGACCGTGACCTCGTCCAGGCTGATGCAGCGCACCTGGGGGGTGATCGTATCCCCTATTTCCACGTCTTCCAAGCGAATCGTCCTGGTCGAGGCCATCCTTGTCTCCTTCGTTGAGGCATTAGCAGGGTGATGAAGAACCCTTTCGACCATCCCCCTGTCCCTCTTCCTGGCCAGAACGGGGGTGGAAATTATATCTGTCCCGACAAGTCGGGAAGACCCCCGGCCCTTCGGCTTCGCTCAGGGCAGGTTCCGGGGCCGCGCCTCTCTGGACTCCCCTTTTTCAGCATCCTATGAGATCCGGGGCAAAGGGCAGGACGACGGTGGGTCACCGTCTACCGATGGACCGTGGACTCCCGCGAGACCGCCACCACCTGGCCGTGCTGGTTGAACATCTCCGTCTTCCACACCTCGAAGACCATGGTGCCGGACCTCCCTGTCTTGGCGTAGACGTCTTCCAGGCTGGTGACGGAGCGGATGGCGTCTCCCGGCTTCACAGGGAGGCGGCACTCCAGGGTCTGATTGGCAAAGAAGGTGAGGGTCCCGTGCTTGATCTTCGGGTCAGGCCGAGCCGCGTTCCTCCGAATGAAGTTGATGAAGGTGGGTGGAGCGATGAGAGAGGGGTAGCCTGCCCGTCGAGCGGCATCGTCATCAGTGTACAAGGGATTGGTCTCCCCAACGGCCCTGGCAAAGGCCAGGATCTTCTCGCGGGTCACCACAACACTCTCTCCCTCCACCGCCCTGCCCAGGACGGTGCGGTCGAAATCGATCGACACGTTCTCGTTCATGAAGCTCCCCCTCTATACGTGAACCTTCCTTGGAACTGTGTCTCCAATAACGGCGAAGGGAGGCGCTGCTCGGCGCTCCTTAGCCGGTGAGCACCTTCGTCTCTTCCAGTCTGACAGGACGGAAGCTCCCCGCGTAGAGTTGGGCCACCATCTCCTCCTCGCTCTGGACTGGGGCAGAAAACTCCGTCAGGCAGAGTCCTATCCCGCTCACGAAGTGGGCATCGCTCCCCCCGGTGGTGGCTACACCGTAAGTCCTGACCAGGTCCTCAGCCCTTTCGTTCTCCCCTGTTCGCGCGCTCCCGTTAAGCCCTTCCACTGCGTGAATCCTGGACATATCAACGCCATCGTTGAGGAAGTTCATCAGCCCTATTCCGACGCGGCCGGGGTGAGCGGGGATAGCTATCGCTCCTGTATCCCGGGCTGCCCGCACCAGTTCCATGCCATTCATACGAATGTTTGTGAAGTCCACCTCCTTCAGGAGGCGGTCGTTGACGCCGAACACCAGGAAGTGGCCATGAGTGGTGTCCAACTCAGACCCCTTGAGGACAAGGATGCCGTACTGCTGGGAGAGCAGGGAGTAGTCAACATCACGGTCGAACTTGCGGTGCTCCGTAAGCACCAAGCCGTCCATCCGGTACCCTCGCTTTCTCAGGGAGGTGGTCCACTTCAGGAATTGCTCCACCGTCGCCCGAGAGTCGTCCGAGGAGATCGAGTGGCAATGGAGGTCTAGAAACATATCGCCGGACTGTTCTCTTTGAAGCTTTCCAGGTATGAAATGCGGCTTCAGCCTACCATACGGCCCAAGGAGAGGCAAGCCGTTGCACCGGGCCGGAGCAGTATCCCTGTGAGCGCTCTGTTCCGTACGTGTTGGTGGGCCTGACGGGTCAAAATCAAGAACTTTCCGGGTGACGTTCCCACTCCCTTGAGCGCTAGCGTCACTGCTGACAGCCGACCTCCGCCCTAACATGTTTTTCAAGGTGGCCCTGGCAGGCTCAGCGCACTGCTAGAGACTATCTCAGGTTCCCAGAGTGCGTCTCCCCGGCTGTTCTCTACCTTGCAGTGCCAGATCCAAAGCTGTCACCAAGGGCGGTCAGTGCGGCGGCCTCAAACAATGGGTGGTGCTGGCTCAGATAGGGTGCCCCTAGCTGGAGATCCTTTGAGAATAATCGGACGTTTTTACTGGCCCACAGTCTTGGAGGAATTGGTCGGATCCCGCAATTGTCTGCTAGTCATGCGGCTCGGGCACTCTAGTCCTCTCCTGCGTCCTACTGAGTGTCAGATAGGTCCCGTTTACGACCGTCTCTCGGGTTCAAGCAAGTTATACTTCGGTCCGGTCATGGCAATAACGAAGTGTTCGAATTGCCGACGCCATGACGGAGTCCATTTGTCGTTGTGGGACAGGACCGTCCAGGAGAACTTGCCATTGGCCACGAATTCTTCGGGCCCATTTACTCCACCTTTGCGCAGCGCGTCGCAAAACGCGCTGTTGTTGCACGGAAGATGCTGAACTAGGCGCCGTCTGATGTTGCCTGTCTCGCCAACATACGCGGGCGCTCCCTTTCGAACGAAGATGTAGACTCCCGGTTCGGCGGGAACGTCTGATCGGTCGTCGACCCCGGCTTGCCAGGTAACAGAATCGAGTAACAACCGCAGCTCCTCCTCAAAAAAACTCTTATTCCTTTCAACTGTAACGGATACCTTTTTCGCCATAGACGTCCCTCCTCAATCCAGAAGTTTGGGATGTTTCAAATGTCCGGTTCTTTCCGAAGCTACCCTAGGCCAGCTTTTGTCCGTACCGCAAGGCTTTCTTTGCACGTGATACCCACAATCACATCCGCAAATTATCTAGGCACACTCCGAAGCAGCCCGAATACCCGAACCATTGCCTCCGTGTCCCTCTGGCAATAGGCAAGCAAAGCGGCGTAAATCCGCCCCCGCTCAAATTCTTCAGTGGCAGGGTGAATCATCTGGGCGTAGGCCACCGACGCCATGGACCCGTCGTTGATCTCTAAGTCTTCGTAACCAAGCTCTGGGACCAGTGCAGGCAGGACCGCCTTGAGAGAGAAGCTCCCATGGAATGCTGGGTGGTAGTAGTGGGCGCGGATGACTTTGAGGAGGTCATACATCCTGTCAACCAGGGCAAGCAGACTGTTGGCGTACTCCGGGAAATCACCCGCGAGCTGTTTCAACCTGGTTTCTTCATACCCGGAGTAGGTGACAATTGAGCCAGAGTTCCCGGCAGCATCACTCAGACTGCTGATGAAGGCCGGCCGCGGGTCGTCAGGCCCTTCGTGGAGGAATTCCCGATGCTCAAGCCTTCCGTCAGCATGCTGGATATGCATCGACCATTGGAAGGGGATCACCTGGTACGGGCGGGTTCCGAGATAGTAGGGCAATGCAGGGTTGAAAGTCTCGAAGTCAAGATACCGTAGGGGATACTCCACTCCTGACAGCTCGGTGGCCAGGTCACGCCCAACGTAGGCTTCACCACTCACCACGGACTCGCGAACTCGTTCCTGGAGACGAGTAAGACCAGGAAAACCCGAGAATATGCTCGCTATGTCGGTGATACCTGCAGATTTCAGGGAATCAAGTAACGCGACCCTGGCTCCGGGTAGCTGTTCAACGTGGTGATCGGGCAAACCCTCTCTACAATGGGAGAAGAAGGGGCATTCGTAAGGCTTTGTACACTGTCTCCCTATGTCGACGGCCGGCGTGTCGTCCTGGGCAAGAGCATCCCGGATCCTTGCCAGGTCTGAAATAATCGACGTTTCCATGTAGGACCTCACCTGAGCCGTGACGTCCTCCCGGTAGAAGAGCTTGTCCAGTGCATACTCCCCACCCTGAAACACGTAGTTTCTGTCGATATGGACCAGGTAGATGTTCCTGATCTCTATGCCGGAACCTTCCGCAACATAGACCTGGACTGCCGAATCTGGAATGTGCTCCTGCTTGACACTGGTGCTGGACTTGACCTCGGCAAGGGCAAACACATCTTGGTTGAGCCGCTGCAGGATATCTACTCTTGTCCTGATCCCGTCGTATGTGAACGCCGCCTCATAGATCGAGGGGATCGACCCGTCGGCAACCGCCTGTCTGGTGCGGGCTGCTGCACGGTCATGGTTGAAGTAGTCTTCAGTGATCAGGAGGCCACCCGGGTTAACGCCACGAGCGAGAACTCCGACCGCGTTGCCAGAGTCAAAGAGGGCTTGTTGGGACGCGTCAACAGGTGGTAGGAGTTCACGGTGGTATGATTCCAGATAGAGCCTTTTGAGGCACTGAAGGCCTGCCATGAAGCGGGTCTTGGAGAGCTGGGGGATGTTCGTTCTGGTCATGATAGCACCATGCTACTACATAAACTAAGGACCAAGGTAGGGCCTGTCGGCGGCGATTGTCGTTGGTCAATCTTGCAGGAGACCATCCCCGCCCTGGAGCCGCCCGACTACGCACAAAAAGAGCGCAATTCCATTCGCGAGGCACTGCTTGCTTGCTGTGGTCGGGATACGCAGGCGATGGTCCGCATTGAGGACAATCTGGCTTGGTTCACTTCCTAAGCGCCGTCGTCCTTCCACAGGCCTCGCTCCTTGCCAGGTTTGCCTTCTATGGTAATGGTCTGGGGAAAGCGGACTCGACTCATCCATTGAGCAACCTCTGCTCCGCCAGGCAGCTAAGTCTGGGAGTTTTCATTACTATGTCTGCGCAACGGCCAATCGCAGCGGAAGAGAAGCTTGCAGTATGCGGCCGGTACCCCAGAACACCATCGAATCCCTTGTGCTCTCGAAGGTGAGAGACCTGATCCTACAGGAGGAGTCCTTGGAGGAGTTGGTGCGGCTGACCAACGAAGAGTTGCAAGACTCCATGGGTCACGTCCAAGAGCGCCTCATCAGCCTGGATACCCAGATGAAGGGCATTAACGGTCACCTTGAGCGGCTCTACGACGCCCTCGAGACGGGTAAGCTCGTGGTGGACGATCTTGCGCCCAGGATAAGGGATCTTCGGGAGAAGCGAGATCTGTTGCTGCGGGCCAGGAGCGAGGCCAAGGAGGCCTTAAGTGCGGGCCACGTGGAACTGGTGGACCGGGAGCTGGTGCTGGCCTACCTGAAGGATCTTGATGGGGTGCTCGAAACGGGCTCGGTACAGGAGCGGCGAACCCTCCTCAAGTCCTTCATCCAGTCAGTGGACCGCCAGGACTCCCAGGTGACCATCCACTACACTCTGCCACTACCGCCGGAGAGGGTGCCGACGGAGCCTCTCACGGTTCTTGATTTTGACCCGTTAGGTGGGCCCGGCAGGGTTCGAACCTACGACCAACCGGTTATGAGCCGGTCGCTCTGCCGCTGAGCTACGGGCCCACGCAAGAAGGGCCGGAGGGCGGGTCTGGGAAAGGAACGAGGCTGCGGTGCACAAGCTCCCGCTCCTAGCGTAGTGAACCGCCCCTGGGGTGTCAAGCAGAAGCCCTCGTGGCACCTGAACAGTAAGGTTTGTGCCAGGGAGAGCCGTTCGGACCCGAAAACCCGTCACAGGGCCTCAGGGCCACGTTGACCCCAGAGGTAGCGTATGGAATAATGGCTTCCGAGAATCGCCTCCCACGGTCTTTGCAGCAGAGGCTAAGGGAAACCCGGTTGGCCCCGGGGCTCGGAACGTCCACAAGCGCGGGCATGGCCCGTAGAGGTGACAGTCCACATGCAGATCTTTGGAGACGGCGGCCTACCTCGCCGACCTCAGGGCCCCCAGAACCCCCTGGACTTCCAGGACCTGAACCTGCCCAGTTGGAACCGGGCGCTCAAGTGGTCTCTGGCAATCGGGGGAGTCCTCCTGGTTTTCCTGGCCGTGAACTGGGCCCGGTTGCTCTACGCTGACTGGCTCTGGTTCAAGAACCTGGGCTACGAGGACGTCCTGCTCAAGATAGTCACCACTCGGGTGGAATTATTCCTGGCTGCCTTCCTCATCTTCATCGCCTTCGCCCTGGTGAACGTTTACCTGGCCGCCCGGTTGACCCGAAGGGCGCCCCCTCCCCTGCCCGGTCTGACCGCCGAGGCCTACCAGACAGTGCGCCGCCTCATCCTTTGGGTCGCCGTGGGGGCGGCAGTCCTCATCGGCCTCGCCTTGGCCTCCTCTGCCGCCACCCGATGGGACTTGGCGCTGCAGTACGCCAGCCAGGCTCCCTTCGATGCAGATGACCCCATCTTCCAGAAGAACGTGGCCTTTTACGTCTTCACCCTGCCCTTCCTGCAGTTCCTTCGAGGCTGGATACTGGGAGCCCTCATCGTGGTCCTCCTCATCGCGGGAGGGCTGTACCTCCTGGTCTATGGAATGCGCGGAGAGGGCCTGCGCCTTCCCAAGGGCACCCAAATTCACCTGACGACCCTGGGCGCGGGCATCTTCCTCATGCTTGCCGCCGGCTACTGGTTGGGACGGTATGAGCTGCTCTACGCCGCCACTGGAGCCGTCTTTGGCATGGGCTACGCCGATGCCACTGCCACCAGCCCCGCCCGCCTGCTTCTGACCGGCGTCGCCCTGGTCAGCGGCGGCCTCTTGGTGATAGGCGCCTTCTTCTCCAGCTACCGCCTCATGGTGGGGGCCGTCAGCCTGTGGGTGGGCCTGGCCATCGTGGCCGGCACGGTCTACCCAGGGATGGTGCAGCGGTTCCAGGTAGTTCCCAACGAGCTGGTCAAGGAAACGCCCTATCTCCAGCACAATATCGATTTCACCCGTCACGCCTACGGGCTCGATCAGATGAAGAAGGTCGCTCACCCCGCTGAGGGAGCCGTGACCGCCGAGACCCTGGACCAGAACAGGCCCACCGTAGACAACGTACGCCTCTGGGATGAAGGCCCCCTTCGGGACATCTACAACCAGATTCAGATCTTCGGGCTCTACTTCACCGAGTTCCTCGACGTGACCGCCGACCGGTACGTCGTCGACGGAAAGCCGCGTCAGGTCATGCTCGCACCCCGGGAGTTTGCCGCCGAACGCCTGGAACCGACGGCCCAGACCTGGGTGAACCAGCATCTCCTGTACACCCACGGCTATGGGGTAGCCATGAGCCCAGTCACCGAGGTCCAGCCCGACGGCCGTCCCTCCTTCCTCATCAAAGATGTCCCCCTGAACCAATCTCCAGGGACCCCAAAGGTGGACCGCCCTGAGATTTACTATGGGGTCAAGAGCCTTCCCTTCGTCATCGCCAAGGGTGGCACCGCCGAGTTTGACTACACGGGGACACAGGGGCCCACCAAATATGAGGGCCTGGGAGATGTGACCCTCAGCTCCTTCTTCCGCCGCCTGCTCTACGCCTGGCAGTTTAGCGACGTGAACATCCTCATCTCCGACCAGGTCCAGCCCGATAGCGTCATCCAGTACCGGCGCACGGTGTCCGAGCGGTTCGCCGCCGTGACCCCGTTCCTCCTGCCGGACCGCGACCCCTACATCGTGATCGCCAACGGGCGCCTCTTCTGGATCCAGGACGCCTACACAGTGACCAACCACTACCCCTACTCCACCCCACAGCAGGGGGGGTTCAACTACATCCGCAACAGCGTCAAGGCCGTGGTGGACGCCTACGACGGCACCATCACCTACTACGTGTTCGACGACAAGGACCCGCTGATCCAGACCTACCGGAGCATCTTCCCCACCCTCTTCAAGCCCCGAGAGGAGATGCCCCAAGAGCTCTTGGAGCACATCCGCTACCCGAAGGACTTCTTGACGGTGCAGACCCAGATGCTGCTGCAGTACCACATGGAGGAGCCGGCCGTCTTCTACAAGAAGGAGCAGCAGTGGTCCCTCCCCATCCAGTCCTCCTTCGGAGGGACCTCCGTCTTGAAGCCCTACTACATCCTCGCCACTCTGCCCCAGGAAGTGGCAGGGGCCAACGCGGAGTTCCTCCTCATCCAGCCCTTCACGCCCGATAGGCGCAACAACCTCGTCGCCTGGGTGGCAGCCCGCAACGACCCGGCCCACTACGGGGAGACCATCCTCTTCGAGTTCCCCCAGGGCATCCAGATCGACGGACCCGCCCAAATAGAGGCCCGCATTGACAACGACGCCCAGATCTCCCAGCAGTTCACCTTGTGGGGCCAGGTGGGCTCCACGGTGTCCCGAGGCATCCTGCTAGTCATCCCCGTGGGCAACGCTATTCTGTACGCCGAGCCCATCTTCCTTAAGCCTGTGAATCTCGAATTCCCCGAGCTCCGCCGCCTCATCCTGGCCGACTCCCGGAAGGTGGTGATGCAGCCCAACCTGGAGCTCGCCGTCCGTGCCCTCAAGGGAGAAATTCCGCGGGTGGCCCCGGCCCAGCCGGAGGAGATCGGACTAGCTCCGCCACCAGAGGTCCCCACCCTGCCCTCCCTGGAGCCGGGCGGCCAGGACCTGCAGTCCATCATCCAAGGCCTGGAGCAAGGCCTGTCCCAACTTGAGCGGACACTGGAGCAGTTGAAGAGGATAGTACCGAGCCCAACGCCAACACCGACGAGTGGGCACACGAATTAGGGTTTCTTTGCGGAAAAACGCGGTATGAAAAGCCGCTCGCGGCGAGCTTGTTGAACCACGCCAGTCTCAGGGTGATCGGCTTCCGCGTCCTGGTGAGTGCAGGGGAAACTCTCCCCCGGGCAATCCACCTGAACACCTGCCCCAGATCACGCACCGTAGCGTGGGTTCAGGGCACGCCCTGGCTACTGGGGCCGCTTGCCTTCCAGTACCCGCGACTCAATCGCCAGGAGCTTCTTCAGGCGGCGCCGGTGCCTCTCCTCCCCCGTGAAGCGGGCCTCCAAAAAGGCCTGCACCACCTCCCGGGCCAATTCCCCGCCGATGATACGAGCCCCCAGGCTGAGGACGTTCATGTCGTCGTGCTCCACGCCCTGGTGGGCCGAATAGGTGTCGTGACATATACCGGCGCGGACCCCCGGCACCTTGTTGGCAACCACACAGGCCCCCACACCACTGCCGCACACCACAATCCCCCGCTCCCCCCGGCCCGAGGCCACCGCCTCGGCCACACGAACGGCCCAATCGGGGTAGTCGTCGTTGGGGTCCAGGGAGAGAGCACCCATGTCTTCCACCTCGTGGCCCTTCTCCTGCAGCCAGCGCACCAACTCCTGCTTCAAAGGAAAACCCGCGTGGTCGCCTCCAATGATGACGCGCATCCCTGAACCTCCACGACCTTCCGACCTTCTCGCGCCCTATGCTAACCCTTCACCCCCTCAAAAGTCACTGCCCAGGAGCTCAAAGTCCAGGGCAGTGAACGAACAGCCGGGTCCTACAAAAGCAAGGCCCCTAGCGGCCCTCCTGGAGCGTGCGGAGGTAGCGGACCACCTGCCACCGTTCCTCCTCGCTGAGAAGGTTCTTGAAGGTGGGCATGACGAAGACGCCGTTGGTGATCACCCCAAAGATCTCACCGTCGGTGCGTTGGGCTGTTTGCCGGGCCGTCAGGTCAGGCGGAGAACCATAGACCTTCACCAGGAAGTCCTTTACCTTACCGTCGCCCTTGGCCTGCAGCCCGTGGCACATAGAGCAGTTCACCTGGAAGAGGGCCTGGCCCCTGGCCACCGTGTTTGGGGCTTGCTGAATCTGCAGCGGCATGCCCACGTCCTTGTACTCCTCTAACGTGGGATACCGCAGGAGCTCGGCGCCCTGCACCGGGACCGCCCCCACTGCGGGATACAGGCGAGGCGGCTCCTGGGAACGCTGCGAGATGGAGTAGTGCATCTCGGGGAAGATGTCCCAGGGGTAGGGCCCCACACGCTGGGGATAGGATGACCGGGAGCAAGCGCCCAGGAGGAGGGCCATCACCCCCAAACCGACAACAAGAAACACGGCCCACCTCACGGGGCGAGCCGACCCCTTTCCCTCCTGAGCAACCTTTTCAGTCACCAATCTCATAGCGATGCTCTATCCTTGTCCAACCTTCACCTCGATGGCCGCTGCCCGCTGCAGGAGGCCCCGTACCTCTTCAACGCGCTCTTCGGGGCAGGTGCAAACAACACCGATGAGCCCCTCGGTGATCCTCGTGTCGTAGACGCCCAGGGCCGGGCGGGGGAGCCGCGATTCGAAGATGATGCCAATGACGGTGAACACAATGGCGCCCAGAAGGGTCAGCTCATACGAGATGATGATGATGGGCGGAACGGAAAGAATCGGCTTGCCTCCCGTCACCAGGGGATAGGCCAGCTGGGTGCCGGCGCCCTCCAGGATGGCCAGGGTCAACCCGATCATGGCCCCCATGAAGGGGAAGACGTACAGCTTGTGGCGTACGGGAGGCTCCCCAAAGGTCCCCTCCGGGTAGGGAACCCCTGTCATGATCTCGTAGTCATTGTGGCCAATCCCTGCCTGCTGCAGGTTACCCACTGCATCCGCCGCAGCTTCCGGCGTCCGATAAAGCCCCAAGACCGCTTGATTTGCCATATGCCTCACATCCTTCATCGAGCCTATGGGTGGCCCTGATCGCTACTCCTCTCGCAGAACGGCCTGTACGGTCCGCCGGCCGATGCGGATCTCGTCTCTCAACACCCTTGCCTCCTTGGCATCCCCAAGGGGAATCAGGGGGAAGGCCCGAGCGAAGAGGAGGATCATCGTGGCCACCAGGGCAAACGTGGCCGTGATGATGGTGATCTCGAAGATGCTGGGGGCGTACTCGCCCCAGGAAAAGGTGAAGGGGTGCTTACGCTCCAGCCCGGGGATGATCAACAGGAAGCGCTCAAGCCACATCCCAACGTTCACCAGGATGGTGGTGAAGAACATTAACGGAAAGCTTCGCCTGACGCTCCGGAACAGCCACAAAGGCACCGGAATGACGAAGGCCGTCAGTATGAAGATCACAAAGATTGCGTTCCACGGAGCATGGAAGAGCCATAGCTCCCGCACCACCATCTCCGTCCCCTCCTGGTGGTACAGGCCAAACATGAACTCCAGCATGAAGAAGAAGAACCAGGCGAGGGCCACGACGAAGAGGAGGCGGGCCAGCGAATCAATGTGCTCCCGCCGAATATAGTCATGCCAGCCGAAGAGCCACCGCATGAGGACGAGGACCGTGATGACCCCCGCCACCCCCGAGTGAACTGCCCCAATGACAAAGTAGGGGGCGAAGATGGTGGTGTGCCAGGAGGGGACGCCGACGAGCATGCTAAAGTCCCAGGAGACAATGCTATGGACGGAGACGAAGACCGGCAGGAGAAGGGCCGAGAGGATGATGCCGGCGATGGCCTGGAGACGCCACTGGCGCACCGTCCCACGCCACCCCATGGCGAGCATCGTGTAGATGGAGTGGACGATGCCGGTGGTCCTGTCCCGCAGCACCGCCAGGTCGGGGATCAGGGCCACAAATATGAACAGGGAGCTCCCGATGAGGTACGTGGATATCGCATGAGGGTCCCACACGGCCTGGGAGCGAACGTCGGGCCAGATGCCTCTCGAAAAGTCATAAGGGAATATCCAGTAGGCACGCCACAGACGCCCCAGGTGGACGATGGGCATGAGGCCGGCCGTCGCCAGGGCGAAGACCGTCAGCACCTCCGCCGCCCGAGTGGCGGGCCGGCGGAACTCGGCCTGGGCCAGCCGCAGGATGGCGGAGAGCATAACGCCTGCGTGGCTGATTCCGATCCAGAACACCATGTTGGTCAGGAAGAAGGCCCACATGACCGGGCGGTTATAGCCATTCAGCCCCTGGCCCATGTTCACCAGGAGCCCCACGGCCACCACCCCCAGCATGACAATGCCTCCCATGAAGGCCAAAATGACGTACCAGAGCAGCGGTGTTTTCAGGACCGTATTGGTCAGGGTCTCGTTGACCTGGATATCGGTCAGTGTTCTACGATCTTGCATCCTGCCCCAGCTCCCTTGCTCTTGAAACTACTATTCAGGTTTGCCCAGGCTCAACATGCGCCTGCGGACCAACTGCCTGGGAACCTGGTAGAGCCGCAGCTCCTTCATCTCCCAGATGGACATCACCGGCACGACTCTGGTGGCCAGCATGTACACCAGCACCGCCCCCGCCAGACCGCCCGCGATGACCAGCAGGTCAGGGACCTGGGGCCAGATGGCCGCAGGCACTTTGGTCAGCTCGTGCTCCGTCGTATCGGCCAGCGACCAGGAGGCCACGTACAGGCGCATACGGTCGAAGAATCCCCCCACTAGGATCATGGCGGCGATGGCCGCCATGGCGGCGGGGCTCTTCCGAAGGGGGTTCCAGATCAAGAGCCCTACGGCGAATATACAACAGAAGAGGAAGCCTATGATGAAGAACGGGCGGTAGGGCCCGAACATGATGAGCTGGATGATGTTCTGCTCCACTGGCAGGCGCCCGTACCAAAAGGTGATGAAGGCCGACCACCAGAAGTAGAACCACATGAGGGACATGGCCAAGAGGATCTTGCTCAGCCCCCAGAAGGACTCCATGGGCAGATACTCCCGATACCCTCCCACCGTCCGCAGCAGGAACATGGTCACTATGGTCACCGCCACGGCAGCCTGAAGCCCGGTGAGCGCATGGAAGGTGGGATAGATGGAGTCCACCCACCCGGGCACCAGGGCCATGGAGAAGTCAGAGGAGATGAGGAAGTGGGTGGTGAGCACGTCCATGAAGTAGAGGCCTCCCAACAGGCCCAGGAGCGCCCGCTGGATCCTCCACTGGCGCGCCGTCCCCTGCCAGCCCAGGGCCAGGAAGGCGTAGCGCCCCCGGCCGCCTCGCTGCTCCCTGGCCGCCGCAAAGTCGGGCACGGCGGCGGTCCAGAGAAAGAGCAGGCCCAGGACCACCAGCCCCACCAGGGCCAACGTATCGAAGATATGGGGCGTGTAGAAGCGGCTTGGCCATACGCCCAGGATCCAGATGGTGTTGCGCCCCTCGATGGAGGGCAGCAGGATGAGAAGGGGTATGAAGAAGAGCAGGTTGAAGAGCCCCACCACGGCGAACAGCTCCGAGGCCCGAGCCAGGGGCCGCCGCCAATGGTTCTTGGCCAGCCTCAAGGCCACCGAGACCACCGGCGCCGTTTGGGCCACCGTGAACAGGTACGAGAAGGTGGCGGCGAAGTAGCCCCACTGGGCACGTTCGTCCCCCAGCTTCAGAATAAAGCCCACCACTCCCAACAGGAAGACCACCGCCAGGACAGCAACGGCCTGCCAGTAGCGCCCGCCCTTGACGAAGGTGCGCTGCAGGACGTCTCGCGCTACCTCCTCGGACGCCACCTCAAAGGCGTGAGGGCCGTGGTGGTGGTGGTTAGTGGCTACCGTTGTGGGCCTCCTCCTTGAGGTACGGGTCCACCTTCTTCAGGTAGACCACGTTGGGCTCGGTGCCCAGGTGCTCCAAGAGCCGATAGCGGCGGGGGTGGTCTGACTTCATCAGCTGGGCCACGCGGCTGTTGGGGTCGTTGCTGTTGCCGAAGACCAGGGTCCCCGTGGGACAGGCCTGCACACAGGCGGGGGCGAACTCGCCGTCCTTGACGTCGCGCTCCTCCTGAATAGCCGTTCGCTCGGCCCGGCGGATACGCTGGACGCAGAAGGTGCACTTCTCCATGATGCCCCGGTTTCGCACCGTCACGTCGGGGTTGAGCTGGTTCCGCAGGGACTCCGGCCACACCGGCTGCCACCAGTTGAAGAAGCGCATCTCAAAGGGGCAGTTGTTGGCGCAGAACCGGGTGCCGATGCACCGGTTGTACACCTGAACATTGAGGCCCTCGTCGTTGTGGTAGGTGGCGTAGACAGGGCATACGGGCTCACAGGGGGCGTTGCCGCAGTGCTGGCACATAGCCGGCAGGTAGCGGGCCTTAACGTCGGGGAACTCCCCCTCCCAGTACCGCTCGATCCGGATCCACTCGATGGCCCGGGACTGCTTGAAGATGTCCTCGGTGTTGATGGGAACGTTGTTCTCGGCCTGACAGGCCACCACACAGGCCTGGCAGCCGGTGCACCGATCAATGTCCACCACCATCGACCACTTGTGATCCCATTCCGTCCGTACCGTCATATGCTTTATCTCCCTTGTGGGGTTAGCTCCCCTCTTCACCGCGGGTCACCTGTATCACTGGGCTCTCCTCCATCTGCCTGGCCTCGACGAGCCCTTCCAACTTGATCATGCGCGTACGCTTCTCGGTCTTACGAATCACCACACGAGTGGCCGCCCAGGCCAGGGCGCCCGTCTCGTCCTTTTGAGGCGCGATCACCTGGAAGGGGTTTGCGCCCCTCTTTTTGGCGTAGCGCCCGTAGGAGGCGTGTCCCTGCCCCATGGGCACCGAGAGAACGTCCGGCGCCGCCGCCGGCGTGGGGTAGACAATGACCTCGATGGCGCCTGCGGGGGACACCAACTCAACCAAGTCCCCCTCCCGGATCTCCAGTCTCTCCGCCTCCTTCTGGTTGATCTCCACCCAGGTCTGCCACACTCCTGTGGTGGTGGGGTCGGGCGATGCCTGGAGCCAGGGGAGGTGGGCGTTGCGCCCCTCCAGCAAGGCGTGGGAGCGGAAAGGCAGCAGGTAGAAGGCGTCCGAGCTTGCATCCCCTGCGAAGGAGGGACGGACCGGCTCCGCCGGCGCCTTAGACGCCCCTGGGGCCTTCTGGGCGGAGATGGCCGTCGTGTCCCACCAGCCGCCACCCCCAAGCACGCGAACCCAAAAGGCATCGAAGGGGGCGGTGGCCTTCGCCCAACCCCGGTTCAGCGCGAAGAGGCGCTGGGCCCCTTCTTTTACCACGTCTTGCATGGTGTTCCACGGGAGGGCCGCGCCCAGATCGTCCCCGATCTCAGGGGCAATGGCCAAGAGGACGTCCCCAAAGGCCCGGCTATCGTACAGCGGCCGCACCACGGGCTGCTGGAACCCCACCGTCTGGTATCCGGGGGCCGGGTCGGGTATGTCGTCGCCCCAGGCCTCCAGGGCCACGTGCTCCGACAGCACCAGATCGGCGATAGCGGTGGTGTCGTCCGGCACGCTGGCAAAGCTGACGATAAGGTCTGCCTTCTTGAGGGCCTCCTGGAACTGGAGAGCGCCCGGCAGGCCGTGGACCAGATTGACGCCCCTGGTGATGACAACGTCGAACTCTCCCCGCTGGAGACGCTCGGCCACCTCCTGCCACCGGCTCAGCGGAGCGCCGCTGGCCGTGTCCGGCACGTCGTCAATCGGCGACGGTGGGTTGAAGATCACTCCACCCTTGGCGCCTACGCTCCCTACCAGATAGTTGAGGGCGTAGATGGCCCTGAGGTTGAAGAGGCCGTTGGTGTGGGCCGCCGCCGTGTCGCCGCCGAGGGCCAGGCTGGGCCGCTTGGTGGCAAAGTCGTGGGCCACCTCTTGGATGAGCTGCACCGCCCTCTCCTTGCCAAAGTAGGTGGTGAGTCCGGTGTCGTCAGCAACGCGCTCCAGTCCATACGCATCCAGGGCAGCAATCCCCCGACCATCGGTCAAGGCCCGAGCGGCATCGGGGTCCGCTAGGCCCTCGGCGATGATCTCCCGGGCCAGGGCGAGGGCCAGCAATCCTTCTGTCCCCGGCCTGACGGGAAGCCACCGGTCCGCGCTGGCGGCGGTCATGGAGAAGCGAGGCTCCACCTGCACCAGGAGACCCCGACCCCGGCCCTCGCCCTGGCGGAACTCGCCATAGGCCACGGAGTGGCTCACGGGGGAGACCCAGGTGCCCAAGAAGTCGGCACCAAAGGAAAGCACGTAGGCCGAGTTCCCGATGTCGAAGTGGGGCAGGCGGTCCTGGCCGTAGACGTCCTTAATGGCCTGGCGGAGCACCACACGCTCCATTGGCTCGAAAGCCAGGTGCTGGGCCCCATAAGCAGCGGCGAAGAGCTGGGTCACCTTTCCAAGATGGCCCCGAAGTGGGTCGGTGATGACCAGCACCCGAGAGGCCTGCCCAGCGTCCCGCAGGGCCTTGAGACGGGTCACCAGCTCGTTCAACCCTTCGTCCCAGGTGATAGGCTTGTTCTGCCCTGTGGCGCCATCCCGACGGAAGGGCTGCTGAAGGCGATCGGGGTGGTACAGCTCCTGAAGGGCGGCTTCGCACCGGGCGCTGTGCTTTCCCAGGTTGAGGGGGTACTCGGGATTGCCCTCCACCTTCTTGGCACGCCCTTCAACCACCCGCACCAAGACCCCCTCCACCGAGGGGCACTGGCGGCAGAGGGACGCGTACCAGCTCTCTCCGCCGGCCACCACATCCTCCGGGATCAGTACGGGGCTCTGGATCTCCAGCTCCGTTTCGGGGATGCTGCACCCATTGAAGACGATGGCCCCGAGAGCCCCCACCCCGCTCAGTTGAAGGAACCTACGCCTTGTCAGATCCATCCGGGTCCCTGTTCCCCTCTCTCCTGATAGTTGGTCGGAATTGCCATCCGCCCCCGGCCTAAAGGCGGGGGGGGGGGGCATCGAAGCCACACCCTTTAGGGTGGTGTCATGGACACAACGTCCGAACCGTTTCTAGTGGTGGCATATCACACAGTCCGTTGGAGCGCTGTACTGCCGATGGCAGTTTACACAGTCGGCCATCTTCAAGGCCCCTCCACCCCGCAAAACCGTGCCCCCCACCTGCACCTCGTTCACAACGACCTGCTGCACTACCGTCATGCTGCCCACATCCCCGTGGCAGACCTGGCACACCTGGGCCGCCTCCAACCCAACGCCGCCTTTGTCCTTCGGGAGAGTGAAGAAGGTGAGATGCGGCTCGTGGGCGAAGCGGACGTGGTCGGGCATACGGTGCACCCGCTCCCAGTTGATGGGTTCCTTGTTGTCCGACGCCTGTTTCAGCTTGGCCAACTCTGTGCTATACTGGCCAGCCTGGCCCGTGCCTGTGATGACCTTGTGGCAGAACATGCACTGCTCCACGGCGGGCACCGTGGCGGCCTTCCCCGTGGTCACGTTACGGTGGCAGAAGAGACAGTTGATGCCCGCGTCCTGGACGTGCTTGGTGTGGGGAAAGGCGATGGGCTGGGCGGGAGGCGCCCCAAACCCCAGCACATCAAAGGGAGCGCCAAACCAGGCCCTCAGCACAAAGGCCGCCACCAACACCACTAGGGCTACCGACGCCAAGCCAACGACAGCCACGAGGATTTTCATTGCTTCGACGTCTTCTCCGCTCTGTTCCTTAGCCTACCGCTCTAGCACGCGCACTCTTTTCAAGCCCCCCACTTTGGGAGAGGACCTCAGATAGCGACCCGGTCCCAAATGTCGGCCGCCGTGTTAAACACCTCTGGCAGAAGCTGGCCCAGGAAGAAGGCGACACCTGCCGCGCCCACCAAGGCCAGAAAAAAGAAGAGGGGCCGGACCATTTTGGCAGGCCCAGGCGGGGTGGAGGGCAGGTGCCCCGACCCTACCAGGGAGGGGATCACGGCAATGGCAAGGAGAAGGGAACCGGCGAAAAGGATGACGCTACCCGCGAACCCCCACAGCAACATGAGGTTCGAGGTCAGGCTCCTCCAAAGGTCACTGGTGATGAAGTTTGGGTCCACCGCTCCCTAGGCCTCCAGGTGATGAGCTAGCCTGTAACGCCTCCTCGCGAGGACCACCTGACCGAGCCGCCTAACACCCTGCCCTTGACCCTACCCACTCGCCCGACGCACACCTTGGGTTGGGTAGGTGCACTACAAACAAGGACCGCAGGGGCGGCTCATTTCATGGCAAACGTCAAGGTGCAACTTTAGCGTCTCTACTGTCCCACTGTCAAGAGGCCCCACCAGCCCCTGCACTGCTTTTCACCCATTGAAAACCAAATGGAATACTGTAACAATGGTGCGGTTTCCACGGTTGGCCTCCCGAAGTCAGGAAGGAGCCCATGACAGAGCAACGGGAAGAACCCCCCCACGATCGCAGAGGCTTTCTGAAACTCCTCTCGCTAGGAGCCCTCAACGGCCTCTCCATGGGCTGGCTCCCGGCCCGATGGATCGGCGGACGCCCCAAACAGGACCCACTGTCCATGAACCTCCCTGGCGAGGGGTCCATCTTTGCTCCTCGAAAGGACCAAAGGCTCGAGGAGTGGCAGCGCAGACACGGGCAGCCGAAGAAGCAAGAGCCCTAAGCGCACAGCGACGCACGATCCGTGTCTCTTTCCCCCTTCCAAACACGCCTCCTCGCCTGGTACCAGCACTACCAGCGCCTCCTGCCATGGCGCACCACAAAGGACCCTTACGCCATCCTGGTGTCCGAGGTGATGCTCCAGCAGACTCAGGTGGAGCGAGTGGCGCCCAAGTACCTGGAGTTCCTCGCCCGCTTCCCAACCCTTGAGGCCCTGGCCCGAGCGACACCCGCAGAGGTCATCCGGGCGTGGCGTCCCCTGGGATACAACCTGCGGGCCGTGCGCCTGCACCTCTTGGCGGTGGAGGTGGTCCAGCGCCGCCAAGGCGTCCTCCCGCAGGACCCGACGGCGCTCCGGTTACTCAAGGGCATCGGACCCTACACGGCAGCAGCAGTGGCTTGCTTTGCCTTTGGGCAGGACCTGCCGGTCATAGACACCAACGTGCGAAGGGTGTTGGGCCGCCTGTTTCATGGGGTAGCTCAGGTCAAGGAGAGGGACCTGCAGGCCACGGCAAGAGAGGTGCTGCCTACCGACCAAAGCGCCGCCTGGAACCAGGCGCTCATGGACCTGGGCGCTACCCTGTGCACCTCCCAGCGACCCCACTGCCCCCTCTGCCCGGTCAGTGGAGATTGCAAGGCAGCTCCCCTCTTCCTCCAAGGGGAAGGACGCGTGGCGGAGGCCCCCGAACAGTACCGGGCCGCACCCCCGCCCTTCAAGGGATCACGGCGCTACTACCGGGGGCGTATCGTGGACCATCTACGCACCTTGGACCCTGGGGCCACAGTGGACCTGCTTGCCTTGGGGCAAGCCCTGCTCCCGGATTTTCAGGCCCAGGACCTCCCCTGGCTGGATGAGCTGCTGGAAAGGCTGGCTCAGGAGGGCCTGGTCCGCCTGCACCGTTCTTCGCCTCAGGATGGTCTTCCCCAAGCGGTGGGCCTCCCCGAGTGACGAGGTAGCAATTGCCCTCCCTGTAGGGGGGAATGACAACGTAGGGGCGGGTTTGAAACCCGCCCCTACAACGGGTCGCGCAGGCCGCTCACCCTGGTGGGTGCAGGACAAGTCCTGCCTTGGCTAGCCCACATAGCCTTTGAGAAATTCCTGCACCATGGGCCTCAGCCTCGTCCAGTGGTCGTCCATCTGACGGCGCTCCCCTTCGTCCAGCTCCCCGTAGGTCTTGCCCACCTCGGGAAAAAACCAGATACCCGCCGCCCAGAACCCAGGCACCACACGGGAGGGGGCCACCTCCTCCAACAGATAGCCGTGGCTGCCCTCCACCTCCCACGATGCGAGCACCCTACCCGCCTCCGCCACCACCAGGGCCTCATGCCAGAAAATCCGGCGCTGCTCCCCCGATTGACCCCTCATACGTCGCAGCAGCTCCCGAGCTTTGGCCAGGTCTCCTACGTCACCGGCAAAGCGGCCGGTCCGCAGGCTGTCCCAGGCGTCGCCAAGGGCAGGAAGGACCAGCCCGCCGTCACTGGCGAGGCTCACCATTCCGGCAGCCCTGGAGAAGGCCACCGCCTTGGCCTGAGCGTTTCCCAGGTGAGTAGCTTCCTCCTCGGGCACCTCCAAGGAGAGAGCCAGGTCGCGTGGAGTCGCCAACTCCAGGGCAAGACCGTCGACCAGACGCCGGAGCTCCCGCTCCTTGGCGGTGTTGGTGGTGGCGAGAAGCAGGCGCTGCACAGGGGCCGCTTCAGGCTCTACCGGGAGGGTACGGGCCGCTGGGGCTGGGCTGCCTGAACGCGAAGAGCAACAACGCTGGGATGGGCCGCCGCCACCAGCGCCACTGCCACTATAAGGGCCACCCCCATCAGCGCCATGGCAGCGGAGGGCCCGAACCTGTCGGCGATCCACCCCGCCGGTAGGGCGCCAATAGGCATGAAGCTGTGGTTCAGCATGAACAGGCTCATGAGGCGACCGTGATAGGAAGGGTCGCTCTGGGACAGCAGCATGCTGTTGCTCAGAATCCCGTAGACGCCATTCATGACCCCGGAGATTCCCAGGACCACCAGGGCGGCCGCCAGCCACGGGGTGTAGGCGAACCAGATGAGGACGGCGCCAAAGAGGATGGCGGAGAGCACGGTGACCGCAATGGGCCTCTGCACGTTCACCGACGCCAGCAGGAGGGTGGCCAGCAAGGCGCCCGCCCCAGAGGCCGACATCATGACGCCGAAACCGCCCGCCCCCATGCCAAACACCTCCTGGGCAAACCCCGGCAGCAGGGTGGAGAAGGGCAGGGCCAGGAACATGACCAGGAAGGAGAGCACGACCAGCAGGCGCAGGACGGACGCTCCCCACACGTACTTGAGCCCCTCCACCGCCGAAGCAAAGGGCGAGGTGACCGCAGGCAGCGCGGTGCTGGGAAGCCGCAGGTTGACGGTGACCGCCACCGACACCGCAGACCCCAGGGCCAGGAGAGCGAAGACCGGCGTGGAGCCCCACTCGGCCATGATTAGCCCCGACAGGACCGGCCCCCCCAGCCGGGTGCCGTTGAAGGCGAGCTGCTGCAAGGAGATGGCGTTGGTGAGCTCCTCCTTGGGGACTGACTGGGCGACAAGGGACTGCCGCGCGGGCTGGCTGAAGGTGCTGGCCGTGCCCAGCAGGGCGAAAATGGTGTACAAGTGCCAGAGACCCAATACATCGGTCCAGGCGAGGAACGCCAGGAGCGCGTAGAGAACCAGGATGAGGGCCTGGGATCCCACCAGCAGGGCCTTGCGGTCTACGCGGTCCGTCAGAACGCCCGCCGGTAGGGCAAGCACCATGCTGGGAAGCCATCGAACGAAGTTGATGGTGCCCACACCCAGCAGGGAGCCGGTGATCTCCCACATCAGCCAGTTGCGGGTCACTATCTCCATCCACATGATGGAGGAGTTGGCCAGGTTCCCGAACCACAAAAGCCGGAAGTCCCGGTACTCCAGGGTGTGGAAAGGACGCACCACTCGCCGCCACAGGGCGGGGCGGGCGCCAGGATTCAGGGTGCTTGTTTCCTTCGACATGGCAGGTCTCCTCTCTCCTTCGCAGGGCTCCTTACCGGGCTGCTGAAAAGGCTCGGGGCCTTTTCAGCAGGGTCATCCCGCCTTCGGCGGGGAGGGGATCATCGCTGAAAAACGGAGTTTTTCAGCGACCTATTACGCCCTGTTCACCGATGCAGAGAGGGCCTCACCCTCTAAAGCGGCGATGGCCTTCTCCAGCCATCGCTCTTCAGCCTCGGCGTGGGCCAACCGATGGTCGAGGGCCCAACGCACGGGAGTGGCAGCGTGAAGGCGCAGGCGCTCCTCCGCCGTACTCCGCTGGGCCCGCACCGCCGCCAAGCGTCGCCCTAACAGCTCTCGCGCCTCCTGGGCCGGAAGCATGTCCAGGAACAGGAGGGGAACCGCCCCTGAAACCGTCGATGTTCCCTCCTGGGCCAGGTGCAGCCGCAGCCCCTGAAGGAAGGCCACCTCGCCCTGGGGTGTGAGGCCGTAGACCCTTCGCTCGGGGCGGCGCCCCACCCGCTCGGTCTCCTCCTCCACCAGCCCTTGGCGCGCCAGCCGAGCCAGCAACGAGTAGGCGGTAGAGCGCTTCATGGGAAGCACAGCCTCCAGTCGGTGCTCCAGAAACTGGTTCAACTGGTATCCATGCATCTGCTGTCGTCGCAGAAGACCTAAGAGCAGCAACTCTCGCTCGTCCATATTACTCCAGAATCGTATAGTCCATGTCGACTATACGACGTCGAGAACGCTGCGTCAAGGGGTCATAGCGCCACAGCCGCCGTTGCAAAAGCAAGGAGCCAACGCTACAATCGCCCCTAATCATATGCAGCCACGTAGCTGCAGTCGTACGTTACCTCGCATCGCAAGAGGATGAAAGGAGCCTACATGGGTCTAGAGCTGGATTATATCTTTCACCCCAAGTCTATCGCGGTCGCCGGAGCCTCTGCTTCCCCGGATAAGCAGGGGCACACCTATTTTAAAAACCTCCTCGAAGAGTTTCGAGGGAAGGTGTACCCTATCAACTTCCGAGTTGACGAAATCCTGGGGGTGCGCACCTACAAATCGGTACGAGACCTCCCCGAGAACGTGGACTACGTGATTTCGGCCATCCCCAATCGAGACATCCTCGACCTGGTGGACGCCTGCGCCTCCAAGGGCGTCAGGACCCTCCACCTGTTCACCGCCCGCTTCAGTGAGACTGGCTACGCGCAGGAAACGAAGCTGGAACAGGAGCTGCTACGCCGGGCCAGGGCCAGCCACATGCGCATCATCGGCCCCAACGGCATGGGGCTCTACTACCCCAAGGAGGGCATCAGCTTTGGGCGTGGCTCACCTAAAGAGCCGGGCAAGGTGGGAATTCTCTCCCAAAGCGGGGGCAACGCCTCGGAAATCGTCTCCACGGGGACCGGTCGAGGCCTCCGCTTCAGCAAGGTTGTCAGCTACGGAAACGCCCTGGACATTAACGAGGCAGACCTGATGGAGTACCTGGCCGATGACCCAGAGACAGAGGTCATCGGGGGATATATCGAGGGGGTGCGGGATGGCCCCCGTTTTGTCAAAGCCCTCCGCCACGCCGCCCAGCGCAAGCCGGTGGTCCTCCTCAAGGGCGGCAGAACCGGCGCAGGCACCAGCATGGTCTCCTCCCACACCGCGTCGCTGGCGGGGAGCCGTGAGGTGTGGGAGGCCATGTGCCGCCAGACAGGCGCCGTGAACACCTCCAGCCTTGAGGAGCTCGTGGACATGCTGGTGGCTTTCAACTTCATGCCCCAGGCGAAAGGGCTCCGCGTGCTGGTCGGCGGAGGCGCCGGAGGACGGAGCGTCCTGTCTGCGGATGAGTGCGAGGAAGAGGGGCTGCAGCTCCTGCCCATTCCGCCGGATGTGCGTGCCGAACTGACCCGCCTGGACCCCTTCTTCGGGCCTTGGGTGACCAACCCGGTGGACGGCTCCATCATGGGAGGAAGCAGCCTGAAGGCCGATGAGGTGCTGGAGCTCATCGCCAGGAGCCCCTCCTACGACATGGTGATTAACAACATCGGGGCCGGGGGTCCGGGGGCAGGGGACGACCCCCGGGGGCAGCAGCGGGCCCTCAGCATGATTGGGCACACTCAGGAGATCGCCACCAAGGTGGGAAAACCCGTGGCCCTGGTGATGGCCGACGTCGCGCCGGGAAACGAGCGCCAGCTCCAGACCACCCAGGAACTGCGCCAACGGTGCATCGAGGCGGGGTTCGCCATCTTCCCCTCCATCGGGCGCGCCTCCCGCGCCGTTCGCAGGCTGGTGGACTACTATCGCCACAGGGATGGGGTGGAGGATGGCCCAGGATCTCGATAGCAAAGAGGGCTTGCTCCGCGACCTTGTGGCGGAGTGGGAGAGGCTTCTCGAAAGCCTGAAAGGGCTCTCCGACGAGCACCTCCAGGCGCCCAACGTCGTGGGCGTCTGGTCCCTCAAAGACCTGCTGGGCCACATCACCTCCTGGGAGGAGGAGGCCCTGCAGATGGTCCAGGAGAAGCTGGCCGGGGGCGAGCCCAACTTCTACCCCTACATCGTTGACGAGCGGAACGCCCAGCAGGTGGAGCGTAAACGCTCCATCCCCTTGCAAGAGGTCCATGCCGCCTTCCACGAGACCCACCAGCGGCTCATGGAGCTGACCTCCCAGCTGCCGGAAGATGTGTTTCTGGAGATGACCCCCGTGCGCCTGGCCCTGGAGGCCGACTGCTGGGGCCACTACGTGGAGCACCGCCGCCAGGTAGACGCCTGGCGCACTTCGTAGCCCCTGGAGGAGTGGAATAGGGGCGTCACAAGGGTGGTCCGACTTAGCAAGAGTTATAGGGAGCACAGAGTGGCCGACACGGCGCAAGCACTGAAGGTTTACCTTCGTTCTGTCCAGCGGGACGTGGCTAATGCTATCGCCACGGAGCACACCTATAGGCCTGCTTTGAAGACCTTCATCGAATCCCTCACTGCCAGTGTCACCGCTACCAACGAGCCAAAACGAATTGAGTGTGGCGCGCCCGACTTCAACGTCGCCAGAAAGACCCCGCACGGCCCTCTAACGCTGGGCTACCTGGAAGCCAAAGATGTTGGCGAAGACCTGGCAGCTATCGAGAAGGACAGCAACCGCGCAAACCCCTCCACGGCCAGCGGGCGTCAGCTCAAACGCTATCGCGATGCCCTTCCCAATCTGGTCTTTACCGACTACCTGGAGTTCCGATGGTATGTTGGCGGCGCGCGGCGAGGAGATCCCGTGCGCCTCGCGACGCTCGACGGCGCGGATAAGCTCAAACCAGACATCGCCGGAGAGCCCGCCGTCCTTGCGCTCCTAGAGAACTTCCTAGCCCACACAGCGGGAGAGATCAGCAAGCCCAAGGATCTTGCCGAGCGGATGGCCCGACTCACCCATCTCATCCGCGACGTTGTGGTGGAGGCCTTCGAGAAGAGGATGGCTTCTGCCGCCCTGCGCGCCCTTCGGGACGCCTTCGCCGAGGTGCTCATCCCCGACCTCTCGGTGCAAGCCTTTGCCGACATGTTCGCTCAGACCCTCTCCTATGGTCTCTTCACTGCCCGGATTGAGCATGACCCCTCCCGCGGTCCCTTCCGTCGCCAGGACGCTGCCCGCGAGATCCCCAGGACCAACCCATTCCTGCGCGATCTCTTTGACCACATCGCTGGAGTTCGTCTTGACGAAGAGCCCTTCGTCGGCCTGGTGGACGACCTGGCCCAACTCCTCGCCAGCACGGACATGGCTGCGGTTCTAGCCGACTTCGGCAGGCGGGCGGGGCGCGACCCAATCTTCTACTTTTAAGAAGATTTCCTAAAGGCCTACGATCCCGTCATGCGGGAGATGCGGGGGGTCTATTACACCCCTGCGCCGGTGGTTTCCTACATCGTCCGCTCGGTGGACCACCTGCTCCGCGCCCGCTTCGACCTTCCCAACGGCCTGGCCGACACCTCCACCAGCACCTATAACCCCACGACAGGCGATGGCGAGTCCAAGACCGTACAGGGGCCGAGGGTGCTAGTCCTGGACCCCGCTTGCGGCACGGGCACGTTCCTCTACGCCGTACTTGACCTCATCCGCTCCGAGTTCAGGACGCAAAATAACGCGGGCAAGTGGTCCGGCTTTGTCCGTGAGCAGCTTTTGCCCCGGCTCTTTGGTTTTGAGCTGCTGATGGCCCCCTATGCGATGGCCCACCTGAAGCTGGGGATGCAACTGGCGGCCAAGGACCTTCCCGAAGAGCATCGGCGTGACTGGGCCTATGACTTCGCCAGTGGCGAGCGTCTAGGAGTCTACCTGACCAACACCCTGGAGGCGGCCCTCAAGCGGTCTCAGTGGCTCATGGGCCAGTTTATCTCTGAGGAGGCCAACGCCGCAGCGGACATCAAGAGAGAGAAGCCCGTCATGGTGGTGCTGGGCAATCCGCCCTACTCCGGCCACTCGGCCAACAAGGGAGAGTGGATTCGTGCCCTTGTCGACGATTACAAGCGAGGCTATCCAGACCTTAACAAGCCAGCCCAGGCGAAGTGGCTCCAGGATGACTATGTGAAGTTCATCCGCTTCGGTCAATGGCGCATCCAGCAGACAGGACAAGGCGTTCTGGCCTTCATAACGAACCACAGCTACCTGGACAACCCCACATTCCGGGGCATGCGGCAACAACTGATGAACGCCTTTACAGACATCTACATCCTGGACCTGCATGGCAATGGCAAGAAGCGGGAACGGGCACCGGATGGCGGACCAGACGAGAACGTCTTCGATATTCAACAGGGCGTCGCCATCGGAATCTTCGTGAAGGAGCAAGGGAAGGCAGGGCCCGCCACGGTTCACCACGCCGACCTGTGGGGCACAAGGGAAAGCAAATACGCCTGGCTGATGGAGCATGACCTCCCTTCAACTGCATGGATGGAACTAGCACCAAGGGAGCCCTTCTATCTTTTCACGCTGCAAAACACAGACCTTTGGTCTGAGTACGAGAGCGGCTGGTCACTACCGCAGCTCATGAACCAGAATGGCGACCCTGCCCCCGGCATAGTAACCACGCACGACGAGTTTGCCATCTCGTGGTCAACAGAAGAGGCCAAAGCAAAGGTGGCCCGTTTCTTACAGACGACCTCAGAAGAGCAGGCGCGCCAAATATGGCAGCTGTGTAGCACGTCCCAGTGGAGCTATGACCGAGCAAAGCGGCATCTGGAAAGCGGAACTTGGGCTGAGCAGGTAAAACCAATCCTTTACCGCCCGTTCGATTTCCGCTGGACGGTGTACGACGCGAATGTCGCTGTGCATCGGCGCGAACGGGTCATGCGCCACATGCTGGCCGGGGAAAATATTGGCCTCATCGCCACAAGACAGACTAGAGACGAGTGGGGCCTGCTTGCCACCAAACTCCTCTGCGGGCACAAATCCGTAGCCGCATACGACATCAATTCCCTCTTTCCCCTCTACCTCTATCCGCCAGAACAGCCGAAAGAGGCACAGCCTGAGCCAGCAACAACACAGGAAGCACAGCGCCTTCGCACCCAACTCCACGAAACGCGTCCCCACCGAGAAGCAAACCTTGAACCGCAGTTCACCAAGGCTATCTCAGAGAAGCTGGGCTTGAACATTGTCGCCGACGGTGAAGGTGACCTACAGGAGACCTTCGGGCCAGAGGACGTGTTCCACTACATCTATGCGGTTCTCCACGCCCCCACCTATCGGAAGCGCTACGCCGAGTTCCTCAAGACAGATTTTCCTCGTGTGCCTCTGACAAGCCACCTGGAACTCTTTCGGGCACTAACGCAGAAGGGCCAGGAGTTGGTCTCCCTCCACCTACTGGAATCGCCGGCGGTGCGCCACCGTATCACCCGCTACCCTGTCCCAGGGGACAACGTGGTGGAGCCCGGCCATCCCCGCTACCTTGCCCCTGGGGAGCCGGAGCCGGGCACCGGGAAGCTCTTAGAGCAGGGCCGCGTCTACATCAACAAGGACAACGCCAAAGCGGGCAAGCGCGGCCAGTACGTCGAGGGCATCCCGCCGGAAGTGTGGGAGTTCCGGGTCGGTGGCTATCAGGTGTGCGACAAGTGGCTCAAAGACCGACGAGGCCGCGCCCTTACCAACACGGACCTGGAGCACTATGAGCGTGTCGTTGTGGCCCTCAAAGAGACCACACGCTTGATGGCCGAGATTGACCAGGTCATCGAGGAGCACGGGGGATGGCCGCTCAAATAGGGAGGCCCAAGTCAATTCCTCATACACGTCCAGGGACCGGAGGAAGCGAGTCATGGCTGTGCCAGTCAGGGTTGATTATGCAGCGGCAGAGGCATGGAAGCGACGCGCTGAAGCCGCTGCAAGAGCAGAAAGGCTCTCGCGGCAGGCTGTCAAAGTGGCGCTAAGTGCAGTCAAAGCCAAGGGCCCACTGGCAACACAACTGGCTGATCAAGCGCGCATCGCGAGCGAAGAGGCTTTACGGGCTGCCACGGAAGCCGAACAGGTCTGGGCCAACACCGCTGCCATTCTGCGCCACCCTCCCCTTCCCCAATCCACACGGCCCCTGCTACCCTCCCCATAGCCCTAACCTCTCCCCTTACCTGGAGGTCATCCCTCATGCCTCGTGGCGGCAAGCGCCCCGGCGCTGGCGCTCCCAAAGGCAACATCAACGCCCTAAAGCACGGGCGGCACTCCCTCCGCGTCCACCACCTCACAGACACCCTCGCCCAGCTTCCCGAGGTCCGTGCCGTCCTCCTCGCCTTCCAGCGCCAGCGTGACCGCGATCTTCACCGAGCCCGTCGCACAGCACGTCGCCTCTTCTACCAGCTCCTCGCGGGCCTCCCGTTCCAACCCGATCCGGACATCAATCAAGTCCTCCAGCAACTCCAAGACATGAACGCCAAGCTGGAGGCCCCGAAAATCGTGAAAAACAATCAGTCCCCAAAGCTCACAATCAAAGGACCCTCGCCCGGATGGCCTTCAACCTTAGCGCCGGCCAAACTCCCGCTCCAGCCGCGTGGCGCTCACGTGGACCATGGTGGGGCGTCCGTGGGGGCAGGTCTGGGGCTGGCTGCACGTCTCCAGCTGCCTGAGCAGGGCCTGCATCTCCTCCAGGGCCAGTCGCTTCCCCGCCCTGACGGAGCCGTGGCAGGCCAGGGTGACGACAACCTCCTCCTCCAGAGCAGAGGCCTCTTTCCCCCAGTCCAACGCCTCCAACAGTTGAGTCAGGGAGTCGCCGGGGGATGCGCCGCTCAGGGGCAGCGGCACGCCCCGAATCAGGTAGCTCCCGCTGCCGAAGGGCTCCAGCCGAAATCCGTACCGCTCCAGCAGCCCCAGGTGCCTGTGCAGAGCCTTCACCAGGTCCGGCGGGACCTCCACAATGGCAGGCTCCAGCAGCCCCTGGACCAGGGACTCGCCGGAGGCGATCTGCTCCCTCAGGCGCTCGTAGGTGACCCGCTCGTGGGCGGCGTGCTGGTCCACCAGGTACATGCCGTCCGGTCCCTCGGCCACCACGTAGGTCTCCTGGAGCTGGCCCAACACCCTCAGGACAGGCAAGCGCTCACGAGGCGTTGGGGTCTCGCGGTGTTCAGGAGAGGTCGCAAGGAAGGGCTGGAGTTCGGGTGCAGATGGGGCGGGCAGAGAGAGCCCAGGCGCGCGCTCCGTTGGAGGAACAGGGGCGCGAGCGTGAAGGAGGGAGCGCACCCCCACGGCAGGCACGGGCGATGTCGACGTGAGGGCCTCCCGGACCGCCCGCTGGAGGGCCGCGAAAACACGGCTCTCCTCGTGGAAGCGGACCTCGCTTTTGGCGGGGTGAACGTTGACGTCCACCTCATCGTAAGGGACAGCGATGTCAATGACCGCCAGGGGATGGCGGCCCTCCTGAAGGAATCCCCGGTAGGCCTCCTCCACGGCGTAGGTGAGAAGGCGGCTTTGCACCCACCGCCGGTTCACCAGAAGGGTGATGGCGTTCCGGTTGCTCCTGGTGAGGTTTGGGGGCGAGACCAGGCCAGTGACGGCGATAGGGCCCTCCTGGCTTGAGGGGATCTCCAGCATGGCCCCCGCTGCCTCTGGGCCGTAGACCGTGGCCAGGACGTCGCGAAGCCTGCCCGTGCCTCCGCTCACCTGGGGCGGCCTGTCCTCTTGAAGGAGGGTAAACCGCACCTCGGGGTAGGCCAGCATGGAGTGGTGCACCACCTGCTGCACCCGGGCGCTTTCCGAGGCGCGGGAGCGCATGAACTTGAGGCGAGCGGGAACGTTTTCAAAGAGGCATCGCACGGTGACCGTGGCGCCTTGGGGCGCCCCCCTGGGCTCACGGCGCAGCGCCTTCTCCCCCTCGACCTCTGCGTAGGTGCCGCTCTGCTCCTGAGGAGCGCGGGTCAGCATGGTGACGTGGGCCACGGCGGCGATGCTGGGCAGGGCCTCGCCCCGGAACCCCAGGGTGGCGATGGTGGAGAGGTCATCCGCCGAGGAGAGCTTGCTGGTGGCGTGACGTTGGAAGGCCAGAGGGACCTCGGCGGCGGGGATGCCGCTGCCGTTGTCGGAGACGCGGATCAGCTCCAGGCCGCCTCCGCGCACCTCGACGGTGATCTCCGTGGCGCCGGCGTCCAGGGAGTTCTCCACCAGCTCCTTGACCACCGAGGCGGGGCGCTCCACCACCTCGCCCGCGGCGATCTTGGCGGCAACCTCTGGGGGCAGGACATGGATAGGCATGATGGCCGCCTAGAAGGTCAGGAGTCTCACGGACAGGGACGAGGAGGAGAAGACCAGTCACCCGTGGTAAGCCTACGGGTGGTGGCCGTTTCGGGGAGGCCAGAACCGGGGGTGAGCCGTGCGCCCCGTCTCCGCATAGGAGCGAATGGCCGCATAGATGGCCTCCATCTCCCGGTCCCTGTCGTCGGGGTAGAAGTAAGGGCGGACGCAAATGCCTCCGAAGACCTGGACGATCTCCTGGTGGTCGTCAATGATAAAGTCGGGCTGGACAGCTATCCCCTGCCGCTGCCACTCCTCGCGATAGTTCGATGTGGGCTTCAGATACACCCCGGCGATGAGGGGCTCCAGTTTGTGGGTCCGCACCTCGTGCCACCGCAGCCCCACGCCAGACCAGATGTGGAGCGTGTGGCCATCGTCTATCAGGCTCTGGAAGCACTCCCGCACGCCGGGCCGCAGGAGCCCGTAGGCCGAGATGATGGTGTAGTCTACGTCGAAGAAGATGTTCAGTCGCCGATGGGCTGCCGTTTCCACCGATGGACCTGCTTCTGTCATGCTCCTCTTGGTGCGCTCCGCCAGGGTGCCCGCTGCATCCCGTCATAGCGGGACGGGCCCAACACACGGCTGAAAGTGTACCAGGGCGTCGCCCTTGGGTCAACGATACCTGGGCCGCCTTAGCACGCCTATAGGGGCTTCGCTCCGATTGCCATACGGAGCCCCGATTTGGGATACGGGGCCTTCGGCCTGTCGGCCTGTCGGCCTTCGCTCCGCCCAGTCACCACCCGCTCTCCTTCGCCTTCTCCTGAAGCTCGTAGAGGAGGTTAAGGGCCTGAAGGGGGGTAAGGCCGGTGATGTCCACCCTCATCAGCTCCTCTCGCACCTGCTGAAGGGTCACGCTGGAGAGGGAGAGTTGCGGCGCACCTCGGCGGGGCCTGCCCCTGCCGCGAGGACGCCCAGCGGTGGCACTCAGGCCATTGGCCTTCTCAAGCTCCGCCAAGAGTTCCCAGGCCCGACTGATCAGGGGACGCGGCAGGCCCGCAAGCTGGGCCACGTGAACCCCGTAGCTCCGGTCCGCGCTCCCCTCAGCGATCCGATGGAGAAACACCACCCGGCCCTCCTCCTCCGTCACCATCACTTGGCGGTTGCGGACGCGGGGGAGGTAGCGGGCCAGCGCCGTCAGCTCGTGGTAATGGGTAGCGAAAAGGGTCTTGCACCCCAACATGGGGTGGTTGTGCAGGTGCTCGGCCACCGCCTGGGCGATGGCCAGGCCATCGTAGGTACTGGTCCCGCGCCCGATCTCGTCCAGGATCACCAGGGACCTGGACGTGGCGTGGTTCAGGATGTTGGCGGTCTCCACCATCTCCACCATGAAGGTGGACTGGCCCGTGGCCAGGTCGTCCTGGAGGCCAACGCGGGTGAAGATACGGTCCACCAGGCCAATGGTGGCCTCCCTGGCGGGGACAAAGCTGCCCACCTGGGCCATGAGGACGATGAGGGCCACCTGACGAATGTAGGTGGACTTCCCCGACATGTTGGGGCCTGTGAGGATCACCAACTGGGCGTCGTCG